>JBARHO010000168.1:0-19736 GCA_049799275.1 Thermoplasmata archaeon
CCCGTGACCCGGAGCTTGAGCGCGCGATGGATCGCGTCCTGGCCTGGTCGGAGGTCGGGCGCGAGCTCCGTCAGCGGGCCGGAGTGAAGAGCCGCGTCCCGCTCGCGACGTTCGTCCGTTTCGGACCACCGGACCTCGAGCTCGGACCTCTTGGGACCGAGGCGGACGAGCTCCTCTCGGAGGAGCTAAACGTGCGGTCGACGCGGCATGAACCATCGCACGACCCGGGAACATATCCGGGATCCGACTGGGTCGTAAGGACCGAGGGAGAGACGGTCACCGCTGCGCTCTCCCGCACACCGACCCCGGAGCTCCGGCAAGAGGGCATGGTCCGTGAGATCCTTCGACGGCTCCAGCTCCTCCGCAAGGAGCTCGATCTCGACTACCTCGATCCGGTCGAGATCACCCTCTATGCGTCCGGCGAGTGGCTGACGGCGGTGATGGTCGGTGAGAGCACGATCCGTAAGGAGGTGCTGGCCGAACGGCTGGCCATCGAGCCGGGGCCGGCCCCACCGAACGTGACGGTCCGAAGGTTCGAACTGGACGGACAGGTCCTCGAGGTGGCCATGGCCCCGCTCACGGCGCCCGCCAGTGACAGCTAGTTCTCGCGACGCCGCTCGATGCTGCCGCCCGGACGGCGTTCATGGAAGACCTCGGCCTCGAAGCGGAGCACCGAGGTGCGGGGATCCTTCCAGGCCGTGGGGGAAAGCCCGGCCTTGCGGCAGGTCGCGGCGAGGAACTCCTCCGGACCCCATCCTTCCTCGGGGGCCACCTGAGGCAGGAGCAGACCGCTCGATCCTTCGTTCTCCACGATGAGGCCATCGCGGCCGACCACGATGCGTCCCGGGAGGTCCTCCGGCAAGGCGGGGGGGATCCGGACCGGCCGCGTCAGGATCGACACTTCCACGTCGAGACGGGGGATATCCACCTTGCGCACGGGCTCGAACCGAGGGTCCTCGCGCGCGGATGCCCAGGCGGCGCGCGGAAGAGCGACGCGCAGCGGGTAGACCGGCAGCGGAAAGCCGATGCATCCTCGCAGCGACCCGTCCGAGTGGCGGGAGAGGGTAACGAACACGCCTCGCGGCTCATCGAACTCGGAGGGAAGGACCTGGTCGCGGTAGGCCCGGGCCGGATCCGTGGAGGACTCCGCGAGGATCTCTCGTTCGATCGTCTCCCGCGCCATTCGCACGGCCCGTTCCCCGACCGAATCCGAGACCACGAACATGACAGCGAGCCGGAGCGGATGGTTCTTTGGCTTATTCGGCAGGCGAGTGGGGAGTCTTCGGAGCCGCCTGAGCGCGCACGTCCGTCACGAGGCCGATGCTCACCAGGACGATCGCCGCCCCGAGGACGAGACCGATACCGATCGATTCTCCCAGGAGGAGGCTCCCCCAAAGGATGCCGAAGACGGGGATGAGGAAGGTGACGGTCAGCGCCTGGGTCGGACCCGCGACCTGAAGGATCCGGAAGTAGATCACATACCCGAGCGCCGTGGACAGAGCCGCGATCCCGACGACAGAACCGATGGCCCCGGGCGTGAACCGGGCGGTCGGCAGCTCGAACAGGGCGAACGGGATCAGCAGGAGCGAGGCGGAGAGCTGCTGGCCGAGCGTGAGGTCGAGGGGGGACTCGCCCTGGAGCGCCCTCCGGACGTAGATCGCGGCCAGGCCGTACGAGAGCGCGGCGATCAGGGAGGCCATCGCCGACACGACGAGGACCGGAGTGAGCGGGAACGGGGCCGCGCCCACGAGCACGACCACGCCGACGACCCCGACGATCACGCCGACCGCCGGTCGGAGGCGGAGCCGCTCGCCCAGCAGCGGGACGGCGAGGAGCGTAGAGAACACCGGAGCGGTCGCGTTGAGGACGGACGCGAAGGAGGCGGGGAGGGTGAGCTCGGCGATCGCGATCAAGGTGAACGGGAGCGCCGCGTTGATCGCGCCCAGGACGAGGTACTCCCGCCACCGCTCCCGCAGGCGGCGGCCGGTACCCGCGGTGGCCCCACGACCCGCCAGGTACGCCAGCAGAAGACCGCTCGCGAGGAGCACGCGGAGCTCGACGAAAAGCGCGGGCCCGAGCGCGGGGGCCCCGACCCGATAGAACACATAGGAGAGCCCCCACAGGGACGCCAGCAGAACGAGGAGGCCGTACTCGCTGGCTCGCAGGATCCGCGCCCCCTCGTGGACGGCGCGGCTTACCGACTAATCAACCGAACGGGGCCGCTCTCTGGGAGACGATGCACCCTTCCGCGGGCGAGGGTTTTTATATCGGCCGTAGGTCGGGCGGCGGCCCATGCCGTTCCCGGAGGCCGTGAACCGGCTCTTGAACAAGAAGATCTGCATGAACTGCTCGGCGCGGAACCCGCCCCGGGCGGTCCAGTGCCGCAAGTGCGGCTATCACGGTCTTCGAGTGAAGTCGAAGGAACGCGCGGGCAAGACTCAGTAGGGCGTCGACTTCTTCTGCGCGATCGCGCTCTTGTGACGCGACTCCCGATGGACGGCGAGCCGCTTCTCGAGGAGGAACAAGAGGTTCTTCTGGCCGTCGCGCCAGCTCGAGAGCTTGGGCGCGCCCCACCGTTCCGCGTACCCGATCGGGATCTCCTCGAACCGGAAGCCGCGCATCACCGCCTCCAGCTTGATCTCCTCGCTGAACGCCATCCCTTCCTGCGTGAGGGTCAGCCGGGCCAGGATCGAGCGCCGGAACACCCAGAACCCGCTCTGGCTGTCGACGAGGGTCCCGCGCGGAAGGGTGGCCAGGAACCGATGGTACGCGATGCCGAGAAAGAAGTTGAGGAGCCGGTTCCCGATCCGGTGCTCGGTGGTCATCGCCTTGCGGTTGAGCATGGTCAACCGGTCGCCCGAGATGAAGTCCAACTGTTCCGTCTCTAACCGGTGGACGAGCCCCGGGATCTCCTCGACGGGATAGGTCCCGTCGCCGTCCGCGGTCGCGATCACGTCCCCTTGGGCCTCGGCGAGGCCGGTCAGGTACGCCCGCCCGTACCCCTTCCGGGGTTCCGAGAGGACGCGGGCCCCCGCCTCCCGGGCCCGGTCGGCCGTCCCATCGCCGGACAACCCGTCCACGACGAGGACCTCCCACTCGATCGGGGAACCGCTGAACTGCTCCTTGTTCGCCCGCTCGACCGCGGTCCGGAACGACCGGATCACGACCCCGATCGAGTCGGCCTCGTTCAGGGTGGGGACGATGAGGGTTCCTTTCATCCGCGGAGGCGAAAAGGAGGGGAGAGGGTAAAGTCTCTTGCCCTGCGACCGTTCCCCCTCCGGTCGGACGGAGGGAGTGGTCGGTGGGTCGGGCCGTCGCCCCTCGGTACGGGAGTTTTCCCACCACCGCCGACGTGGGGATCTGGGCCCGCGGGAAGAACGCGGCCGAGCTCTTCGAGGCGGCCGGGACCGGTCTCTTCGCCCTGATGACCGACCTCCGACGCGTCCGTCCCCGGGAGGAGCGGACCATCTCCGCGAGCGGGCCGGACGCGCCGTCCCTCTTGGTGGCCTTTCTCAACGAGCTCATCCTGCTCCAGCAGACCGAGGGGTTCCTCGGCCGGAGGATCCATGCCCGGCCGCTGGGGGATCCCCCCACCTCGCTCCTGGCCACGGTGAGCGGAGAGGTCTTCGATCCCGCGCGCCACACGCGGCGCAAGGAGGTCAAGGCGGCGACGTTCCACGAGCTCTTGTTCGACGTGAGCACCCGGCGCGCGCGGGTGATCGTCGATATCTAGCGCCCGCTAGGGCATGCGCTCGACGATCGCGCGCACGCCGACGCCGGCCTGGGGCAAGCGCCCCGCGGCCAGAAGGATCCGTTCCAGCGCCGCGAACGTGATCAGGAGATCCGCCCAATCGGCGATCCCCATGTGACCGATGCGGAAGATCTTCCCCTTGAGGGCCGCCTGTCCCCCTTGGAGGAGCACGTTGTACCGGTCCCGAAGGGCGTTGCGCAGCTGGGCGTCCCCGAGCCCCTCCGGGTTCTTGATCGCCGTGACCGTATCCGACGCGTGCGCGGGGTCCGGGAAGAGCTCGAGCCCGATCGCCGCCGCGGCCGCACGGGACGCTTCGGCGAGGGCGTGCGTTCGCGCCAGCCGGGCCTCGAGGCCCTCCTCCTTCAGGATCTGGAGCGCCTCCCGGAGGGCCAGGAAGAGGGGCACCGCGGGGGTCCACGGGGTATCGTTGTCCTTGAGGGACTTGAGATGCGCGGCCAGGTCCAGATAGAAGGTCGCGGGCCGGAGCTCCGAGACCGCCCGGTCGGACAGATGGACGAACGAGAGCCCGGCGGGGGCCGCGAGACCCTTCTGGCTGCCCGCGATGAGCCCGTCGATCTTCCAGGCGTCGATGGGGCACGGGATACCCGCCACGGCGGAGATGCCGTCGACGAGGAACAGCGCTCCCGCCCGGTGCACGTGGGGCGCCAGGGCGGCGAGATCGTTGGCGAGGCCGACGCTCGTCTCGTTATGCACGACGCAGACCGCTCGGACGTCCCCCTTCTCCAGCTCGGCCCGGGCGGCCTCGAGGGGGATGTGCGTTCCCCAGGGAGCGGTGAGGGTCGTGACCCGGTCGCAGTACCTCCGGGCGATCTCGTTCGTACGATCCCCGAAGTTCCCGTTCGTCAGCACGAGGGTCCGCTCGTCCTTTCGGAGAAGGGAAGAGTAGGTCGCCTCTAGCCCCGCGCTCCCGCTACCGGTCAGGACGACCTGGTTCCCCTTCGTCCCGAAGAGGACCGGGAGGAGGTCGCGGATCTCTTGTACGACCCCGTGGAAGTACTCTCCACGATGGTTGAGCGACGGGGTGCTCATCGCCCGAAGGACGCGGGGATGGATCCGCACCGGACCCGCGATGAGGAAGGTGGCGGTCTCGGGATCGAACGGCATCGCTAGCTCCGCGCCGGGGGATTCACCCAGGCTTGTAACGGTTGGCTGTTGAGCGCACGGAGGACCTCGTCCACGATCTGCGATCCCGCTCGGGCCTGCGCCTCGTGGGTCGCGGCCCCGATGTGGGGGGTCGCCAGGACCTTGGGATGCGCGAGAAGACGGGGGTCCCGGGGCGGTTCGGTCTCGAACACGTCCAGGGCCGCCCCGCCGAGCTGACCCGAGTCGAGCGCGGCCAACAGGGCCGCCTCGTCGATGAGGGGTCCGCGGGCCACGTTCACGACGTACGCCCCGCGTCGCATCCCTTGGATCCGTTCGGCGTTCAGCAGGTGGTGGTTCTCCGGGGTCAGCGCCGCGTGCACGCTCACGATGTCGGAGCCCGAGAGGACCGTTTCGAGATCGAGCATCTCGGTCCCATCGTCGGTGTTCTTCACGAACGGGTCGAACGCCCGGGACCTGACCGAGAAGGCGGTCAGCTTGCGCGCCACCTCGCGAGCGATCCGGCCGTAGCCGAGGAAGCCGACCTCCTTGCCCGCCAGCTCCTGCCGGTTCCCCCCGCGCTCCCACCGTCCGGCCTTCGTCGTCTGGATCTGGGAGAACAGGTCCCGAACGAGCATCAGCATGAACGCCACGGTGATCTCTGCAACGCTCTCGGTCGCGGCCGTGGGAGCGTTCACGACCCGGATCCCCCGGGCGGTCGCGGCCGGGAGGTCGACGTTGTCGACCCCGACCCCGGCCCGCGCCACGACGGAGAGCAGGGGAGCCTTCCCGATGAGGTCGGCCGTCACCTTCGTCCGACTGCGGACGATGAGCCCCCAGGCCTGGGAAAGATGCTCCGCGAGGGCCGCGGCCCCCGCGCTCGCGTCGATGACCTCGCAGGGTCCGAGGGCGAGCCGTCGGAGCGCCTCGGGATCGATCGGATCGGCGACCACCACGATCGGACGCGGTTCGGCCACGGGGCCCGGGGACCCGCGGGGCCTGAAAAGTCTTTGCGGAGGACCGGCCTCGGGACCTACCCGACCTTCGGCACCGTGAGCCGCTCCGAGGCCGCGGCCACGACCTGGATCCCTCGGACGCCCCGGATCCACGGTTCGGGCCGTACGATGATACGATGGGCGAGCGCCGGCCCCGCGAGGGACTTCACATCATCCGGTACGACGAAGTCACGGCCCTCCATGAGTGCCCTCGCGCGAGAGAGCTTGAGGAGCGCGAGGGAACCCCGGGGCGAGGCGCCGACCTCCACCCGAGGGTCCGCGCGCGTGAGCCCCACGAGGTCCACGATGTACCGTTCCAGCGCGGGGTCGATCTCGACCTCCTCGGCCGCCCCCTGGATGTTCACGAGATCCTCCGGGGCCAGGACCTGCGGCACCTCCACCATGTCCGTCCGTCGTTCTCGGCGCCGGTCCAGGATCGCCCGCTCCTCGGTGACGGTCGGATAGCCCACGGTGAGCCGCATCAGGAACCGGTCCACCTGGGCCTCGGGGAGAGGATACGTCCCTTCGAGCTCGAGCGGGTTCTGGGTCGCCAACACGATGAACGGACGCGAGAGGGGATGTGTGCCCCCTTCGCTGGTCACCTGGTACTCCTGCATGGCTTCGAGCAGCGCCGACTGGACCTTCGGAGGGGCGCGATTGATCTCATCGGCGAGGAGGAGGTTCGTGAACACCGGTCCGGGCCGGAAGGAGAAGCTGTTCTTCGAGACGTCAAAGACCTCACCCCCGGTGATGTCCTGGGGCAGGAGGTCGGCCGTGAACTGGATGCGGGTGAACTTGAGCCCGAGCGCCTGGGCGAACGATCTCGCCATCAGCGTCTTTCCGAGCCCCGGAAGGTCCTCGATCAAGAGGTGGCCGTCGGCCACGAGCCCGACCAGGATCTGGTCCAGGACCTCGTCCCGCCCGACCACGACGCGATGGATCCCCTCCTTCAAGCGGAGGAGGAGCGTGCGAGCCTCCGGTCCGTGGATATCCGATGCCTCCCCGTTGGATGGTCGAGAACCGGCCCGTGGTATATGTACCATGATAACGGGCGAGGATCCGGTTATTCCCCGGCCGTAACGGGTGCGCTTCAGGGTAGGCCGAACGGCCCTCTCGGCGTCCTTGACCCCGGCCGGGGGTGTCGGACACCGGGGTTGTCCTCACTTCATCCCGTGCGGACGACCCGTCCGCGTTGGTCAAGAGGGACCCTTCGTCGGTACCCGGGTCGCGCCGTTGGGCGCGCCGGACGATGCACGATCGGGCCCCCTAAGAGGTTTCTGCCCGCTCCTCCCCCAACGATGCGGACTGCCGGTAGAGGAACGCGAGCATCAGAAAGACCAGGGCCAGAAGGCCCGCCGCGAGGCCGACCGTCTGCTGTCCGGCCGGTAGGGCGATCGAGCTCACGAAGGCGACGAAGAAGGAAAGGGACGGCAGCCAGAGGATACGGATGCGACCTGTGATCGGACGGGGCTCCCAGGGATCGCTCGTCATCCAGGCCACGGCCAGAAGGGCGGAGGCCCCGCACAGGAGGGCGGCCAGCGCGCTCGGGACCGCGGTCACGCTCACGACGACCGATCCCGCGCCGATCACGCCCATCCCGACCCCTACCCGGCGAGGGAGGCGCCGTTGGCGTCGCACCACCAGCCCCACCGCCACCGTGGCTCCGATCCCTACGAGCGCCAGGATCGCCGAACGGGCGTTCACCAAGGCGAGCAGGATCGCGGGCAGAAGGTAGAGCGCGGCGTGCACGGCCTCGCCCGCCCAAGGACGATCGCGCTCGGCGGGGGCGCTCTCGCTCACGCGCCGCTCTCCCGGTTGCGGACGGGTGTCGATAGGAACCGCACCAGTGGGGCCAGCGACCAGAAGTTGTCCCAATCGACCACGGGGGCCACCTTCCACACCTCGTTCAGCCGTTGGCGCCGGACCAAGGACTCCAGGCGAGCGATGATCGGCTCGAAGGGCGCTTCCCGACCCCGGAGCGGCCGGGACAGGGTCAGCGGGGACGGGCTCAGGACCAACGGGAAGTATCCCCGCCGACGGAGATAGAGCAGGAGATCCTCGGAGCTCTCCGCCTCCATCGATGAGATCACGAGCGTGTTGAGCCCGGTCGGGAAGTACCGTCGCACCGAGACGGCGAACCGCTCGGTCGGGCCGGCGAGCGGGCCCACCTGGGCGCTCTCCAGGAGCCGCGCGATGCGGGACCGTTGGACCCGACCCGCGGCGAGCGGTACGGTGCGCAAGAACTCGTCGAACACTCCGACGCCGACCCGGGACTTCTCCCGGAGGAAGGCGCTGGCGATGCCCAGCGCGGCGACGCGAGCGACCGCGGCCAATGCCTGGTCCCGGGCGGGTCCGAGCGACGTGGGACGGAGGTCGATCAGGATCAGCAGGTCGCCGGTCCGTTCCAGGAAGAACTCGTTGGCCATCCAGCGCGACCGTCGGGCGCTGGCCTTCCAGTTGATCTGCCGGGAGGTATCGCTCGGCACGGCCGCCCGCACTGCGAAGAACTCGCCTCCGCTACCGACCGCCCGGGACCGGACCTCGCCCGGGAGCTGGGTCGTACGACGCAAACGGACCGACCCGATGCGGGCGACCTCGGGCGGGTACCGCTCGACGGTCAATGCGTCGCCTTCGATCCGGACCGGGAGCGACGCGAGGGCCAAGGGATCCTCCCAGCGTGCGGACGGGAGCGGGACCGTGGTCAGGATCGGGTAGGGAGTGGCCCAATGAAGAGAGAACCGGATCGCCGCGCCCTCGACCTCATGCTCGGGGGGCCGGACCTCCGTGAGCGGCAGCGGACGATCGAACCGGAGACGGACATCCCGTGGATCGATGCCCTCGGGGAGCTCGAGCCGTCCCTGGACGTCGACGTCCAAGGTCCCCTCGGCGACGGCCCAGAGCAGCCGACCGACGACCGGCCGCCGCGGGCTCAGTAGGCCGGAGGCCAGAGGGGCCAGCAGGAACACCAGGGCCGCGAACAGGGGTACGGACGTGCGGAACACGATCGCGGCGAGGGTCAGGACGGCGGCGAGAGCGTAGAGCACGATCGCCCGGGGTCCGAGGAACGGCCGGGACCCGGGGTCAGCGCTCGGAGCGCTCATGCGGACCGCTCGATCTCATCGATCCGCCCCGACAACCACCGGCCGAACTCCTCGGGCGGAACGTGTCGGAGCCGTCGCACTTCCGCCGGATCGATCCGACCGGACCCGACCGGGCGGAAGGCCCGGTCCAAACGCTCGATCTCGGCGACGATCCGTTCCCGGCCCATCTCACCGGAAGAGAACGCGGAGCGGAGATCCGGGGCGTGGGCCGCTTCGGACGGTCGGAGGGACGAACGGGCCCATCCCGATCCCGCACGCGACGCCGGCCCCCAGAGCTCCGACAGCCCGAGCAGCATCGCGAGGCCCACGGCCAGGGCGGAGGCGGGGATCGAGACCACGAGGTTCCCGCGGGCCACCACGGCGATCGCCGTCGCGATGAGGATCACCGCGATGAGGGCCCATTCGGCGGATCGCGAGGTCACAGGAACGGGATCTCGGGGAGCAGCGGGCCCTCGAGGTCCTTCAACGCCCGAGCGAGGGAACGCTCGGCCCGATCGACCTCGACCTTTCCCATCGGGTGGGTGGAATAGCGCGCCTCCTCGAAGAGGGCAGTGATCTCGTGGGCCGTCGCGGCCTGGATCCGCAGGCGGGTCCGGCAGAGACGTTCGATCTCCCGGGGGGTGAGCGTCGCCAGATCCCCCGTCCCGGACGCCACGCGGGTGAGCAGGCGCCCATAGGCCCGGATGATCCGCTCCCGCGGGCTACCCTCCCCCCAGCCGAGGTCTGCCAATGTCTCTTGGAGGCTCCGTCGGATGGACTCGGGGTCCGCCTCAGCGGGAGCGGGCGCCTCTCGCGTTCCGCCCCGACGCGAGAGCAGGGGAAGGACCACGAGCAGGGCGATCGCGACCACTCCCAGCAGCGCAGCGTAGACCCACCATCCGGGCAGATGGAGACCGAGGCCCGAGTAGGTGCCGAACAGGCTCGAGTTCGCGGTCGAGTTGTTCTGGACGGCCGACGAGGAGTTCGTCCCGCACGGAGGGGCTCCGCACCCGGTCGAACCTTGGCTGGGGGGCAGCGGCCCCGGAGTGACCAAACGGGACACGAGGACGAAGACGACGAGCAAGAGCAGGACCACCAGGATCGGGGCCACGGCCCGACCGGGGAGGCTGGCAGAGGCTCCCGTGAGCCGGCGCACGAGGAAGTAGCCGAACATGCCGATCAGGAACACGATCCCGGAGAGCTCGACCGCGTCGGAGAGGATCGTGTTCGTCTGGAGGGTCGGCCCACTCCCTGTCGAGGACGGTGGAGTGACGTAGGGGGCAGCGAGCAGCGCCGCGGCCACGCCGAACGCGACGGCGGCGATGACGAAGATCGCGAGCCCAAGAGAGGGGAGCGGACGATCATGGGGCCGGCCGGAGGGGGGCATCCCTCGCTCTAGAGGGACGCCCGATAAGTGCCTTTCACGCCCGCCGGAGGACCCGGCGGCGGAGGTGGCGCCGGTAGCTGCGGGCGACGATCGAGACCCCAAGTCCCGGCCCCCGGGGAACCGCGAGCGTGCTCCCGGGACCGAGGACGAACTCGGGCTCGGCGATATCGTCGGCAAAGTACCGGGCGCTGGCGGAGAGGTCCCCGGGGAAGGAGAACGGGGAGCAGGAGGCCAGGGCCACGTTGCCGGCCCGGCCGATCCCGGTCTCGAGCATCCCGCCCACCCAAGCGGGAAGGCGGGCCCGGGCCGCCCGCTTCCCCATCTCGAGCCCGATCCCGAGCCCCCCGACCCGACCGGCCTTCACGTTCAAACTGGTCAGGGACCCTCGGTCGAGAGCATCCTCGAGCGACCAGGGATCGACGATCGATTCGTCGAGGCAGACCTTGAACGGGGCTCCCCGGGCCAATCGGGCGTGGGCCGAGAACGCATGCTCCGGGAACGGTTGTTCCACCTGCTCGACCTCGTACCGCTCCGCCCATTTCCGGATCGCGTCGAGCGATCTCGGAGGGTAGGCCTGGTTCGCATCGACCCAGAGCCGCAGGTCGGGGAACTCGCGACGGACCGCGCCCACCGGACGCGCATCCCATCCCGGACGTACCTTGAGCTTCACCCGTCGGTAGCCCTCGTCGAGGTACCGACCCACCCGACGGACCAGACCCGCTACGGTCGGCTGGATGCCCACGCTGACCCCGACCTCGATCCGGGTCCGGCGGCCACCGAGCTCGTGGGAGAGCGACCGACGGTGCTGCTGCGCGGCCAGGTCCCAGAGGGCCCCCTCGACCGCGGCCTTGGCCATCGCGTTCCCGCGGAACGGGGCGACCGCGACGCGGAAGGCCGCGGGATCGACCGAGCGCATCCGGAACACCGGGGGGAGCAGGAACGAGAGGATCGCCCCGCGCGCGGTCTCGACCGTCTCGCTCGAGTATCGGGGCTCCTCGGTGGCCACGCATTCGCCGCGGCCGATCAGGCCCTCGGGCGTCTCCAGGTTCACGATCAGGAGCCGCCGGTGTCGCTGGACCCCGAAGCTCGTCTCGAACGGCTCCGCAAGATCGAGGCGGAGCTCATCGATCTGGGCGGAGCGAACACGCATCAGCGGGGACCGGGCCCCTCCGCCGGTTGAGGGCCCGGGGCCGAGAGGAAGTAAAAGCTCCGACGCTCATGCTCCAGCGAGATCACGGCGAAGTCGTCGACGACGTACCCGAGGTCGAACGCCGCGCGGAACGCGTCGCGCGTCGCGTGTCGCCATCGCGTGAGGGAGTCGGGCTCGTGGTCCCGGACCGCTCGCAGATCGAAGGGGACCTCGATGTTCACGGCCGGTGCGCTGGGTTCGCTCACCACGGCCGGGAGCCGGAGACCGGTGTCCCCCTGGGTCGTTTCCACGATCGGGACCGACGCCTTCCACCGCTGCGCATCCTCCTCGGGGGTCGGGAGGGTGCCCGCGAGCCGGCTCTCCACCCGGCTGCTCGTGATCTCCCAGGTGACCCGGACCCGATCCGTCTCCAACCCGCGGTTGAGCTCGGACCCCATCTGGCCGTAGTAGTGGATCAGGTACCGGTCGGGCCGCGCCCCGAGACGACGGACGTTCAGCTGGGCGTTGCGGCTCTGCAAGGGGTCGAACGTCCAGCGGATCAGCGGGAGGCCCTGCTTCAGGACCTCGTCCCGTTGGAACGCCTTGAGGCGAAGGCCGACCCGGTGGTTCTGGTACTCCGGACGCACCGCGGTCATGTGGGAGTAATGGAAGAGCCGCTCGCCGTCCCAGCCGAGGAACCCGAGCGAGAATCCCGCGAGATAGATGTCGACGAACGCCCCGAGGACCAGGCCCCCGTTGTCCTGGAGGGCGCGCTGGAGCGGGCTCGGCACCGGGGGCTCCTCGACGAGGCCCCAGGCGGCCTTTTGGACCTCCTCTACGGCCCGGAACTCCTCGGGCTTGTTGAGACGCCGGAAATGGAACTCCCGGCTCTCTCGCTCGTGGGTGGCCTCGGGCACATCGGATAGGACCGGCACCCCCTAGATAAGCCGACGGGAGCGGGCGCTCGCGGACCCGTCTATCGACGGATGCGGAGCTCCGCCTTCTTGTCCTCGTATCGGATCTCGTCCTCGGGCGTGAGGTCCCAGAGCAGGTCCTCGACCTCGGGCAGGTTCCGGAGGAACTCCGCCTTGCTCTTCGTCTCCATCAGATGCTCGAACCTTCGCCGGGCGACGAAGTACGCCCCGACCATGTACGCTCCGACGATGATGATGATCGGTCCGGCCACCACGAACGCGAGGTTGTAGTTCACCCCGGAACCATTGTTGGAGTGGTCCGTGAAGGAGTTGATCGTCGGGAACGGTTGCACCGAGCTGATCGGCGTGAAGTCCCCGATCGCGAGGGCGGTGAGCAATATCCCGACGGCGAAGATCACGATGGCGATGGCGTAGCGGTACTTCCGCATCCCCAGCCGGAACCGTCGGCCGAACGTGAGAGGAGGACGACCCGCCATCGACCGGACTCGGAGGAGCGCCCTCTTATGAACCTACCTTCCCGCCCGAAACGTGGCGGGCCCGTTGCCGCGGGTCGGACCGGGCAGGCCGTTGCCGCTCCTAGATCGCGTTCGCGAGGAAGCCGATCACGAAGCCGATCAGGACGCCCAGGTAGACGAGGCTGTACTTGGCCTGGGTGAGCGCGGTCGTCTCGGCGGGCCGGAACGCCACGCGGATCATCGGAAGGATCACGTAGGCGATCGCACCGATCGCGGCCCCGTCGAAGAGGATGTCCAGCGGCACGGAGTTGTAGAAGTACCCGATCACGCCGCCGACGACCGTCGGGAGGCCCCCGATCAGGAAGAAGCCCGTCAGGACCCCCCAGCGACGATCGGCCCGCCCCAGGTACGGTGCGGCGATGGGGAAGCCCTCGGTCACGTTCTGGAGCAGAAAGCCGACGAAGACGACACTGATGAGGCTCAGCAGGCGCGCCGCCCAGGCGGCCCCGAAGACGAGACCCTCGGTGAGGTTCTGGAAACCGATCCCGAGCGCGATGATCAGCGCGGTCCAGGCCGGCGCCTGCTCGACGCCGGTCGCGGCCCGATTGTCGATCCAATAGAGGAGGATGAAGGCCACGATCACCGCGAAGAGAAAGATGGCGTCGTAGGTCGGGACCGTGAGGTAGAGGACGGACGGACTGGCCAGGAACACAGCCACGTCGCTGAACACGTCCGCGAGGAGGAAGATCAGGATGCCGATCGCGACCGCCAGAAGCAGGACCGAGATCCGGCCTTGGGCGCGACGATGCATGACGACCGGGAGCGAGAAGAAGATCGAAAGGCCCATGACGGTGGACAGCGCCAAGAACTCGGCAAAGTCCGCTACGTCGACCATCCTGTTGTCGATCCCGGCCCCCCTTCTTAACGTTTTTCCTGTGATGGACGCGGACCGAACGTTCACGATGTGAACCGTGTTCGGGACCGGGAACGACCCCGGTCGTCACGACCGATCCGATCCGGTTCCAGCCGTCACCCGACGAAAGGCCGGGGGACCTGGTGTCGCCCCGCTACTTCCCGAGGGGAGGCTCCGCATCCGTGCCGTCCGGAAGGGCGAGGTCCGGCTCGGCGGGTTCGGAGGAGGCCAACCGGCCGTACCGGCTGGGGACCGTCTCGGTGGGAGCGGCGGTGGCGGCCCGGACACGGGACAGGATCGGATCCCGCAGCCGGAAATAGGTCCAGCTCGCACCAGCGATACCCAGCAGGATGGCCGCGAGGCCGAGATATCCTTGGGAGGTCCATCCGAACCCGATGAGAACGATCCCGACGGCGGAGAGCACGCCCCCCGACACCGGACTTCCCCGCACCCCGGGGCGGAGCGGCGAGGCCGACATCGAAAGCAGCCCCGCCGCCACCTCGATGATAACGAGGGCGCTCGAGGTCAGGATCAGCAGGAGGAGACCGAAGGCGCTGAAGGACCCGGCCGCAAAGTACTCCGTGCCAAAGGCCAGGATCAGGATGCCCGCGATCCCGGCTCGCATCCCGAGGGCATAGAAGGTCCCCGCCGCGTCGCGACCAAAGTAGGTGCTCCGCAGCAGGAACCACTGCGCGAGCTCCGAGCCGAGGATCAGGAGAGCGAGGTCCACCGCGGCGGAGACGTATGCCACGTTGCTGAGGGCCGACAGCAGAAAGAGCCAGGGGATGGTCAGGGGGATCCCGGCGAACAGGCCGGCGGCATAGGAGACCAGCTCCTTCCGTTCGTCGAAGAGCGATACGGGGACCTGCGGGGTGGCATAGCGGCCCACCTCGATGTATAGGAACGCCCCCGAGAGGAGGATCCCGATGAGGCCCCCCAGGGAGAGCGCGCTGTTCACCATGGTCAGCTCGAACGACGACCGCCGGTCAGAAAACCTGTGTGTCCCAGCATCTCGAAATCGGGCCGCGTACCGCCCTCTCCCACGTGCAGGTTCCGCTCCAGGATCTCGATGCTGCGGATCTCGGAGAACGCCTCGCCCCGAAGGGCACGGACGGTCCGTTCGAGCTGATTGAACGTGGGGGTGAACGTGGCGATGTGCCCGCCGATCACGAGCGCTCGACGTGCGTGCGGCACGACCTCCCAAGGTTCGGCCAGGTCGAGCACGATCGCATCCGCCTCCGCTTCGTCGAACCCATCCTGCGCCACGTCCCTCAGGCGGAAGTCGACCCGGTCGGACAGCCCGGTCTGCTCGAGGTTCCGGCGTGCGCCCGAGAGGAAGTCCTCGCGCCGATCGTACGAGACGAGCCGACCCGTGTCCCCGACGGCCCAGGCGATCATCATCGTCAGAGCGCCGCTCCCCGATCCGGCCTCGAGGACCTTATGGCCGGGTCCGATGCCGGCCAGATGGAGCATCTGCGGTCCATCCTTGGCCGTAACGATCTGGGCCGTCCGTTTCAACCGGCCCAATAGATCGTCAAGGGAGGGCCGGACGAGAGCGTAGCGGGCCCCCGACCAGGTCACTTCCTGCCCCGGTGGTCGGCCGATGTGCTCGGTCAGATCGATCACCCCATGGTCGTGAATGGCCTGGGACCCGCGCCGCAAGGGAAGGACGACACACTCCTTCTCCCCCCGCAGGGCAACGATCTCTCCTTCCCGGAGAGGTGATCGGCCGCTCATGAACGATCCTCCGTTAGTGTCGGTATCCCTGAGAACGCGCCGCGAGCCTCGTACCGACCCGTACCGACCCGGCCCGATCCGGTTCACATCGACCAAGGCAGCGACCGATCCCTCCCGTATAAGGTCCCACGTTGGCCCTCACCGGGATGGTCGGAACGATCCGCGAGCAGGCGGATCCGGGAGCGCGGGATCGAGGCGTTCGCTCTAGCTCCAGGCGTCCGACGACGAAGGGACCAGGGCGACGTCCGCCGATGCGCGCGGTGTCTATCGGTTGGATAATATACCGTATCCCCACCATAGTTCAGAATACCGCGACCCGCGGGCCACTTATGGATCGATCCGCTCTGCCCGGTAAGGTTCGACGACCCGGCTGGAGAGGGATCGCGCGGATCACCATGGTCCTGGTCATCGTGGTGGTCGTCGTGGGGCTGGTGTTCGGTCTCTACTATGTCTTCTACCACTATTACGGCACGCCGCCCCCGGCCAAGACGACCGTCGCGTTCGGCCCCGCCTCGCTCAGTACCGGAAAGAACGGCGGTTCGTACGAGAACTTCACGCTCTCCTTGTCCCAGAACGTGAGCACGAACAACGCTGCGTTCAAGATCGTCTCTCCCTCCGGGGCCATGCCCACTTCGATCAGTGCGGACTCGGTCCCCTGCGGGGCGACGGTCACGAGCTGCCCGGCGTCCGCGGGGGGATGGTACGCCGTGCTGGCCGATCCGAGCGGGCTGGTCCTGAACCTTTGGGGCGAAGAGGGCTGGACCCAGACGGCGATCATCCAGACCGCGGATCTCTTCGTCGTGGTCAGCTCGTCCTCTCTGGCCGGGACCGGGAACGTGCTGTCCATCTACAATGTCGCGGGGCCCTCGATCAGCGGTTCGACCTCATTGTAGATCGTCCCGATCGGTCCCGTACCCGCATGATCCCGACGCGCTCACGGTGGGAACGAGCGACCGTCCGGAACGCCCTCCACCACTCGCAAAACCTGATGGACCTCCCGCTCTATCGCGGGGCCTAGCGAGGGCCAGCGAAACCTTGAACGTCATCTCGCCCAGCCGCGGAGGGTACGAGTTCCCCTTCATCGGTAGCCGGATCGAGACCCCGACCTCGATGACCTTCCGGTTCTCCACGAAGGGCTCGGGGTTCCGGTTCCGATCGAACCAGGCCGTTCGTCTGCACCTGCCCGGCGTTCAGGACCCCTGGGGTCCGGCCCGGCTGTTCTCGCTCTCCTCGAGCCCTACGGAGAGCGATGAGATCGCGGTCACGGTGAAGATGACCGGTTCCCCGTTCAAGGAGGGGCTCCGGAACCTCCAGCCGGGCGACCGGGCCCAGTTCTTCGGACCGCTGGGGGACCTGATCTACGACCCCGCCCTTCCGGCGGTGATGATCGCGGGCGGGATCGGGATCACCCCGTTCCGTGGGATGATCCGGTATGCGCTCGACACTGGCGCGACCGAGCCGATCGTGTTGATCTACAGTGCTCGAACGCCGGAGGAGCTCGCGTTCCGCACCGAACTGGACCGCATGGCCGCGCGACACAAGGCGGTGACGATCCACTATACGATCACGCGACCGGATGAAACGAAGATCACTTGGGAGGGTCGGGTCGGCCGGGTGGACGAGCAACTCATCCGGGACGCTTCCGCGGGCCTTGCGAACCCGAACTACTATTTTGCCGGTCTTCCGGAGATGATCGACTCGACCATGGAGATCCTACGTTCCCGGTGGGGGCTCCCAGAAGAACGCCTCTGGTGGGAGCCGTTCCGAGGGTACTGATCCCACCGATCACGAGCAGGGGGCAAAGGGTGCTCGTCCGCGAGCTGTTCGATCCGCGGACCGATCCCATTAATCGCTCGGGTGTCTGGCGCCCTGAGGGAGGAAGGTAGCCCGTGGCCCTCCGGCGATCAGGGCTCGAACAGGCCCGAGAGTTCATCGCCAAGAACGCTCGCCTTCTCGACCGGCATCGGTTCGCCTTCCTTTTCGAGCGGGCATCTCCGGACGCCGTGGTCGCCGCGCTCCGCCCGTACCAGAACCCGGATGGCGGATTTGGCCACGCCCTGGAGCCCGACCTTCGAACCCGTCTCAGTCAACCGGTCCCCACCTGGACCGCGCTGTGGATCCTGGACGAAGCCGGCCGGTTCGACCGGGAGATGGTCGATCGAGCGCTCGCCTATCTGGAACAGGTCGAGATCCCCGGGGGCGGGGTTCCGTTCGTGCTCCGCAGCGCGAGCGACTCCCCGCACGCCCCTTGGTGGGAGACGGGTCGGGGAAAGGTTTCCGCGTCCATCAACCCGACGGCCGGGATCGCGGCGGTGCTCTTCAAGCACAAGATGAGATCCCCCTGGCTCGACCGTGCCGGCGCGTGGTGCTGGCAGCGGATCGATCGGATCCGCGCGGTGAACCCATATGAGATGCGCGTGACGCTCTCGTTCCTGGATCACGTTCCGGATCGTGACCGCGCTGCCCAGGCGCTCGAGCGTCTGCGGCCCAAGATCCTATCCGAGGTGGAGCTCGACGTGCGATCGAAGAAGGACGCGTTCCGGCCCTTGGACTACGCACCGGAACCGGGACTCCTCTCCCGCCAGCTGTTCTCCGTTACGGAGATCGAGCACCAGCTGGATGGCCTCGAACGGGCCCAACGCTCGGATGGGGGCTGGCCCATCCATTTTCCGATCTGGACCCCGATCACCCGTTTCGAGTGGCGGGGATGTCAGACCGTGGATATGCTGAAGATCCTCCAGCGTAACGGCCGGTTGGGATCCGGGGCGTGAACGGACCCGTTCCCACTTGCTGCTAGGTTGCGAGGGTCAGAGCCTTGAACTATGCTCCGGCGCTGTGAGATGGGCATGAGAGCCTCGGTCTTCATTGCGACCAGCGTCGACGGCTTCATCGCGCGGACGAACGGCGGCCTGGATTGGCTGCCGGCGAACGGCGGGGAGCCCCACGGGTACGATGAGTTCATGGCCACCGTGGACGCGATCGTCATCGGACGAAAGACCTACGACACCGTGTTGACCTACGAGTCGTGGCCGTACGAGAAAAAGCCGGTCATCGTGCTCAGCACGCGATTGCGGAAAGTGGAGGTCCCCCACGGGGCGGTCTGCGAGGTCATGTCGGGTACGCCACGGGAGGTCGCGGCTCGCCTGGACGTGCGCGGCTTGACGCATCTCTACATCGATGGAGGAGCGACCATTCGGGGATTCTTGAAGGCCGGGTTGATCCAACAGTTGACCATCACCCGTGTGCCGATCCTCCTCGGCAGTGGCGTTCCCTTGTTCGGAGAGCTCCCGAGCGATATCCGGCTCGAACACCGGTCCACCCGGTCGTATCCGAGCGGACTGGTCACGAGCGAGTATCAAGTTCTCCGCTGATCGCGGGACGACCGTTCCCGCTCAGGCCGGTCGGATCATCTCGTTCACCCGCTCGCCCGGGGTGTGTCCCAGGGCTGACGATCTACCGGTGGGTCGGAACCCTCTGGATCCGTACAGGCCCACCGCGGCCACTTCACGAGGATTGACCTCGAGCCAGATCTCGCTCCCCGGGGCCAGTCGATCGACCCACTCTAGGGCCGCGTCGAGAAGGCGGCCTCCGATCCCTTTTCCTCGTAGCTGCGGGGCGACCCACATCGCGAACACGTGAAAGGCACCATCAACTCGGGCCGCGACGACCGTCCCAACGAACCCATCGGCCCGATCTACGGCCGCCCAGGTGGCCGACGGCGAGACGGGAGGATCTCTCGTTATTCGATCCCTCCACTGGTCTTCCGAGAATCCCTGCTCCCTCTCCAGGGTGGAACCGAAGGCCAGCGGATCCGACCTCAGCGCTTCGAGCCTCAGATCCCGGTAGGCCTTCCACTCCACCGGCTCGACGCGTCGGATCCGGACCAGGGGATCGACGCCGGTTCGATCCGACATAGGGTGGTGAGCATCCCCTCGCTCATAATCTGGGCGTGTAGGCGTCTCCGTCCTACCAGCGGCCCACCCTTCCGATGAGCTCCGTCGCCACCGCGGCGGCCTTATGGCGTGTCCGCTAGTGGACCGTGGGGGGCGAGCTCGAGATGGTGGTGACCCGTCGAAGAGGTAAGCGTGTCACCGGCGTCGGCGGGATCTTCCTGCGGGCGCGCCATCCCGGGAAGCTCGCGAACTGGTATCGTGACCACCTCGGGCTCTCGGTCAAGGATCAGGTGGCCGTGTTCAGGTGGGTCAGCCCTGGGCCGGACCAGCGCGTGGGGAACACGGTCTAGGACATCATGG
>JBARHO010000169.1:0-4255 GCA_049799275.1 Thermoplasmata archaeon
GGTCAGCAGCGATGGGACCATTCGAAGAGGCCGAAGCGGCCTACCCTCGGTCGTCTCGCCGACGAAAGGGAGGATCGCTGGGGCCGAGGGCTTCCGTCATGGTAAGAAGCCCTGGCTCAATCGTCACCGCGAAATTGGGATTGACCCATGCGTTGAAGTACGACCTGGCCGCAGGAATCTCAAAGGGGGCCGCGAGCTATGAACGGAGCTCGGGGCGTGATCGACCGGATCGTCCGGCATGGCTGGACGAGGCATGGGACTCGGGCCTCCGGAGCGCTTTTCCTGACCCTCATCATCCTTCTGGGCTCGAGCGCCGCGGCCCAGGCTCTCCCCGTGCCATCCACGGCCAACCGTGCAACAGCCTCGGAAGTTCCCTTCGAGAGCACGCCCCAGGTCCTCATCCTGGTCAGCTCGCTCAACACGATCGTTCCGGCCTCCGTTACCGTTTGGGGTCTCAACGCCCAGGTCGCGTTGACGAACAACGACACGGAGATCCACGAGATCGCCTTTTCCTCGCGGGCGAATCAATCGGTACCATCCACGACCTCGGCATCGAACTCGTCGGGGTCCTGGTTCGCTTGGCCCAACCTCCTCGCCGATGAGACCGTGAACGCCTCGAGCACCATCGAATTCCCGATCACCTTCCCTTCTACGGGCACGTACCAGTTCGTGGATCGCGCTTACTTCAACACTCCATACCAGACCGGTGGGAACTTCACCGTGAACTCGGTCCCTTCCCCGGCTCCGCCCGGATCGGTCGCCGGCGGTGGGAACAATTACGTCTATCTCGGGGCCGGTCTCGGCGGTGGGCTGCTTGTAGGGGTCGCGGTGACCGCGATCGTCCTTCGAAAGCGTGCTCGGGGCCCCAACGTGGCCCGTTCCGAACCATAGTCCGAGGGGACCCCCTCGGATGGCCCTCCTTCGAATCCGGACCCGCGGTGAGCGCAATTGTTGCCTGCGTCTCTCGGGGAGCAAGGGGCGCCGATCCCCGCGAGATACTGCCGCCCTCCGATCTGCACTGAGCCGCTCCCGCCACAGCACTTTGTGCCGAGATATCGCAAGAGAGGACGACCGGCCGGTTCAATACCGGTCGCGATCAAAGGTCCGTTCTTCGGGCTTCGGGGTGTCGAACAGTTCGATCTGATTCCCGTCCGGATCGCGAATGTAGGCGACCCGGAAATTCGGGGTGGACAGCATCGGACCATCGAAATGGGCCATCTTCTCGGGCTGGATCCCATCTTTCCGCAATGTGTCAAGAAAGCGTTCGAGATCGTCGACCCGGAAAGCGAGATGGTCCCATCCCTCTCCAGCCACGTACGGCACCGCGTACGGACTCCCCTCCGGGTAGAAGTTCAGCTCCAGCCGCTGACCGGATCCTGGGTCGATCAAAAGTACCGCGGATTGACCCTTCGGTGGGTCGCTCGGAAGCTCGGTCCCCTTAATCGGGGTCAGCCCAAAGTGTCTAGTATAGAATTCGATCGAACGCAGGAGGTCTGTGACTCGAACTCCGAAGTAACTCAGGTACATGTGGCGTGTAGGCGGATATTCTACATAACGGGGGGGAATCGTTGAGCGCGTTTCCGCAGGCCAACACCAAGCGGCCAGCGCAATAGTGGGCCTCCTGCCACCGCGCCCAGAGTCGGAGGGAGCGTTGGGACAGGCAGTCCGCACTCTGTTCGACGGGCTGGGAGGGGGAGGAAGTAATTCTCGGACTCGAGGACGTTTACAGGCCTGAGTTCCTTTTATATAGAAGTGCCCGGTTTCCCAACTCGGTGAACTAAATGCTACAGGGGACTCCTATCCTTGTGCTACAAGAAGGGACCAAAAGAGACCAAGGTCGAGGCGCTGCCGCGAACAATATCGCCGCCGCTCGGGCCATCGCTGATTCGGTCAGGACCACCCTGGGTCCGCGAGGAATGGACAAGATGCTCGTCGATTCGATGGGCGACATCACGATCACTAACGACGGCGTCACGATCCTCAAAGAGGTCGACGTCGAACACCCGGCGGCCAAGATGCTCGTCGAGGTCGCGAAGACCCAGGACCAGCAATGCGGGGACGGGACCACGACGGCGGTCGTCATCGCCGGGGAACTTCTCAAGCGGGCGGAGTCCCTGCTCGAACAGAACATCCATCCGACGGTCATCACCCGCGGCTATCAGATCGCGGTCCAAGAGGCCCAGCGACTTCTCGAGAAGGAGATCGGGACCACCGTGACGCCCGACGACGAGAAGATCCTCATCGATTGCGCTCGTACCGCCATGGGGTCCAAGGGCGTCTTCGGCTCCCGTGACGAGCTCGCCAAGATTGCCGTCGATGCCGTGAGGCGGATCGTCGAGATGCGCGGGGACCGTCGCATCGCCGACGTGGACCAGATCAAGGTCGAGAAGAGGCACGGGGGGACCATCGCGGACACCCAATTGATCGATGGGATCATCATCGACAAGGAACGCGGTCACCCGCGCATGCCTCGACAGGTCAAGGACGCCAAGATCGCGCTCCTCAACTCGGCCCTCGAGGTCAAGAAGACCGAGATCGAGAGCAAGATCAGCATCAAGAACCCGAACCAGATCCAGACCTTCCTCGACGAGGAAGAACGCAACTTCAAGAAGATGGTCGACCAGGTGAAGGCGTCCGGGGCCACCGTCGTCATCTGCCAGAAGGGCATCGACGACGTCGTCCTCCACTACCTCGCGAAGGAGGGTATCTTCGCCGTGAAGCAGGTCAAGGAGAGCGACATGCAGAAGCTCGCCCGATCGACCGGGGCCAAGGTCGTGACCGGCCTCGCCCAGCTGACCAAGGACGATCTCGGCAGCGCCGCGTTGGTCGAGGAGAAGAAGGTCGGTGACGAGGACATGACGTATATCACCGGCGCCAAGAACCCCCGATCCGTGTCCATCCTGATCCGAGGCGGAACGGAACACGTGACCCAAGAGGTCGAGCGTTCCCTGCAGGACGCCCTCAAGGTGGTCTCCAGCGTGCTCGAGGACGGGGTCGTCTGCCCCGGCGGCGGGGCCACGGAGATCGACCTGGCGGTCAAGATCCGGAAGTTCGCCCCGACGGTCGGCGGCCGCGAGCAGCTCGCGGTCGAGGCCTTTGCCCAGGCGCTCGAGTCCGTCCCATGGGCCCTCGCGGAGAACGGCGGGTACGACTCGATCAACACGCTCATCGAGCTCCGGGGTGCCCACGACGGGCCCCAGGCGAACAAGAACGTGGGCGTCAACCTCGCCGACGGGAAGGTCGCGGACATGTGGAAGCTCCACGTCATCGAGCCTCTCCGCGTCAAGCGTCAGGCCCTGTCGAGCGCGGTCGAGGTCGCCAACATGGTCCTTCGAATCGACGACGTCATCGCGTCGAAGAAGAGCTCCCCCGGTGGTCCTCCGGGCGGCGGCCACGGCCACTAACGAGAACCGATCGCCAACCCTTTCATCCGCCTCGCCCGCTGAGGACATGGGCCACTTCGCCGGCCGAAGGCTTTTAACACGGTGCGGGTAGCGACCCCTCGATGCGCACCAAGGCGGTGGAAGGCGTTCTTCGATTGGACATCGTCACGTTGGACCCCCGTCCAGCGGTCTACCTTTCCTACGATGGCCTGGGTGGCCTTTCGCAGCGTCCCATCCTTCGGGACCTCATCGAAGAGGTCCAGCAGAAGGGACCCGAGATCTTCACGAGTTTCCTCGACGCCCTGAAGCGCCACCGTTCCGGCCAGGTGCATGTCTACTTCTCGGACTACGTGAGCTACGGTATCGGCGGGGGGGACGCCACGGCCGAGTTCTTCTTCGGCACGTTCCTGCTCCTCCACGAACCCGGCCCACCGGGCAGCCCCACGGCCTATGAGCAACTGATCCTCCTGCGTCCCGGAGGCGCGGAACGATTAGCGCTCGAGGGCTTCGCCACCTAGTCGCCGACCCCATCGATAAGCTATTTTTCCGCCGGGGACCCCTGAGGGTACCGCGATGACCGTCGGCTCCGGTTCGCATCTCGAGCGGGAACGGCGGGAAAAGATCGAACGCTTGCGCCAGGCCGGGCTCGAGCCGTACCCCTGGCAGTTCGCGGGACGGGTCCCGACGTCGATGGTCGTCCATCACTGCCGCACGCTGTCCCCCGGTGCGTCCGACGAGACGAAGGCGTTCCGAGTGGCCGGCCGGCTCACGACGATCCGGTCCCACGGGAAGACGACCTTTCTCGATATCGAGGACCGGAGCGGGGCGCTCCAGCTCTTCCTCCGGATCGATGACCTGGGGGCGGCGGCCTA
>JBARHO010000170.1:0-3815 GCA_049799275.1 Thermoplasmata archaeon
TGTACTCGCCCTTCTTCGAACCGGTCCGGAGCGACCCTCGGGTCCTAGACCTCTTACGGAGGCAATCCGAGCTTCGGCACTCCACCGAGTGAGCTCGGCCCGTTCGTAGGGGACCGACCGCTCGAACCGCCAGACCCACCACGATCCTGCACCCGAGCGAGCGGGTAGGTCGGGGGTTGGAGGGTCCGGAGCCTGAACGCCCGGCAGGACCCTGAGCGACTAGTTCCGGCCGCCGCGCGGTCTCTCGAGGATGAGGTCGTAGAAATGCCAGTGCTTGGGACCTTCGAAGGACCGGCCTTCCTCTACGGTCTCCCGGAGGAGCTCCACCTTGTACCCTCGGGTGAGCGATCGGACCTGCCGTGGACCGTGGAACGTCAGGGATCGCTGGCCGTGCCACTCGTCCCGGTCGCCGAAGACCTGACCGGCGAAGTGACCTCCGGGTCGAAGGGCCCGGCGGATGCCCCTCCAGAGCGCTGGGAACCGATCGGGCGAACAGAACGGGAGCGAGAAGCTCGCGTAGATCAGGTCCGCTGGGGGGAGCTCCAACCCTTCCATCGGAGCGACCAACGACGTCAAGGAGGGACGCAGCCGAGGGGGAACGCGCCGGGCCAGGAGATCCGCCGCATCCGTCTCGCGGTCGATCGCCAGGACGATCCACCCCCTTCGGAGGAGCTCGAGCGTGTCGGTCCCGGAACCGAAGCCCAGATCGATCGCTCGACGGCGCCTACGGGAGCGGCCCTCCCAGTCGATATGGTCCAAGACGCGCAGCAGGAGCTCTCGGGGCGGGCGGCCGGTCGTCCAACGGTAGTACTCCTTCCAGCGAGGAGTACCGGTAGGTACTTTCTTTCCCGGCACAGAGAGGTCCCGAGATCGCCTTCCCACATGACCGTTGCTGAAGGGTCGCGCCCCAGCGGGCGGTCGGTGCCAGGGGCACCCCCTCGTGACGTCCCGTGCCCGCCGGGGTCCATGGGGCCACCCTCCGCACGAGCCTCGGGGGAGGAGCTCAGTCCCGATGGTCCCCGCGGGCGACCTCGGCGAGCACGCGGTCCAATCGGTCGTCGCTGGCCAGTATCTGCCAGGGTTCGATCCTGCGGATCTGCAGTACCCCGGCTTGGATCCAGGGATCGTGCGCGAACGCGGCCCGGAGGGTCGGCTCGTCCGCCGAATGCACGATCAGCAGTGCGCGGTGCTCGGGACCTCGGCCGAGAGGGCCGGCTGCGATGATGACGCCGGCGTCGACCTGCCCATTGATGAAGATGGCGTGCTCGGCCCATTTCTCCTGGTCGCGCATCGCACGCGATGGGGTCCAGGCAGGACCCTGCTCGTTGATCATCACGAAATACGCCATCGAGATGTCCCTCCAGCACCGCTCGGTCGCTGCCCGTCCCTCCAAACGGGAGCCGCAATAAACGTTCCATCTCCCGGTCGAGCGGAGCCCTCACGGCATCGGGAGGTCCCGCCCCTTCCCAACCGCTTAACGGATCTTCTTGAAGGTGAGATCGAAATCGTGGACCCACCGTTTCCCGTCCGACGACCTCTCCCAGAAGGCCTGGATGGTTCTCCCCTTGTCCCGGAGCCGTCCCTCGAAACGCTGGTGGAACCCGGGGGCAGCCCTCCAGATACGCCAGACACCCCGCTTAAAGGTCATTCGGTAGACCCGTGAGTACTCCCGGTCGTCGCTGTAGAGAACACAGTACTCGTCTGAGGCGTCGTCCCGTCCAATGATCCACTGTGAGGGGCCGAACCCGTAGCGCAGGAACCCACCGTCCTCCAGCCAGGTGAACTTGGCCTCCCCCGACACTTCCAACGGACCTCCAACGAGCTTGTGCGTCTCGTTCGACCAGCGCAGCACCGTCCGCCACCGACCTTCGAGCACAACAAGAGGCTTGAGCGCGGGGATCGGCCCCATCCAACCGACCTGAGCAGATGCCGGTTCATCCCATCTCTGTAGGTTCGTCCTGGCCGGGTCCGATCCCGTGTCTGGGGTTCGAACGCGCGGTTCTCCGATCCGGTCCCGATCACCGGACAGCAAGCTTCACCTCGGGCGACATGAAAATGCCGAACCACTCCCCGATCCTCCAACCTCGGCCCGATCGATCCGTGGTCGCTCTCGATCCGGGAAGGCATGATCCGGCTGGTCCGTTACGATCCGCGCTGTTCCTCAAGGATCTCTCCCGTGAAGGGCTCGGAAAGCTCGAGAGGGATGGGGTCCAGCATCAGCTCGCGCTGCCGGGATCCACCATGATCACGACCTTCCCCCGCGCCATTCCCGAACCGAGATACCGGTGCGCCGCGGGGATATCTTCCAGCGAATACCGCCGGTCGATGACCGATCGGATCCCTCCCCCCTCGATGAGCTCCCTCAGGAAGACCCGGTCCTCCGACCGTTGGACCGCGGGCCGGAACAGGACCCTCTTTCCGCCTTTCAGGGAGGCCACGGCTCCTCGGACCATGGCCCAGAGGCTCGGATCAGCGAGCAGATACTCGCCATTTTCCTTGAGGGCTCTCATGCTGGTCGAGAACGAGCTCGTACCCACCAGGTCCAGAATGACATCATAGGTCGCCTTGCCGGGAGCGAACTCCTCTCGCGTGTAATCGATGACCCGGTCCGCTCCGATCGAGCGCATCAGGTCCATTTTCTCCGAGCGGCCAACGCCCGTCACGTCCGCGCCGAAGTACTTGGCCAGTTGGACCGCATAGGTACCGATCCCTCCCCCCGCCCCGTGGATCAGGACCGTCCTCCCCCTCAAGTTCCGCGCCTTGGGAAGAAAATGGAGCGCCTCGAGCCCCCCGGTGGGTACGGCCGCCGCCTCATCGTAGTTCATGTTGGCCGGTTTGATCGCCACCGCACCACCACGAGCATCTTCGGGCAGACAGATGTATTCGGCGTAGGCACCGAACCGGAGGCCCGTGGTACCGAAGATCGGGTCACCCGCCCTGAGCCGGTGCACGCCTTTGCCGATGGCCTCCACGTCCCGGGCCAGTTCCTGCCCCAGTATCTTGCGTCGCGGCTTGCTGAGGCCCATGAGCATTCGCACGAGGAGCCTCAGCCCGATCGAGAAGCTGAGACCCCGGAGCTCACAGTCCCCCGCGGTCACCGTCGTCGCACGGATCCGGATCAGTAGCTCATCGTCCTTGGGAGTAGGCTTCGGAACGTCGGCCAGCTGGAGGCCCTCCGGCGGTCCGTATCTCGTCCATACGATCGCCCTCGTGGATGTTCCTCCGGACTTGCCCGCCGGTCCTTCTGGCCTCCGGGGCCTTTTACCCGCGAGGTCGCCCGAAGGCTCGATACGAGCATGGACGCCTGTCGCGGGATGGGGCGGTGTCGGTCCACCCGGGGTCCACCTCGCGCCTCCGACACCGGGAGTCCGAAGGTCTTCGAACCAGGCAGAGGCCGAGCGAGCGGGAGCCTCTCGGAGCTTAGACGATCGGTACACTTTCTATCCGAACAAGAGGGGGAAGGCAGCGAAGGTCAGAAGGGCGAACGGGGAGAACGCCGCGGGATCGACCCCTAAGGAGGCCAGAGCAAAGAGCCCGGCCACTCCGAATGCGACGCTCAGCCCACCGAGGATCTTGCCGAACGACGGCGCCCGTAGCATCGCGATCCCGAGGACGACGAAGCCCACGGACAGGAAGATGTACGCACATGTGTCGAACTGATTGAACATGCCCTGTGTCGCCTGCCACAATTGGACCGCCGTGGCCTGCTGGGCCGCGGTCGCCCCTGCCGCGTGATACTGCGCGGAGATATGGGCCATCGCGACATTCGGCTCACTCTCGACCGCGAGCACGGCCAGGCCGAGAAGGCTCAGGAG
>JBARHO010000171.1:0-2147 GCA_049799275.1 Thermoplasmata archaeon
AGTACCCCTTCCCCTCGATGTGGGCCTCGATCCCGATCACCTTCTTGCGTCGCACGTCCGCGGTGATGACCACGACCAGGTGCTTGCGCTGCCGGGCCTCCGGATCCCCATAGCGGAAGATCCGGTATTCCCCGGCGTTCGAGGTCTTCAGCCCCGTGCCGTCGGTGGCGAGCTCCAGCTCCGTGAACTTGGGGAGCTTCACCTCCGGGGCCATCCCGTGGAGACGGTGCCAGAGGGTCGTGTGGTCGGCAGCCTCGGGGATCAGCCTGAGGGCGGCGAGCCGCCGGGTCAGTCCTTCGAGGCTGCGGTAGTCAAGGAACTGCTTCCAGATGACCAGCCAGCGCACGAAGGACGGGGGGAACCGGAACTGCCCTCCCCGTTTGCCCCGGTTCATCTTGGCGAGCTCGTCCTTCCACTGACGAAAGGGCCCGAGGTCCAGGAAGAACTCCCCTCGGACGACAAGCTGCTCGTTGTAGGTCGGCCGATCTCGGCGATCGGGACGAGGAGAGCCCCAGCGGCGCGACATCGCCCGGATCTCGTGTGGCCCGAGCCATGTTACTTCGCTTCCACGAGGGGGGCTGAGACCGAGGATCCATTCAACCCAGCAGACGCGCGCACGCACGCCAAATACCCCGAGGGGTTCTACGGGTCGGCTGTGGGGTCAGCCGCGGGCCCGATGGGCCTGGAACCGCCTTGGCGCCAATGACCCCTGGGAGGAAATTAGTGCCCAGGGAAGAGCAGAATGCCGAAGAGGAGAATCCCCGGTCCCTAGAGGGGTGGGAGTTGCCCGCGGACCCGATCGAGAAGCTCCGGCCATGGATCGACGTGCGGACCTTCGGCCCGGTCGGCTTCCATCGGTGGCTCCGCACGATCCCGCCCCTCTTGCCGCCTTCATCGCCGACCCCTCCTCACGCAGTGGATCTCGAAGGTCGGATCGCTGCGATCGCCCGTTCATTGGTCGAGAGCGCCGGGGACGAGGTGCAGGCCCATTTCCAGGCGTCGGAGTACTTCCGGGAGAACAGGCTCCTTGCCCGCCGCATCAAGGCGCTCGAGGCGATGTTGCGCACCGCACGGATCCCAGCGCCGAAGGGCACCACCGAGGTCGAGATCGCGGTGGAACGCTACCTGCCCCAGGAGCGCTCGAAATGAAAGGATCGGCCGAGCTCAGTGCGATCGTCGTGGGCTACGATGCTTCTCCGGCCTCGTCCCGCGCGCTCGCCTTCGCTCTGCGCCTCGCCGGCCCCCTCGGCGCTCGGCTCTTCTTGGTCCACGCCCACGAGCGGGACCTCCAGCAGGCCCAGCCGATCACGGAGGAAGAGTCCACGTCGGTGGAGGAGGCGATCGCGACCGGTGTCGCCTCCTGGGCCGAACGTGCGGCGCAGGAAGGGGTCCCACTGGTCGCCGTCGCCCGGGAGCGCCCCGCCTCGACGGCCATCCTGAGCGTCGCGGAGGAGGTCCACGCGGATCTAATCGTCGTCGGGACACGCGGCCTTCGGCCGATCGTGCGGACGGTCCTCGGCTCGGTCTCGGCCGACGTGCTCGCGAGGTCCCGGGCCCCGGTCGTGGTCGTTCCCTAGAGCGACCCGAACGTGACGGAGATGTAGATGGCGACGAGCAGCATGACCACGAGGATGTAGGCGAGGTACCGACCGATTCGCCCGGGCATGATCGCCCGTTTCATCCCAATGGCGGTCCACATCACCGCTCGGATCAGCGCGTCGTAGAACGGCTTGAAGACGTCGAGGACCTCGAGCTCGACATTGTACGGTTCGGGGGTCGCGATCTCCGCGTAGGCGATCGGGCCCGAGCTGCGCCGGGTCTCCCGGGTGCCGAGCAGGCTGCGGAACATGATCCGCATGCCGGTGCTGTAGCCGAAGCTGGTGTAGGTCTCCGAGGTTGCCGGTTCGGACCGGCCCCCCGACCAGGCCGGGACGCGCCGAGCGGGACGTCGCCGCCCGAGGGCGAAATAGGCCACGGCCGGAAGCACCCCCAGGCCGAACGCGATCGGCAGGGCCGGTGGGGAGAGCACACCGAACGGGTGGACCGAGCCGGCGGAGAGGATCGACCAGCCGTTGGGCATGCCGAGGAGCGAGCCGACCGGGGCGGGAACCGGCGATCCCAGGAAACCCGAGACCGCCGGCGTGAGG
>JBARHO010000172.1:0-2166 GCA_049799275.1 Thermoplasmata archaeon
CTGCCGGCCGGCGCGGTCAGTTTGGCCCTGGACGAGACCGTGGCCGACGGAACGATCATCGGCAACCGGACCTGCTATTACGACGATGCGATCGCGACCGAAGGGGTCTTCAGTTTCCGGGAAGGAAAGCTCACCCACGCCGAGTTCGAGAAGGGTGGGGAACGGTTCGACCGGGAGTTCAAGAAGGGACGAAAGGGGCGCGACCGACCGGGCCAGCTACGGATCGGGCTCAACCCTGAGCTGAACAACACGCCCCAGCTCGAGGACCGCGAGCTCGGCGCGGTGATGGTGTCGCTCGGGAACAATCGGTTCTCCGGCGGCAAGAACGAGGCCGGGTTCTTCGGCTGGGTCGTCAACGCGGGTGCCATGGTCGAAGTGGACGGCAAACCCGTGGCCGCCGGTCGCTGAAACATTGTGCGCCTGGAGCAGGGTGTGTTCCCCGAGCAGGCCCGGCGCGGTCGCATGCATTCCCACGCGGGCCGGGCTAGACCCGGCTGCGACGGTTCGAGCTCCCTGTAGGACGGTGGCTACACGATCTTGGGTCGTTCTCGATCCAACACGGGCACCAATAGGTGCAGTTCGGACATGCTTCGGTAGTACTCGATCTCAGGGCGGCTCGGATCGAACGCGTGAGCTTCGATCAACTCCTTGAAATGTTCTACCAGTTTTCCCGCAGCGATGATGTTCTCCCAGTCGCTCAGCTTTCGACGCACGTACCATCCGCCGGGAAGCGCTCCCAGGTCCAGGCCCATCCTGCTGGGGTCATCGCCGGCGTTCGGTTCGACACAGGCGAAGTACTCTTCGCCCTGTTCGAGAAGCCGGAAGGCCCCGTAGAACTTTCGGCCCTCCAAGGAGGGCAATTTCGACTCCAGGAGCCTCATTGCTCCGGCGGGCCCACTGCCGTTCATGTCTGCTCGCACGCGCAGGACTCGGGTCTCGGAACGTTCGACGTATGTGTCCATGATCCGCCGTTATGGTCGAACCACTTCCGGGGTTAAGGGCCCGACACAGAGGTCATGGAACGGTCGGCTTCTGTCGAGTCAGGCCCAAGCCGTCCTAGGGCGGAGGAACGCTGTGGACCACCTATCCCGGGGATGGTCACCCGCGCACGGGTCCCGACGCAGTGGAGAGCATCTTGGACGCGACACCCCCGTTACCAGTCCTCACCAGAGAAGGGTCGATGGTCCCGGGCCCCACGGGTTCACCCACGCGCCTCCACACCGGTAATGTTCAACCTGTAACGTACGAGTTGAAGTACAAGGAACGCCGAGCGGGATGCCATGGCAAAGGGGACCGGAACCAAAGAGAATCCCTGGGAACTCAAGACGCCGAGCGGCCTTTCGACCTTCCAAGCGTACAAGGACCAGACATCGGACCCACCTCTTCTTGTTGTGACCGTAGGAAGCACTACGTTGCAGTACCAACTTCGGTGCCTCGAGGACCTCCGCGCGATGTTGAAGGCGCACGGGGACTGGATGCCGCTCGGCAGTGCCGATGAACAGAAGCCAGCGGCATCCGGGACGGTCGAGGCCTGGGCTCGCGCGTCCTCGAACCCGGTCGGCGGCTGGTACGGGGTGAAGAAGGGGTTCCGAGGCCGATTTGCGAACTACGTCCCTCCGGTGATGGAGGCGATTGGCTGGGCGGAAGTCGAGCACTTGCCGAAGAACAATAGGATGCGAGCTCGATAAGAGGCAAAGAGGGCCGGCAGGACCAACCGGGGATCCTCCTGTCCCGGCCCGGTCCGAGCTAGGGATCGTCTCCAGCTTCAAGCGTTGGAGGATGGGCGACAAGGATCTCCTCGCCGTGCACGAGAACAAGAACGAGCACGTTGCGTTCGTGCCCTACGGCGCCGCGGCGCTCTACGGCTCGGAGCTCGCCAGGCGTAGAGATCGGGTGCCTTGCGGAGCCGCGCGTTTGACGGACACGGAGCTCTTCGTTCAAGATGTTCCTGTACGACCAGCTCATGAGTATCTGCGATCTTTCCACTTTTGCCTCCGATCCCCTACGTCGGTATATGTATAGTTAGGGAGTCCCTGCGTCCCGCCATGTCCTCCCGAGGTTCTCGCTTGCTTACGGTGTTGGCTCTGGCCGCGACACTCCTTGTACTCACCTCGAGTTTCGGGGTCTCGATGCTCGGCGCCGGGAACATCGAAAAGGGCCCGGGGA
>JBARHO010000173.1:0-14790 GCA_049799275.1 Thermoplasmata archaeon
GGATGATTGACGACGAAGCCCGAGGAGCTCGCCGCATGGAAGAAGGATCGGTTGGGGAACGTTTGGGTGGGGACCTCGCAGAACCAATGGTCGAAGCAGGCGAACCCCTTCGCGAGGGCACTGAACACCGGCAGCTGCTCCGGGACGAACCCGGTCATGATCTGTTCGTACTCCTCGTAGTGCGGAAGCCGACCCCGTTCGCTCCGGAACGAGTTGATGTAGTCCATCACGAACCCGTTCATCGTGGGCTCGGTCGCCGGGTCGGGGGGCGCGTTGAACGGGGCCTCCATCTTCTCGGCGTTCTTGAACTGGTTCCCCGGCGGCGAGACCGTGCCGAAGAACTGGGTGTTCGTGTGCGGGTGCTCCTCCCCGGGGTCTGGATCCGGCGTGTCCAGGATCCGTGCCACGTGCATCGGGACCGACCCTCGGTCCGCATCGCGCGCGTACGGCGGGATCGGGTTCGAGAGGTCGCGGCCCAGAACCCCCTCGAACCTCTCGACCTCGCCGGGCTGGTAGAGGTAGCCGAGCAGGTTGTCGAACGAGCGGTTCTCGAACATGACCACGACGATGTGGTCCAATCGATGCTCCCTACCCGGATCCGTCATCTTCGTTCGCCAGCGGTCCTGCCTTTCGGCGCTCGGCCCACGATCGCGTTCCGCAAAAGGGTTCGCTGATGGCCCACTTCAACCCTCACAGATCAAGGTGTAGGGGGCGGTGGTCTCCAAGTTCTCAATAGGGCGACGGTAGCAACTGCTGCGACGACCGCGGCGAGAGCGATCGCGATCAGCCAATAGCCATCGTCCTCGGACAGGCCGAAGGATTCCGAGGAATGGGACGGGGAGGACGAGGTCCCGTTGAGCGCGTACGCGATGGACCGAAAGACCGGGGTCCCGTTCACAGCCAGGCTCGCGGGCGGGGACGCAACGTGGTAACCCGGCACGGCACCGATAGCAAGGGGGAACGAACCGTTCGCCTCCGGAACGATGATCGTCGTATTGGTGGACGAATGGGAACTGTTGGCCAGCTCGACGGACCAATCGGTGCCTGCCGGGAGCCCAGACTCTTGGAGGGTGACGGGATAGAGCAGCAGCGTGAACGTGACGTTCACGCTCGTCGGGGCCCCATCCACGTCGAAGGTCGGAACGTATGAAGGGGCGTACCGCGGGTCCGCGCTCGTGACCCGGTACGAATAGTTCCCGTTCGGCTCTTGGAAGATGATGGTGGCCCCGGTCGAGGAGATCCGGGTCCCTGCTGCCGCGACGCTCCAGTTCGTCCCGTTCCCGAGCCCCGACGCCACGAAGGACACCGAATAGGTGTCCAGCGTGAACACGACCGCAACGGCCAGGGGCGTGTCGTTCACGATGAAGCTCGGCGCATAGGCCGGGCCGTACTGGGCGTCGGTGCTGGCCACGGAGAACGAGTAGCTCCCCGGGACGAGATCGGTCGTGATCGTCTGGTTCGCTGCACCGTTCGTGGATGCCGAGAGACCCACCTGACCCGTGATATTCACGAACCAAGTGATGGTGCCGGGGAGCCCGGATTCGGTGAACGACACGGGATGGACCGTGGGGGGGGCGGTCTGGTTCCACGAACCCGACGCGTAGTTCCAGGTATCGTTCAGGACCGGGAATCCCACGACCGTCCCGCTCAGACCTCCGAAGAGCGTCATGGCGTTGTCCGCTCCGTCGAAGGCCAACGCACCGCCGAAGCGGGGATGTGGGTAGACCGTGGGATCCGAGGGGAACGGCACCGGGGTCATGTTCGTCCAGGCGCCGTGAGCGAACGACCAGGTATCGTCCAGGGTCGGATTGTTCGTCTTGTTCCCGGTCTCCTGCCCCGCGAAGAGCAGAACATTGCCCGCGGACGGGTCGTAGGGTCCTCTCGGCGCGGGGTCGAACGCCATCATGCCCCAGGTGCGGGTCGGCGGGGTGTTCGAGGTCGACGGTACGACGGAGGTCCGGTTGGTCCAAGCCCCGGCGTCGAAGGTCCAGGTCTGATCGAGGTACTGCAGCGTGTTGGTCGGCCCGAGTCTCGTGCCTCCGAACAGGACCACGTAGCCATCGGCCGGGTCGTAGGCCAGGTTCTCGCCATACAGCGCGGGCGGGTTCGTGACCTCAGGGTCCGTCAGGTTCGTCCAGACGGCCGTCCCGTTCGAGATGCCTCGGAACGCCCAGGTCTCATTGGATATCTGCGACGGGACATTGCACGGATTCTCCTTGCAGCCGCCGTAAAGGATGGAGTAGTTGTCCAACGCGTCGAACGCCATCGCGGTCCAATGCAACGGGGGTGGCGAGTTCGCGTACGGGACCACCGGGAGGGCAGAGACATTGTGCCAGGTCCCGTTGAACATCCAGGTGTCGTCGAGGAACGCCGAGGTACCCCCATCTTGGCCTCCGAACAGGACGATGTAGCCGGACGCGCCGGTACCCTGGTAGGTCATCCCCGCGTAGGTCCGAGCCTGCGGACAGGTCTGATTAGTGCAGTTCGCGGGGGTGAGATCCGTCCAGTTGCCGGCCCGATATGCCCAGGTGCTCCCAAAATGAGTCCCGTTGATCACCGGGTTCCCACCGGACCCACTGAAGAGCAGATCGTACCCCTCGGCGGGATCGTAGGCCATCGCCGCCCCCCATCGGCCCGGCGGATAGGTCGCGTTCGCCGCAGGGCCGAGGACCGACGGTCCTTGTCCAACGGAGCAATCGCCCGTCCTCGATCCCTCCATCGAACCACATCCTGGACCGCCCCCGACAGCGGGGATCCGATCCTTGCCCACCTCCGCCGGATCGGCGGGAGGGTGGACCCCAAGCGCCGGCGTCTTCGCAACCGGCTCTCCTAGGCTCGCGACCGAGGAACTGGTCAAAACACCGAGGATCACGAGCAGGACGATCGCGAGCCGTCCGACGCGGTCTGGGCGCATGGTCAGACCCGGCACTCGATCGTGGGACCTCCTGAACCCATGAGTAGAATGGTTCGCTCGAACGCACCGGATCGAGCGGAGGCTGCCGAAATCCCGCCGTGCATAAAATGTGTCCCCGTCCGTCTGGTCCCCGTCGCAGGACATCAAGGAGAGGGTCCCAGAGACCACGGCTGAACGATGGACCGTGTGGTCTCGTTACGGATAGATCTCTCGCGGGACCAGTACCGGCTGGATCCGTTTTCCGGATAGTGCCCCGCAGTTCTCGCGGCGAGCGAAAGTCATATGAAAGTACCCTTGGCGCCCGCGTTTCGAGATTCTCCGCAGATGCTATGTAACATCAAAGCCCTCCAGTTCTTAGATGACCGCGAGCACGACGACCACGACGTACGTCCAAGAGGTCCCGTCCGGCCATTTGCCGATCGGTGTGGCGATCATCGCCGTTCTGCTGGGTATCTTCGGGTTCGTCCTGTTGATCATCGGGATCTTGGGGCTCCTCGGTTTCGCGGTCAGCTTCTTTGGCGGCTTCGCCTACTTTGGCGCGACCGGTCTTGTCGCGAGCGTGATCGTCCTCATCGTATCACTCATCATCCTGTCCGTGGCCTTTGGACTATGGAACCAAGAACTGTGGGCGCTGGTCCTCGCCATCATCGTGGTCGGTGCGCTCTGGATCTTGGACGTGTTGGCGGGCAAGCTCCTGACGCTCTCGTCGTTGATCCTTTTCGTTCTGCTGGTCTACCTCATCGCGGTGCACCGTAACTTCATCTAGTGCACCTCGCCGCGCCGCACCCATTGTCCTCGGCCGGTCGATCAGATGATCGGTCGGCGGAAGGTCGCACTATCGGCGAGGGATCGCAAGGGTACGGGTACTCCTAGCTTGTTCGAAGGAAGGGAAAGGCGTCGAAGATGATCGACATCGCGGTGCCCTACGCCATCGCCGGCCTGTTCCTGCTCTTTGTGCTGATCTTCGCGATCGCGTGGGCCATCGTTCTTGGAAGGGGCGTACCCTACCGACCCGTCTACGTCGGGATCGCCTCGCTCTTCTATGTGCTCGTGATGTGTCTCCTTCTCACCGGGGACTGGCTCGGGCTCACGGGTGTGGCCCCCCTGGATCTGATCCTATTCGGATCGGGGTTGGTGCTCATGGCCGCGTACTCCGTCCGGACCGTTCGCGTCGCGCGCCGCGCCGACGGGCGCATGGCGTACCGCGGGAGACCACTGGTGGTCGTCGTGTGGCTCCTGATCTTCCTCTTGGAGATCTATGTCCAGGTCGCCATCCTTGGTGTGATCCAGTTCGGCCCCTGGGTCGCGATCAGCGGCTTCCCCGGATCCGCGACCACTCCACTCTCCTCGGTGCCCAACCCTGGACAATTCGTGCTCGCGACGGTCGATGCCCTCTTCGCATTGGGGACGGGCGTTATCGTTGGGCACAACGCGGGCGTGTCCACCGCCATCGGACGACACCACCTCCAGGCCCTCCTCAAGCACCGGCGGCAGGTCGCGAGACCGGCGGACCCGGTCCGAGCGCCGGTCGCTCCTCCGCCCGCCTCGAACGCTTCCCCGGTGCCGCCCCAAGGGTCCCAGACGGCTCCGTCGGGATCCGCCGGTTCCCGGCTGACCTGACCACGATCCGTCGGAACGCCTCCGCCGGCCGGGTCCGACCACCGAGCCTCGGCTCATTCCGTGATCGGAGGGAAGTTCCGGCCGAGGTGGTGCGAGATCTCGCGCACCAACCGCTCGCCGTCCTCGGGCCCCCAGGGGGACCGCTCGAGCACGAGCGGTTCGTCCCAGCTCCGGGGCGAGGACCCGGGATATCGATCATTGAACTCGGTCCTCCACGGGCCCGGCAGCGGGGCCGTGGGATCGGGAAGAACTGCAGGCTCGGCCAACGCGATCCCGGCCGCCGCGAGGCGGAGGGCCACGTGCTCCGGAGTGTAGCCGCCACCCCCCGTCACGATGATCCGGTCCCCACAGAGCTCGTGGGCCAACTCACGCACCGTCGCGACGGCGAGATGGTAGGACCTTGAGGTGTACTGGAGCTGGGCGAGCAGGTCCTGCGCGTGCGCGTCGACCCCATGCTGCAACAGGATCACGTCCGGACGGAACTCTCGGAGCAGCGGCGGAACGATCCGCCGGAACAACGGGATGAACGCGTCGTCCCCCGCCCCGGGGGGAAGCGGTAGGTTCACTTTCGAACCGGCCCCGTCGCCCTTGCCGGACTCTCTCGGAAAACCAGTGCCCGGGAAGATCGTGCGACCGTCCTGGTGGAAGTCGATGTCCAGGATGGACCCGCTCTCATAGAACCCGTACATCACCCCGTCCCCGTGGTGCGCGTCGATGTCGACGTAGGCGATGCGGTAGCGGGGCCCCTTCCAACGTTGCAGCCCTGCGATGGTCAGCGCGACGTCGTTGAAGATGCAAAAGCCACTGGCCCGGTCGGGGTGGGCGTGGTGAAGGCCCCCCGCGGGTTGGAAGAACCGGGCCCCTGCTCCCTCGGAGAGCCCGCGGGCGGCCCTGAGGGTCCCTCCCGCGATGCGTGCGGCCGCTTCGTAGCAGCCCGGAAAGGACGGGGTGTCGCCCTGGTCGAGGGGCTCGCTCTCCTCCAAGGAGCTGAGCTGCTGGACCCGGTCGAGATATCTCGCGTGGTGGAACATCTCGAGCTGCGACCGTTCGGCCGGTGCCACGTCCCGGATCCACCGGACCCTTTCCTTTCGGAGCTCCGGTGCGGCCTCGAGAAGTCGGGTGGCGAGGTACCGGCTGTACACATCGAAGGGGTGCTGCGGACCGAAGTCGTACGCGCGGAACCGATCATCCCAGATCACCGTCAAGGCGGGGGATCTTTCCGGTCCGTCCGGCATTATCGTGGGCCCCGCGTCCCCCGGCTCTTAAATAAGCGGTCTCGCTCGCGCAACGGGTACTGGGTCATGGGGGTCGAGGACGAGGTCTCCGGTAACGCCACCAAGGTCTACCGGTCGATGAAGGAGATGGGCTTCTCCAATGAGGACAAGATGGGTACGGCCGAGCGGATCACCCAGACCACCCGGTTACCCAAGACCATGGTGATGAACGCTCTCCAGGAGCTCCAGACCAAAGGCTACGCTCGCCGAAAGGTACGCGAGAAGGCGGCCGGGTACTACCTGGTCAAGTAACGGCCAGACCCGCTCTCTTCGATGGAACGTCGGGACCGTCTCGGCCGGATCCGCTTGGCTAGGCTTCGTCGTCCGGGGATCGGTTGAACAGGCGTTCGACCAACCGGCTGGTCGAGCGTAGGGTCACCTCGGTGACCGCGCTCACCCGGGCCACCTGCGCTCGGGAGCGTCGCTCCCCGTGCTGTTCCGCGGCGAGATAGATCACCGCCGCCACGAGGCCGTGGGGCGAAAGTCCCGAGAGCTCCGGGTCCTGATGGGCCGTCTCGAGCATCGACTCGACCGTCGACCGCACGGGTTGGGACAAGGCGAGCTCCTCCGCGTACCGCGCCAGGAACGCCCGGGACCCTACCGAGGGGATGGGCTGGTCCAGGCCCCGCTGGATGACCTTGAACGCGCGTCCCACCTCCGACCGTCGGGCGCCGCACGCCTTGGCGATCTCGCCGAGCGTCCGGGGGATGGAGTAGCGCCGGCACGCCGCGTACAGCGTGGCCCCCACGCTCGATGGAAGGCTCCGTCCCCGGAACAGGCCGCGCATCTTCGCCTCTCGGAAGACCCGTTCCGCCTCCGCGGCGACCACGGGCGGAACGCCCAGGCGCTGGGCCGAGGATTGGAGCGCGGGGCGGGCCTGGGACCGCTCGAGCGGACCGTCCACCGAGCGGGCGGTCTGTCGCTGCATGACCTTGCGCAGGTGCTGGAACTCGTAGCGACGATGCCAGTTGAGCGGCCGGCCCTGGGCATCCCTCCCGGCGCTCAGGATGGACCCGAGGGTCCGCTTGGAGCCGCCGGGTGCTACGAACGGGCCGATCCCCCGACCGGTCCCGTCGGACCCTTCGACCGGGTCCGAACGCGGCGCGGTCGTGACGAGCTGGCTCTCCGTGAACACGAGGCCGCACTCGGCACAGGTCACCTCGAAGTTCGCGGGATCGGTCACGCGGTGTGTGCTCCCGCACATGGAGCAGACCGGACGCTCCAGCGATCGGGCCTCCGCCCGGGAATCCTGGGGAGGCGGCCCGGCGTCTGACACGTTATAACATGGAGGCCTGGGTCGTATTTAGCGTTCTCACGCCGGCGCGCCGGGGCCGTGGGACCCATCGGCGGCAAAACGTATACTCTTTACAGCCCCATAGAGCGCCGTGCGGCCGGGACTGTTGATCGGAGGCATCGCGTTGGTGGCGCTGGCCGCCGCCATCCTGCTGACCGCCGGTCTCGTCCCGGCCGCCACGAACGTCCTGGACTCCTCTGGTGTGATCGTCTCCCATTTCTACCACGAGGACGAGCCGGTACCGGAATGGGTACCCGGCCTGAACACGACCAGCGGGATCCTCGACATCCGCTGGAACGGCACCGGCACCTTCAATGTGAGCCTCTACCGTGCCGGCGACTGTCCCCTTTCCGATCTGAGCTGCGTGCTCTCGGACCGGGTCGACGGCTGGGACTCGAGCCCTTCCGGGGAGTACCGGGTCACGGGGTCCATCCTCTATCCCTACTATCTAGTGTACACCCCTCTCACCGCTCGGAACGGCAGCTTCAACGTCACGGTCCTCTCGGCGAACAACGACGCCGTCGGGTTGCCGCTCCTTACCTTCATCCTGATCGCGGCCGGTTCGATCGTGCTGATGGCGATCGGCGGGATGGGGATCTTCCTCGGGCTCTTCCTCCGAGGCGGGGTGTACGGACCTCGGCCTCCGTTGGTCTCCCAGCATCCCGATGACGCCGCGTGGATCGCCGACGAGCAGGCCGGGGCCGCCGACGACCCCGGGGCTCACTGACCCCAGAACGGCGAACCGGCGCGCCGGATCCGGATCACCTCGTCCAGCACGGCCCGCTCCGAATCGGTGATCGAGGCGGTCCGGAGGATCCGGGCCGCGGACTCCGGCACCGAGACGAACAGGATGTCGCCCTCCGCGATCGTACGGCCGACCACGGCCCCGTCGATCGAGGCCGCGATCTCCTCGCCCTCGGCCGCGTGGGAGATCGAGTCCCCTTCTTTCTGCAGGCTCTTGAGCAGGCCGACCTCCGTCCCATTGGTGCTCATGAGGCGGACCCCCGGCCGAAGGTCACCCGCGAGCACCTTGACGCCGACGATCGCCGGTTTGGAGGCCCGGAAGACGAAGCCTGGCAGGAACTGGATCTTGGCCGGGTGGATCGTGGCCAACCTCCGCTCGGCCTCCATCGCGGCCTGGCGCTCGGTCCGCCACTTCGTGTAATCCTCCAGGATCCGGTACATCACATCCGCCCGGAAGATGCCGACGGGGCCATTGGGGCCCTGGAGCTGGGCCTCCGGAAGCACCTGCACGTTGAACGCGAGGATCGCCCGGTGCGTGGGATCGCGCATGCTCGCCATCTTGAGGACGGTCGCCCCGTCGACCGGCCCGACCTCGGCCTGATGGATCGGGATCGCGGCCTCCTTGCACTCGAACGCGAGGGCCTCGAGACCCCCCAGGGCGTCCGCGGCGAGCGCCACCCCGCTCTCGGCCAGCTCGGCCACGGGATGGCTCTCCTGGGCGAGCTCCGCGCGGACCCGCTCCGCATCCTCGGCCGACCGTACGACCTTGAGCAACCCGCCCGGCATCGCGCCTTCGATGCCCGGTGCCGCGAGGGAGACCCCCGCGGCCGCCTCGACCGAGCTCAGCGATTCCAGCCGGATCGACTTCGAGCTCTTGGACCGGCCCGGGACCCCCGGTCGGAAGAGGCCCCGGATGCGGGTCGAGAACGGTTCATGGAGCCCCGTGACGATGATCTCGTCGCCCACGTCGAGCTTGCCGCGGTAGACGATGATGTTCGAGACCGGACCGACGCCACGCTGCTCGGACCGCTCGAGGACCGTCGCCTCCCCGCCGTCCGTCATGAGCTCCAGCTCGGTCTTGAGGAACCGTTGCGAGAGCCCCACCAGAAGGGCGAGCAGTTCCGGGACCCCGACCCCCGACCGAGCAGATACCGGGACGATCCCGACGTTGCGCGTGAAATCCCCGACCCGGTCGTACCGCTCCGCGGAGAACCCCTGGGTGCTGAGCTCCTCGGAGACCGAATAGACGCGGGTGTCCAGCTGCCGAAGGTACTCCGGTCCCGAGTGGGCGATCTGGTCGACCAAACGGATCGGCCCCGCCGGTTTGCGCCAACCAGCGATCAGATCGATCTTGGTGAGGGCGACGGCGAACGGGGTCTTCTCATGCCGAAGGATCTGGATCGATTCCCGTGTCTGGGGCATGACGCCCTCGCGGGCATCGATCACCAGCACCGCGAGGTCCGCGAGCGCGCCGCCGCGACGGCGCAGCGTCTCGAACGATCGGTGACCCGGGGTGTCGATGATCAGGAAGCCGGGGATCGAGACCTGGTCGGGCGAGAGGATCCCCTTGCACATCTCGAGGACGGTGGCGATCGGGATCCCGACCGCTCCGATGTGCTGGGTGATCCCACCGGCCTCCCGCTGCGCCTTTCCCGAACCGGCGATCCGATCGAGCAGCGTGGTCTTCCCGTGGTCCACGTGACCAAGGAGGGAGAGGATCGGCTGCCGAAGCGCCGGCATGTCCCGATGGACCCGGCCAAGGCCTTTACCATTTCCGACGAGGGCCGCTGCTCCGGCCCCCCGGCCCGGGGGCGGATCCTCCCGGCTCACCGGGTGTCAGACAATATCGGAAAGGGAACCGGCGACCAACGGAACGATGAGCTCGTCGGGCTCGAGACCCCCATGGGCCCCCAGGAGATATCTCGTCGGCAACGCCGCTCCGGGCGGGAGGTACGTGAGCCCGGCGGGACTGGGGACCAGGACCAGCAGGTCACCCAATCGTTCGTTCAGCTCGGGGTGGTACGGCGGTGGGCCGAACAGCCCGCCCGAGACGGCCGCCTCCATCGGGATGATCCGGGAACCGGGCGGTAACCGTGCATGGAGCGCCTCGTTGAGAGCCTCCAGATGCCCCGGTCGGGCCACCAAGAACCCCGATCGGCGGTCGCCGGCCAATGGGCGGGCCAGATGGGGCACGATCGCGGGATCCAGATCGAGCGCGATGCTCGCCTCCCGAGAGGAAGGGACCTGACCGTGGTCCCCGGTGATCAGCACGGTCGTCCGGGCCGCAAGGTCCGGAGGGAGCTGGGCGCGGACGAAGGACAGGACCCGGGCGAACTGGTCCAGTTCGAAGTCGATGAGCTCGGGCCGCGGTCCCTTGAGGTGCTGGATCGTGTCGAGCTCGTCCCAGTAGACATACGTCACCGGCGGGGGGGAAGGCTGCGTCAGGATGCGGGTCAGCTCATGCCCGAGGTCCGTGAGCGTCGAGTACCCGACGAACGTGGCGCCATCGTACAGGATCCGGGTGAACCCCTGCCCTGCGAAACGATCCCGCGAGAGGGCGGTCGCCTTCATTCCGCGTCGAAAGATCGACGGACACCCCGATACGAGGCTCGGCGTCCAGTGGGGCCCGACGAGCTCGTCGCGGCCCGTTGACCCGACGATGCTCATCTTGAGCATGTCCGCCACCACCCCATAGCGCGGGAGGTACTGACGGTACCCGACCAGCCCGTGGACCGAGGGCGTGGCACCGGTCGACAGCGACGTCAGCGCACAGGAGGTCGTGGTCGGGAACACGGTGGTGATCGGGCTCGCATGCTCCAGCCAGCGTGAGGCCGCGGGGACGGTGGATCCGTGACCCCATCGGACGAACGGGAACCAACCGAACCCATCCAATAGGACCACGACGACCGGACCGGGAGCGGATCCTCCCTGGAAGGGATCGATCTCCGGGCCCAGCGGAGGGGAGAGCTCGGGGATCCCCGTGGTCTGCCCCCCGACCGCCCGAAGGACCGAGACGGGGAGGTTCGCGATGCTGAACCCATCGTACCGGGGCCTTGGCACTCCCAGTCCGGCGACGGGTTCGAGGTAGCGCTGGATGAGCTCGTCGGGCGAGGGCGCGGAAGGCGTCACGTCACGGCTCCCACGGCGACGCTCAGCGCCAGGATGCCCAGGACAGAGGCCGTCAGCACGACGAAGGCCCCGTCCCGCGCGTTCGCGAACCCGACCAACGAGGCCACCACGCGCCCGATCGGGGTCGCGATCAGGGTGAGGAAGCCGAGCAGGACAAAAGCGGTCGGGTCCAGATCGGCCAGCCGGGCGGCCAGCGTGGACAGATCGACCGGGGTCCCGGAGAGCAGGTCGAAGGCGGTGCGGCGCACCACGGCCAACGACAGGCCGAAGAGCAGCAGAGCGATCGAGAGGACGATCCCGGCGCGCAGCTCACTCACCAGGATCGGACGGAGGAGTTCCAGGTCGTCCGTTCCGGTGCGCGGCGACCCGGCCGAGGCCGTCACGGCAGGTACCCCAGGGCGCGAAGAAGCATCAGGACCGCGGCGACCACGAGAACGATCGCGAAGAGCGTCTTCAATCCGGTCGTCGATGTCGTCGGCCCGTAGTGGGAGCCGAGGTAGCTCCCCGCGACCACCCCGATGGCGACGGGGGCCGCGAGCCCGAAGGAGACCTGACCCGCGAACAGGTAGACCAGCGCCCCCGCGGAGGCCGTGACCCCGATCATGAAGTTGGACGTCGCCACCGCGACCCGTATGGGGACGTTCATGAAACTGCTCATCGCGGGTACCTTGAACAGGCCCCCTCCGATCCCGAGGAGCCCCGAGGCAACCCCCGCGATCCCCGCGAACCCAAGGCCGACCCCGCTCCGGGTCACGTTGTAGCTCACGACCGATCCCTGCACGGGATCCGTGTACGCGCCTCCGAGGCGAAGTCGAGCGGACCAACCGTCCGCGGCCCGGTCCGGCTGAGAGTCCGATCCTCGAGCCGCGAGCATCAACCAGGCCGAGAGGAGGACCACCGGGACGAAGAGGAAGACCAGGATGTACTCGGAATGGGCCAGGAGCACGACCGACAGCAGCGCGCCCAGGAGCCCACCCGTGGCCGTCGCGATCTCGAGGAACATGGCGAGGCGCAGGTTCGTGAGACCGGCCTTGACGTACGCCGCTGCGGAGCCACAGGAGGTCGCCACAACGCTGATCAGGCTCGCCGCGATCGCGAGCCGGATATCGACGCCGAAGAGAAGGAACAGCGCGGGAACCAGGAAGAGCCCACCCCCGATGCCCAGCAGGGAACCGACGAACCCGGCCCCGACAGCGATCGCCAGCAGGAGGACGATATCGATCCCCCCAGAGCCTCCGCTCCCGAGGATCGCTGGAACCAGCACCGGTCGCTCAGCCGAAGGTCCTTACTTAATATTGGTGGGATCCGGATCGTCGAAGCCATCGAGCGCGAGCTGCCGGGCGAGGGCGGGGGTGAGCCGTTCGACCCGTACCGAGAGCGTGCGCACCGGCCGGTGGAGTCCATCGTTCTCCTGGCGCCAGGCCTCCCGGAGCAATCGATGGGCCGCCTCCCGCAGGGCCTCCGGGCCCTCGTGCGCCGCCGGCAGGGACTGGCTCTTCTGGCTCCGAGCGAAGTCCGCCCAACGGAGCGCGACCGTGACCGTCTGGTACCGCAGTCGTTCCTTACGCAACGACGCGACCAGGTCATCGACCATCTCGTCCGCGGCCGAGATGAGGGTCGAGATCTCGCTCACATCGTGAACGAACGTGTGATCGACGCTTCGAGATCGGGGGCCGGACTCTACGAACGGATCCTCGCCCGGCGGCGTCCCCCGTGCGAGGGCCAGTAGGTAGTCCGCGAAACCGCCGAGCCTTCGGCGCACGGGTGCGATGGTGTCGGGCCGGATCTGCCCGATCGTCTCGATCCCGGCCTCCCGCAGGATCGCCTCGGTCTTGGGACCGACCCCGGGGACCGCTCGCACGGAGAGCGGGGCCAGGAACGGGGCGGTCCCCTCGGGGGGGACGACGACGAGTCCGGCCGGTTTCGACCGGTCACTGGCGATCTTCGCCACGACGCGGTACGGAGAGACACCGATCGATGCGGAAAGTCCCAGCTCCCGCGTGAGCTCCTGCTGCAGCGTTCGGGCCCGCGTGCGGATCTCTTCCGGGTCGTCCGCCTCCCAACGGATCGCGGCCTCGTCGATGCTGAGGGGCGCTACCTCGGTGGCCCGCTCGCGCAAGAACGTACGAATCTCCTCGGCGGCCCGTCGGTACTTCTCGAAGTCGGCCCGGATCCAGACGGACTCCGGAGAGAGACGGGCGGCCTGCATCGCCGGCATGGCGCTCCGGACCCCGTCGGCCCGGGCCTCGTAGCTGGCGGAGAGGACGACCCCACGGGTCGGACCGGCCTTTGGGTCCGGTCCGACGATGACCTTCTTTCCGACCAGGTCGGGACGGTCCCGGATCTCCACGGTCACGTAGAAGGCGTCCATATCGACATAGACGATCCACCTCATCCGGCGACCTGATCCGGCACAGGAGGGGCGGTAGGGCTTACGAGCTTCGGGGCTCGGGCCGGGTCGGTGCCCGGGGTCAGAACCCTCGGCTGAAGTCGATCGCCTTGGCGTCGACCACGATGCCGGTCGGGCCGATGGCGTAGGGTTGCAATCCACGGGCGTGGGCGGTTCGGCGCATCTTGAGCACACGGAGGGCCAGCCCGACGCGATGACCATCCTGGGCGCTACTGTATCCCAGAAGGACCACGCCATCGGCCACGTACTCCGAGAGGCCGTCACGGGAGATCTCGGGATGCGTCGGGTCGGCCTCCGCGGTCAGGATCGTGGTCGCGCCCGAACCCCGGCACGCCGAAGAGAGTCCGAACAGCGTGGCGCGGCGACTGGGTTCGTCATCGCTCAGCATGTTGAGCAACGAGACCGAGTCGACGACGATCCGCTTGACCTTCATCTGCGCGAGCTCTTTTCCGAGCTCTCCTTGGATCCGGTGGATGTTCTGCTTGGTGTCCTTCGGGTCGAGACGGGTCACGATCAACGCCTTCGACGCGACCATCGCATCCACCGGCCAGCCGAACTGACGGGCCGTGGTCAGCAACGCCGGTTCGTCCTCCTCGAGGGACAGGAACAGCCCCTTCTCGCCGGCGGCCGCCCCGCTCATGAGGTACTGGAGGCCGAGGCAGGTCTTGCCGGTCCCGGGAAGCCCCGTAACGAGCACGACATGCCCGCTGGGGAAGCCCCCCTGGAGCATCTCATCGAGCCCGGCGACCCCGGTCGGGACCCGTTCGATCACGACCCTAGACGCGTTCATATTGGGTGGTCACCAACCCGTTGAGAGCCCCGACGCGGATCACGAACCGGCCCTGGTGCTCGTGCGGCACGCGAGCGAGGACGGGCATGAACTTCTCGATCAGCATGGTCCGCTGGCGCGTGGAGTGCGAGGCACTGCTGCTCCAGGCGAACGTCAGGACGCCGTCGACCGAGTCGACCAGGGCCTGCTCGATCGCGGCGGGCGCCACGCCCCGGGAAAGGATCAGGTAGACGAGACCGTTCCAGGTCTTGGCCCGGCGGCGCAGGCCCTTCACGAGCGTCAGAAGGTCCTCGACCTCGATCCCTCGACGGACCAAGAGGTCGGTGAGGGAGTCGATGATGACGAGGCTGGTCCCCGCGTTGGTCTCGAGGGCGTCCGCGATCCCGCGAAGGGGGCCGTTCTCCCCGAGCTTGGCCTCGGAGTGCCCGCTCAGGAGCGAGCTCCGCAGGGACGACCAGCTGCTTGGGACGACCGAGTCCGCGAAGTACGACGGCGAGAGATCGTGGAACGTGAGGTGTCGGCTGAGCACGTCGTGGTACGAGGTCCCGAACGCTCCTTGGACCTCGTTGAGGACCTGATCGCGCGAACGCGTGACGCTGACGTACACGACCCCAC
>JBARHO010000174.1:0-20761 GCA_049799275.1 Thermoplasmata archaeon
GTTCCAGGTCTTGGCCCGGCGGCGCAGGCCCTTCACGAGCGTCAGAAGGTCCTCGACCTCGATCCCTCGGCGGACCAACAGGTCGGTCAGGGAGTCGATGATGACGAGGCTGGTGCCCGCATTGGTCTCGAGGGCGTCCGCGATCCCCCGAAGGGGGCCGTTCTCCCCGAGCTTGGCCTCGGAGTGCCCGCTCAGGAGCGAGCTCCTCAGGGACGACCAGCTGCTCGGCACGACCGTGTCCGCGAAGTACGACGGCGAGAGATCGTGGAACGTGAGGTGCCGGCTGAGCACGTCGTGGTACGAGGTGCCGAACGCTCCTTGGACCTCGTTGAGGACCTGATCGCGCGAACGCGTGACGCTGACGTACACGACCCCACGCGGGTAGACGAACGGTCCCTTCGCACTGCCCAGATAGAACTCGTGCATCAGTGGATCGTCGTAGTGCAGCATCAGATGGACCGCCGACGTGAGGGCGAACTCCTGGTGGCCCGCCCCGGCCTCGCCGAGCAGCAGGACCACGGACCCCGACGGGATCCCCCCGGTCATCGGATCGAAATCGGGCACCCCGGTGGGGATCCGGGACGGCATCTCCGTAGGGAGAGCGGGTTCTGGCCGGGAAGCGCCCGGTAGAATGAACCAAGGGCGAGGAGGTTCCATCGACATCGACCAGGCCTGTGGGGCAAACTTGGCTCGCGCGACCTATTAGAACGCTCGCGTGCACACCTCCCTCGCGATGGATGCGCCCCGGATCGCGCGCTCACCCCTTCGGACGGAGGACCTGCTCAGGCCGTCGACCGCGCTCCCGTCTTCGAGAGTTCCCGCACCAGGACGGTCGCGTACGTGCCTTTGGGCAACGCGAAGGATAGCCAGATGCCGGGATCCGGTTCTTCCCTCGGCCCCGCGATCGTCCCCTCGCGAATGCCTACGGGCGGGATCGGCACCTGAGCGGGACGCCACGACCCCCGGCTCGCGATCTCGGGCGTACGAGGGAGCTCGAAGTCCTTGGCCTCGATCCCCTCCGCTCGGAGGATCTCGCGCATCCAGGTACCGGGAAGTCCTTCGGGCAGCTCCGTCTCGAACCCGACCAGGGGGCCCGCCACTCGGGCCCGTCCCCGCTGCACCCAGTCCGTGCATTCGGGCAGATTGTCGGCGAGGACCGGGACCGGACCCGTTCCCGGGACCGTACCGTCCCGAGCGACCCGGAGGAGCGTATCGCCCACGATGGGTTCCATGGACGAGGTCCCGTGGCGGTGTCGCGCGCTGAGCCACCGATTGAACAGCCAGGCCTGGAACGCATGGACGAACAGGGTGCGAAGCTCGCGCGAGAGCGCCCGTAAGGCTCGCTCGGAGGTGTGGCCCCGGGCCAGATGGTCCAGCAGCTGTCGCTCGAAGCGGAACGACGACGGGAACTCTCGAAGGGCGCGAACGGGATCGTGGTGCTCGGAGTACGCACAGCGAGCTTCGTAGCCTTGACCGCCGGGGTGCCCGGGGTACGCGCTCAGGTACGTCTCCACCGCTCGGTCGAGATCGCCCCGCACGATCCAGCCCCCCACCTCGTGGGTCACCGGCCGGACCTCGCCGAACCGTTGGGGACCGAAGAAGTTCGGGAACCCCCCGATCTCCCGGAGCTCTCTCAACGTTTCGGAGAGGGAGGTGATGATCGGCGGAGCGCCGGCCACGGGGATGAGCCGGATGTCGAACGCATTCCCGTAGTGATGACCGAGGACCAGTCCGTCGCGGGCCCGATACGCCTCGAGGACCTGCACGCCGGCGAGCCCGAGCTCCGCCGTCGGAGGGGGCCCTCGGTACGAGAGCAGCCGTTCCGCGATCGCCCTCCGGTCCTTCGTGCCGGCCCAGGCGATCGCGTGGGGAGCGAGCCCGATCCGCTGGGCGATCCGTTCACCGAGCTCGTGCTGCTCCCAGTTCCGGCTCTCGATCCGGAGCACAGTGAACGGTCCCGTAGGGTCGGGGACCGGGTAGGAGGAGATCTCCCGGACCCGGAAATCCTCCGGGGTACCTTTGATGGTCGCGGAGAGCGGGGCCGTGCCGGTCGAGTAGAACTCGAGTCCGATCCGAAGTTCGGCCTCCGGTGGGACCCACTCCGGCTCGCTCACGCTCTCGGGCCAGCCGGTCCTTGATAAAGCCCTTAATGGAGAACAGGACTGGTCCCCCTCGATGATCGAGGCGACGGCCCGCGTGCTCGAGAACATCATCGAGATGCGCGTGGGCAACGAGTCGTGGACCTGTCGACCGGTCGTCAGCGCGACGGGGTCGGTCACCCGTCGGGTCGCCGCCCTGTTCGCCACCACCTACGAGACCTACCGGTCCACGGAACCGGAGGCGGTCCATTCGACCGTATCCTATCAGGTCAAGAAGGACGAGATCCTGATCCAGATGGAAGAACAGAAGTGGCGGACCCACTCCTCCCTCTTCGGCCCGATGACCATCGAGTACGGTGGGGTCACGTACTCGATCCATGAGAAGCTGACCGGGAAGTTCGCGATCCTGAACGGGGTGGAACCGATCGCTACCGGAGAGCTGGGCTTCCGTTCCTGCATCGTCCGGGACTCCCCGCCGGAGCTCGAGGGCCTTTTCGCGAACCTCGCTCTGGGCTACCTGATCCGCACGCTCGTGTGGGAGATGCTTCGGTAGTCGCGATCAGGGATCACGCGGGACGCGCGTCGAGCGGACGGGGCGACGGGGATCCGCTCGGGGCAGGGCGCGCTCCGGGGACCGGCGGTCGGCGCACCGCCCCGAGATCGTGGTCCAGCTCGGCATCCACGGTGAGGAGCTGCTTCTGGGCCAGGAACTCGGGCCACGCCGCCGAATTGTGGATGTCGTGGGACAAGAGCCAGCCTCCGGGGACGAGGTGCGGATAGGCCGAGGTGTACTCCCACATCATCGTGGGATATTCGTGGAGACTGTCGTGCAGGAAGAGGTCGAGGGGAGTGTCGGCGGTCGGGAGGAGGCCGGGTAGGATGTCCTCGCTCCGACCGACGTGCCGCGTCCAGAACGGGTGAAGGCGCTCGGGGACGAGCCATCCGACCGGGCGTCCCGCGATCGACCGCGCGATCGCGTCGGGTGTGCCCCCGAGCGCCAGCTCGTCGACGCCGATCGAGTCCAGGTGTCCGCGGCCGTTCCGTGCGATCGCCTCGAGCAGGAACCGAGAGCTGTAGCCCGAGGAGATACCGGTCTCGATCAGGCGCTCGGGCCGGGTCGCCCGGACGATCACGTAGAGCAGAGGGGCCTGCCACAGGGCCCCGGCCGCCGGAAGCTCGGCCGCCTCCCGCGCGAGCTCGGCGTGAAGACCCGGCAGCTCCGCGAAGTACCCATCGAGCTCCGCTACCGGTACCTGGCACAATCGGGCGAGCTGCGCGCGACTGAGCCGGTACATCGGTCGCCAGTCGCGGAACCGGGGGTGCACCCGGAAACGGACCTCATGGCCGAGGAGCTCATGATCGAAGACGTACCGGGACCAGAGCCAGGGATGGGCGACGAAATGTCGGACCCGACGGCGCCATCTCTCGCGGGACGTCTCTGGGATCTCTAGGCCCCCCGGATCGGGACCGCGCTGTCGACCCGGCCACTTAACTCTGGCGGGAGCGGGAACGAGGGGCCGGCGTCCGATGGCGGGGCCGGGCCGGACCGGGCAATCGGGCCACGGCCCGGGCGCCGCGGATGGGCCGGGGGACCACGGCCGACCGGGAGAGCACGAAGGTACGGAAGGGGATCGGGCCCAGCAAGATGGCGCCGAAGACCACCGTCACCGCGGCGACGCTGTAGGCCACGTTCACGCCGAACGTGACGAACATCCAACCACCCAGGAGCGTACCGATGAGCCCTCCCGCCCCTGCGATGGCATTGTAGAGCCCGAGCGCCCGACCGCGGCTCGAACGGCCGACGAGCCGAACGAGGAAGAGCGTGCTGGCAGTGCTGATGAACGCCCAAGTGACCCCCATGAGCGCGTTGAGAAGGGTCTCCCACCCGACGAGCGCGGGGGTCCCCCTTCCGAACAGGAAATAGGCCGGTGCCCACAGGAACGCGAGCATCAGGAGGACGCGCCCTCCGAGGGACTCCAGGAAGACGAACTTGGGCGAATGAGAGTCCACGATCTTGCCGGAATGGAAGAAGAGCGCGGTCGACGCCGCACTGGCCCCGAGGTAGGTGATGAAGACCGAGGCATCGCTCAGCTTCGCCGTCTGGAGCAGGAAGACCGGGAACGGTCCGTAGAAGATGTCGAAACCGACCGTCATGACCCCCAGGGCCGCGAGGAACAGGATCTCGCGTCCGGGAAGGGGACCCGCCTTCGTCCGGGTCAGGTCGATGACGTTCAGCACCCGGCTCCGAAAGTGGCGGACGCGCTCCAGCACGCCCCGGTGGAGGTTGATGAGGTCCGCCAGCGCGCGTCGCTCGAGGCGGTTCGCTGGTTCCTCGATCCACGCCCAGGCGATCGCGGCCGACAGGATGGCGAGACCCCCGGAGAGGACGAGCAACGCCTGCATCACGCGGACGATCGCGGTGCCGGTCTGGTCGAAGCCGATCACGAAGAGCCAAACGAAACCGACCGCGAGGCCGACCGTCGTCCCGATCCCCGAGATGAGCCCGAAGAGGCCGATGTCCTGCGGCCACCATCGCTTGTGGCGGGTCTCCAGGAGGAGCATGGTCCCGATCGGGGCGCTCGCCGCCGAGGCGAGCCCCTCGATCACATTGAACCAGAAGTACGTGAACAGGTCCCGGGAGATCGCGATGAAGACGATGCTCGCGCCGGTCGCGAGGAACGATCCCACCAGGAAGAACTTCCGGTGGGCGACGCGGTCGGAGAGGTTCCCCCAGAGGATGGTGAACGGGACCTGGCTCATCGCGCTCGCGGCGATGATGATCGTGACGTCGAACGCCGAGATGCCGAACTGGGCGAGGGCCAGGAGCGGGATCAGCGGGGTCGCGATGCCGTCCGAGATGGCGAGCGGAAGGTACGACAGGAACCAGAGGTCGCTTGTCGATGGACGGATCGGGACACGGGATTTGATGTCCAATCCGGTCCCCTCCTATCGCGATGCGATGACCCCAAGGAGGCCGTGGGGGGTTGCATAAAGACTCGTGCGCTATGGCAACGCGGGCTCAATCCCGGGTCGAACCGGACGAGGATCCTGACGAGGAACGGTGCACCACCCGGCTCCGCTTTCGGTTCCGAGGCTCGGTCTTGGCCTCCGGGGGCCGTTCCGTTCGGGCGCTCTCGGCCGCGGCCTCGGCCAGCACTTCGGGGACCCCGGTGCTCCGCAAGAGGCGACCGAACTCCTCGTCGGAGATCCATTCGACGCGAAGATAGTCGCGGAGGACGTCGTCCGAGATCCTCATCTGGCGCGCCTCCTCGATCACGAAGCAGTATGCCTCGATCTCGGTCTCGCGGTCCACGTAGCTCACATCCCCCCGGAAGAGCTCGAGCCCGCGCTGACGCTGCTGGACGTGGCAGAGCTCATGGAAGATGTCGAGGAAGAGGATGAGCGGCTCGCTCTCGCGGAGGTGCTTTTCCCCAATGACGATGCAATCGCTTCCGGGGGAGGTCACGGGTTTCCAACGTCGCCGGGCACCCGGAGGAACATCCCAAGGGGCCACGTACATCCAGAGATCGTCCGCGACGATCATGACGCAGGTCTCGTCGAACAGCTTCGTGCGCTTCTTGGGATCCGGTTCCTGCCGGCGGGCCGTCGAAAGGGTATCGAGCCCGGGGAACGCGGCCAAGAGCGGATGGCGCCCGAGCGGAAGATCGCGCGCGATGCGGAAGTCCGCGAGCGGTCCGGCGGGCGCTCGACGTTCAGATCGGGCCATCGTGGGCGCCACCCCGGCAATTCACATAAGGGTAATGTTCGCTCGATCCCGGGATCGGTTCGAGGGAGAAGGCCGACCCCTGCATAGATCGATCGAGGCCCTTCGATGACCGTGCGAACCGGAGAGCTGACGGTGACCCGCGTGCGGGGCGTACGGGTCGGGCATGCGGAGAGCGAGGGATCGCCGACCGGAGTGACCGCCCTCGTGTTCGATCGGCCGAGCCCGACCGTCGTGGACGTTCGGGGCGGGGCCTCGTGTACCTACGACACCGCTTCCCTTTCGCTCGATGCGACCTTCGGTCGACGCTGGGCGATCTTCTTCTCCGGGGGCAGCGTGTTCGGGCTGGATGCCGGTCGAGGGATCCGTACCAGGGTCCTCGAGGCCGGTGGCGGACACACGGTCTTCGGGAACCCGACCCGGGTGGCTCCCATCAGCGGGGCCACGCTCTTCGATCTTCCCGGCGCGGACGGTACGATCCCTGACTACACTCCGATCGGGTACGCGGCCGCCGCCAATGCCTCCAGAGGCGTGGTGCCGATGGGGCAGGTCGGGGCTGGCGCGGGCGCGTGGGTCGGGAAGTACCTCGGTCGGGACCGGGCCATGCCCGGAGGTATCGGCTCGGCCGCGTTGTTGCTCCCGGGCCGGCACGCCCTCGGAGTTCTAGTGATATTGAACTCGGTCGGCGCCGTCCGCGATCCGTCGAACGGGAGGTGGATCGCCGGAGCGCGAGGACGGAACGGACGGATCGTACCGCCCGGCGAAAGAAAGGGGGTCCCTCGTGCCCGGGCGGGGGATGGGCGCGGAACGAACCTGCTCGCCCTGGTCACCGACATCGGACTGCCCCGGGCGGCCTTGCAGCGCCTCGCGGTGCAAGCGGGGAGCGGACTGGCCCAGGTCGTGGCCCCGGTCCACACCGCGACCGACGGAGATGTCACGTTCGCGACCTGCACGGAGGAGTCCTCGGCGAGGGCTCCTCTCGGTTCACGTTTCACGGAGATGGATGCGTTGGGGCACGAGGCTGCGGAGCTCGTCAAGAGGGCGGCGATCCACGCCGTGACGGCGACGGGTCCCTAGTGTCCGAGTTCCCGGGCGCCCGCCGCAGCGCCATCCCTCGAAGGCCTCGGATGAGGTCGGTCTTGGTGATGATCCCGCTCAACTGGCCCCGGCGGGAGACGAGGATGGCCGGATACCGCGTCAGGAGGCCCGACAGCATGTCGGCCGGGAACTCCTCATCTACCTGCGGGTAGGCGCTCTCGAGAACATCGCGCACACGAACGCGTCGACCCCCGGGCTGGGCCAGGGCGCGCAGCAGGCTCGACTCGGAAAGAGAACCGGTGACCCGGCCCTGTTCCAGGACCGGCACCTGCGAGAAGCCGCCCCGCTCCATCGCCAATGCCGCGTCGGTCAAGAGCGCGAGGGCGTCGATGGTGACCAGGTCCCGGTTCATGAGGTCCCGGGCCAGTAGATGGGGCGCCGCGATGCCCTCCCGCTGCTCGAGGAAGCGGAAGATCTTCTCGGCCAGCTCGTAGGACGGCCGGATCTGGCCGCGCTCGATCCGGGACAACGTGGCGTCGCTGCGGCCCACGGCCCGGGCCAGATCCCCCAAGGAGATCCCCAGGGAGACACGACGTTTCCGTATCTCCCGGAGTGAATCCATCAGAAGCACGAGGAGCAGGTCGCCGGACCTTATGCGCCTTTTCGGTGCCCGCGCGGATAACGGGGGGTGGCCTCCGACCTCTCGGAGAGCGAGGATCCTCGGGCGAAATCTACAAAGGCGGCCCGCCCCTTGCTATCGAGCACAGGATGACGGCCCCACCGCGGAGGATCGCATGGATCAGCGCTCCGCCCGAGATCTGCTGTCTGTGCAAGGAACCGCTCACCAAACCCCAGGAGACCAGCTCCTGGAACGGGACGCCGGCGCATCGGGAATGCGTCCGGGTCCATCTGATGCACCGGGACCCCGCCTTTCGGAGCGGGGAGGCCGAGGAGTCGGAGGACGCCTCCGAGCCGTTCGAGGGGTTCCTTCCGCACGACGACGACGAGGGTGACCTCGGGTAGGTCGGCCCCCGGTGCGGGGGGCATTGCCTGAGCGCGGTGATCGCGCGACCGGAGGAGACGTTGGATAACTCTGAGCGGTTCTCGGTCCCCGCCTATCGGTGCGACCCATCCGCACCGACGCAACAGCTAAGTCCCATCACCTGATACGAAGCTCTCTTATCTGGGGGTAATTCGCTAGAAGCATCCATGCCGGAAATCGTCATTACGTGCGACTGGACGATGATGAGCAACCACAACCGGAAGGAGTTCCTCGGTTTTGGGACGACGACCCCCGCGTATGTGCTCCCCGAGCAGGTCTACAAGCGATTGTTCTTCCCCGAGATGCCGTGCGACGAGGAAGGACATCCTCGCGAGGCCCCCTATGGGATGCGGAAGATCGAAGCGTCCCTGATGGACGCCGGGTTCGATGCCCGGATCATCCACCCGAGCTATCTTCATCTGTACATGCCCGGGCAAGCGAAGCTGATGCTGATCTCCGGCCATGACTACTTCGGCCTCAACCCCCCCTCCTCGACCTTCGGGGGCGTGATGCGGAAGGAGACGCTCAACCACGTCAATTTCAAGCGGATGATGACCCAGCCGCACGTCCTCGCGGCCCGGGAGAAGGGCATGAAGCTCATCGCCGGCGGTCCCTGCGCTTGGCAGCTCTCACCCGCGACCCAGATGAAGCTGCCGTGGATCGGCGAGTTCGTCCAATCGATCGGGGGCATCGACTGTGTCGTCGAGGGGGAGGCCGACCTCTACGTGAAGGAGGTCGTCCAGAAGGCCCTCAATGACGAGTTCATCCCGCCCCACGTGATCATGACCCCCAAGGACGCGCCGAAGGTCGAGCAGATCTCGACGATCCGCTACCCGAGCGTCAACGGCCTCATCGAGATCGGTCGCGGGTGCTGCCGAGGCTGCTCGTTCTGTTCGGTGACCACGCGCCCGACCCGGTGGTACCCGCTCGAGAAGATCGAGCAGGAGCTCGCCATCAACAAGAAGATCGGCGTCCACAAAGGGCTCCTTCACTCCGATGATGTCTACTTCTACGGTAGCCCCAACGTGATGCCTCGGGAGGAGAAGCTGATCCCGCTCCTCCAGCTCGCGAAGCGCTACTACGACCAGGTCGGCTGGAGCCATGTGGCGATCGCATCGTTGATGACCAAGCCCAAGCTCCTCTCGAAGTGCGCCGAGGTCCTCGTCGACGACAAGCAGTCGTGGTGGGGCGTCGAGGTCGGGGTCGAGACCGGGAGCCCCCACATGATCACGGCCGCGATGCCGGGCAAGGTCGCCCCGTTCAAGGCGTCGCAGTGGCCCGAGCTGGTGATCCAGGCGGCCGGGCTCATGAACGACAACCACGTGTATCCGGCCTGCACGTTCATCGTCGGCCTGCCGCAGGAGACCGAGGACGATGTCCTCAAGACGATCGAGCTCATCGACAATCTCTGGGATTTCAAGGCGATCCTGGTCCCGATGTTCTTCGTGCCGTTGGGGCACCTCAAGACCAAGGACTGGTTCCGACGGGACCAGATCTCGGAGGTCCAGGAGGAGCTCCTCAAGCGCGCGCTCTCTCACGGGCTTCGCCAGTCCCGGGTGCTCCTCGACGAGTTCTTCGATTGGGAGGGCCGGCACACCCGGTTGACCCGAGGGGCGTTCCGCGGGTTCATCGAGTTCCTGGACGTGGTCGCGAAGATGCACGGTCTCTACAGCCCGCGACGTGCGCCGGCCCGGAAGCTGGTGGACCCGAACCGCTTCCCCGACCGCCTGCCGATCCCGACGATCCCCGTTCGGGAATGAGCCGGTCCCCCGGTATCAGACCTCATCCGGGACGGCTGGGGGCTCCGGGTCCCGCTGCGGCCCTCGGTGGACGGAGCGCGGTCGGTAGACCGGTAGCTGCGCGGGGGCCAGCGGGTCCCCCGGGCGTTCGATGACCTGGATCCCCACCTCCTCGCCGTTCCCGTCGTACGCGCGCCAGCTCCCCGGGCCGAACGGCGAGCCCAGGATGAGATGCCGCCGGCCCCAGTGCCGGAAGAGCCGGGTATCGGCCTCGGATGGGAAGAGCGCGCCCGACGGATGCGAGTGGACCGTGCCGGCCACCCCCAGGTCCACGTGGAGCATGTACAGCTGGAAGTTCGCATGACGCCGGCCCACGGTCGTGCCCGGAAGCAGGAGCAGGTCCGAGATGATCCCCGGCGTATCCGCGCGGAGCACTCCGCCGAACTCGTTGGGGAACGAGGATCGCCCGCAGGCCAGCGCCGACTCGAGGCATTGCCGGGTGATCGCGGTCGGCGTGCTGCCGAGGCGCGCCCCCGCGGGCCGGTTCTTACGCTGGGGGCGGAAGATCGGCATGCACCGCTCCCTTCGTCTCGCCCGTCTCTTCGCTCCACGGCAGGATCTTCTTGCCCCGAAGTTGCTGGAAGAAGGAGAACGCGAACCGGATGAACGAGGCCCGACGAGGGGACCGGTAGACCAGGATGCGTTCGCCTCCCGGGATCTCCGCTTCGCTCTGGCCGTCGATGACGACCGCCCCGCCCTTGTCCGGGTCCATCAACCGGACGCTGACGGACCGCAGGGGGTCCAAGAGAACGGCCCGCTGCGTGGTCTGGTAGGGCGCGAGCATCGTGAGCAGGATCCCATCGATGGTCGGATCGATGATGGGACCGAGCGCGGAGAGCGAGTACGAGGTGGAGCCGGTCGGCGTGGCCAGGATGACGCCGTCCCCGCGGACGCGGCCGATGATGTTCCCATCGATCGCGATCTCGAAGTTCCGCATCTTGGCGATCTGGTTGGTATGCACGACCACCTCGTTCGTCGCATCGGAGAGGTTCTGGCCACGGAACTGCGTGCCGATCTTCATACGACGGTCGAGGATGTAGCGACCCTGCAGGAGCCGCTCGATCGCCTCATCCAAAGCGGTCAATTGACCGGCGTCGATCTCGGCCAGAAAGCCGACCGTCCCGGCGTTGACGGGTAGGAGGGGGAGCTCGGTGTGCTGCAACGTAGTGAGGAAGGTCCCGTCGCCCCCGAGCGCGATGAGGGCATCCACGTCCATGTCCTCGAGGGGGCTCATCGATCCGGTCGCTCCGAGCTTGAGGTAGGTCTCTTCGGACCAGACGATCTCCGCCCGGTCCTTGATGACGCTCGCCACCCGGCGGGCGCCATCGAGCGCGGCCGGCTTGTACGGGTTGGCAGTGATCCCGATCTTCACGAACCGCTCACCTTGCCGACCGGCCCCGGCGCCCGGGTGGAGGATCGGGAGGGCTTATACTGACCCATCCGGCGGCGGGCTCCGGGCGCCCCTCGTCCCCCGAGGGTCCTCCCAGGTGCCAGGGCAGCGAGAGGTCGCCCTCCCCGGCGACTAGGTCCCGACCCGACCACCTTGATCGTCCGTGTCGACATCGATCCCTAGGAGGGGGCGCTCGAGAGGTACCCCGGCCCGCTGGCCTGACGCGCGAACTCAGGGTCCCCCCACGCGAACACGCTCGTGTGATGGTCGAGATCAAGGGCCAGGGTCCCGATCTCCCGGCCCGAGACGTCCGTGACCCCTCCGCCGGCCTCGATCACGATCAGGTATCCCGCGGCGATATCGGTGATCCGCAGATTGCGTCGCTCCGTATCGTTCTCGAAGATGTAGGCGTCCGCTCCGCCGTGGGCGACCGTGACGAGCTCGAGCGACGCACAACCGAAGGACCGGATCCGGCGGCCTTTTCCGGCAAGCGCCACCGCTCGAGGGGTGGAATGGCGTCCCAGGTTGACCATGAAGAGCTCGGAGCGTTGGTCCCACCGACGGGTCCGGATGGGTCGACCGTCCCGGAACGCCCCCTCTCCCCGTCGCGCCCAGAACGTGGTCCCGTGACTGAAGTCCCGGACGACGGCCAGCTCGATCCCGTTGAGATCCGTGCGACCGAGCGCCATCGAGAGCGAGTAGAGCGGGATATCCCGCAGCGCATTGTGGGATCCGTCGATCGGGTCCACCACGAGTACGCGCTCCCCGCCGCGACGAACGAGCCCGATCTCCTCGCTCAGGAGGTCCCAAGGAAGCCCCTCCTGTTCGAGAGCGGAGAGGATCTCCCCCTCGGCCACTCGGTCGATCTCCTCCGTCGGGGAACCATCGGCCCCCATCGCGACGACATCCGCCCGGTGAGGCGCCGTGATCTCTTCACGAACGCGGGATTGGACCCGAGCGCTGATGCGGAACAGGATGTCGAGCTCCTCCGATCCCATGAAAGCTGAGCCCCTTGGATCGGGACCGCGCTAATAGCTATTGGGTCCCCGGCGGACCGGATCCGTGGCCCGTTCCGGGGTCGGTCCTCGCCGGCCGCGCGGGGCCGTGATCATCGGCGTTCGCCGCGGTCCGATGGATCCGCCCGAGCGAGGGACCGGCTAGGACGCGGACCTCAGCACCCGCACCGGAGCGGCCGACGACAAGAGGTTAAATGAGCGACCCCGCTCGCCGCTCGAATGGAGTTCCAGTTCCTAGGCGGGGCGTCCGAGGTCGGGTCCCTTGGGCTCGTGATCCGAGACCAGGGCCGCAGCCTTCTCTTCGACTACGGGATCACCCCCTCGGACCCTCCGACCTATCCGCGACCCGCTCCGATCCATCTGGACGCCGCCTTCCTTTCGCACGCCCACCTGGACCATTCGGGGATGACGCCGATGTTGAGCCGGTTGCCCCGGGTGCCCGTCATCGCTACCCCGGTGACGATCGCGGTGGCGGACCTCCTCACGAAGGATGCGCTCAAGGTGGCGCGACTCGAGGGGTACATCTCCCCCTACGACGCGAGCGACATCCGAGCGTTGCACGGTCGCTTCGAGGCCGTCGAGCGCGGCGGGACGTATCGGCGCAGAGGGCTGGAGGTCGAGCTGACGAGCGCGGGGCACATCCCCGGCGCGTCGATGTTCCTCTATCGAGGGGAGTCCGACGTGCTCTTCACCGGCGATATCCAGACGATCCCGACCCACCTGGTGGGCGGTGCCGAGCCGCTCGAATGCGACATCCTGGTGATGGAATCCACCTACGCCGGGCGGGAGCATCCGGACCGAAAGGAGACCGAGCGCAGGTTCCGGGACCGTGTGCATGAGGTCGTCGCTCGCGGAGGGAAGGCGATCGTCCCGGCGTTCGCGGTGGGCCGGGCGCAAGAGGTCCTGATGGCGCTCGCGCACACCGGGCTCACGATCTGGCTGGACGGCATGGCCCGGAAGGTGAACCAGATCTATCAGAGCGCCCCCGAGTATCTGGCCGATGGCCCCCGCTTCCGCCGGGCGCTCCAGTCCATCAACATCATCGAGCATCCCGGTCAGCGGCGGGAGGCCTTGCGCCAGGCGGATGTGATCGTCACCACCGGCGGGATGCTCGATGGGGGACCCGTTCTCTTCTACATCGCCGAGTGCTACCGCGATCCGAAGAACGCGATCTTCCTGACCGGCTTCCAGGTCGACGGCTCGAACGGACGGCAGCTGATGGAGCAGGGCACCTTGACGATCGATGAGGTGACGATCCGTCCGGAGTGCGAGGTCGATAAGTTCGATTTCTCGGCGCACGCGGGTCATTCCGAGCTCGTGAAGTTCGTCGAGACCACCCGCGCCAAGAAGGTCGTGCTGATGCACGGCGATCATCGAGAGGACCTCTCGGCGGCCCTCACGAACGGTCCCGAAGTGATCCTGCCCGAGAACGGGCACAAGTTCATCGTCTAGTTCGCTCGGCGACGACCGACGGCCGGGCCGCACTATCCCCGGCCAAGAGGCTAGAGCTCGATCTCGATGAGCCCGTCCCGTACCTGCGTCGGATAGACCTTGAGCGGCTCGGTGGATCCGGAGGGAGGCTCGATCCCAAAAGCGTCCGCCAGGACGCGACCCGTCCTCGCATCGAAGACCCCGCCGTGCTCACCACACGTGATCCGATCGCCATCGAGCTGACCGTTGCTCAGGATCCCGCCTTGATGCGTGCAGATCCCCCCCAGGGCGTACACGTGCTGGCCGATCTGGGCCAACACGATGGTTTGCCCATTGATGTCGACCTCGTGGAGCGACCCGGGGCTCAGGGTCGCCATCGCGACGCCGGTCGAGAACCAGGCCATGGACCGTCCGGAGGGTCTCCTCCGCCTTAATCACGCCGCTCGATACTCCTCGATCTCGTCCGTGGGTGCCGCGGGCGGTCGGTGCGTTCCCACGATCTCGCTGATCCGTCGAAGGAGCTCCTCGAGCCCCTCGGCGGTCTTCGCCGATACGGTGAGACGGTCGGAACGGTCCTTTCGAAGATCCGATTTCGTCTCGACCTCGATGATCGGGGTCGCGGGGTACTCCTTTCGCCACCGGGCGAGGAGCTGCTCTTGCTCCGGGACCGAGTACCCGGAGGAGCCGGTCGGATCGATCACGAAGAGGATCAGGGTGGCCGCGTGACCCACGGCGATCTCGGCCTCGATCTCGGATGGGTTCGAGCGTCGACCGCGAGCGAGCACCCCCGGGGTGTCCAGGACCTGGAGCCGATCGAAACCGAGGTCGGCGTGCCCGACCTGGACCTGGAGCGTCGTGAACGGGTACTCGGCCACCTTGGGTCGGGCGGTGGACAGCCGGGCGACCAGCGACGATTTCCCCACATTGGGGAAACCGGCGACGACGACGGTCGGGTCCGTGGCGACCAACTTCGGACGAGAGTCCAGGAACTGGTCGATATCGCGGAGCCGACGCAGGTCAGGGTCGATCTCTCGGACGTGGCTGGCGAGCCGACCATAGAAGCGCCGCACCGATGCGGCGTACTCCTCGGACGCGGTGGCCCGCGCCAGCGATCGTTGTTCCTCTTGGGAGAGACCCCGTATCCGCCCTTCCGCTCTCTTGAGACGCGTGAGCGACCGATCGAGGCTCCCGCGTCCGAAGGCGCGATCGATCAGCTGGGTCTCGAACGGGGATCGGGGACCTGCGAGGAACGGTCGCATCTCGAGCCGGAGGTGTCGCACCACGACCGCCGCGCTCCGCACGATCTTGAGCTGGGCCCGCCGTTTCGCGCGCTCGCGGGCGCTCTGGCCGCGGGGCGTGGCCTTGTAGGCCTTGTGGAAGGCCGCGTCGAGGATCGCCGCCGAGGGAGGGGCCTGAGAGCGCGGTAGATTGGCGGCGCCGCGGTCCTCCCGCCCTTTCTTCATGCTCGAACGGAGGGACGCATGGGGACCTGAAGGTCATCACACTTCCGCCCGTCCCAGGGCCTCTGCCGCGGACCAGGCGGCCGCCGGGACGGGGGATGGACCCATCCAGCTGCCTCCTCCTTGCGGCGCATTCCCGAGGTCAGGTCCCGGCCCTGCGAAAGAGTTTAAGCATCGCTCCCCTCGCAACGCCTCCGGGGTCGGAGCGTCGTGCCTCGGTGGATTCCGGACGAGCCGGGAGAGGAAGCGGGCCTCCTCAAGGAGCTCGATCTCACCGACGTCGAAGCCCTCTTCGAGGACATCCCGAAGAAGGTCCGATCGGGACGCCTCGGCATCGCGCCGGCCCACACCGAGCCCGAGGTCGTCCAGGAGATCGACAAGATCCTCGGCCACAACCGACCGTACTCCGACTTTGCCACCTTTCTAGGGGGCCGCACCCCCATCCGCTACAGCCCCGCCGCGGTGGACGCCATCATCTCGCGCAGCGAGTTCTACACGTCCTATACGCCGTACCAGCCGGAGGCGAGCCAAGGGATGCTCCAGGCCCTCTTCGAGTTCCAGAGCCTGTGGGTCGAGCTATCGGGTCTGGACGTCGCCAATGCCTCGATGTACGATGGAGCGACCGCGGCCGGGGAAGCGCTCCTGCTCGCGCGAAGGCTCCACGACGGCGCGCGCTTTCTCGTCCCGGCGAGCCTTCCATGGGAGGAGAAGAGCGTCCTTCAGAACTACGCGGAAGGCTTCGGGGGTAGGATCGAGGAGATCCCGTTCGACCCCGCGTCCGGTTCCATCGAGCTGGGCTCGATCCGGTCCGCGCTGGCGCAGCACGACGTCTTCGGCATCCTGGTGGACGTTCCCAACGGGTTCGGGCATCTCGATGAAGGGCTACTGGATCTCAAGGCGGAGATCGGCGATGTCCCGCTCGTGGTGAACGCGGACCCGCTCGCCCTCACGGTCCTCGAACCGCCGGGCCTCTGGGGGGCCGATGTGGTCGTGGGCGAGGGCCAGGGGTTCGGCATGCTCCCTTCGTTCGGCGGTCCCCTGCTCGGCCTCTTCGCCTGCCGAAAGGAGCACGTACGGTTCGCCCCGGGCCGGATCGTCGGGGCCACCCGGGACGCCGAGGACCGGCCGGCGTTCGCGCTTACGCTCCAGACGCGCGAACAACATATCCGTCGTTCTCGCGCGACCTCGAACATCTGCACCAACCAATCGTTGCTCGCCCTCGCGTTCGTGAGCTACGCCTCGATCGTAGGACCGAAAGGTCTCGCGGCCCTTGAGGCCCGGCTGAGCGAACGGGCCCAAGAGCTGGCGACCGCGCTCTCCCACACCGAGGGTCTGCGATCCCCCCGGTTCAGTTCTCCGTTCTTGAGCGACTTCACCATCGAGGTCCAGAAAGGGACCGCGGCGGCGTACCTGGACCGGCTGCGCGCGCGCCGCGTGCTGGGCGGGTTCACCCTGGCGGACCCCCGACCCGGGCGATCGACCTCGGCCGGGGAGCTGATCCGCGTCGGCGTCACCGAAGCCACGGACGCGCGGACGATCGAGAAGTACGCCAAGGAGGCCGCGGTCGTGATGGCCGCAACGGGGGCGAAAGCGTGAGCTTCCGACAGGCGCGTTGGGAAGAGCCCGCCGTCTGGGACATCCGCCCGAACGCCGGCACGGAACCCGTGCCGCGGATCGCAGGCGTCCCGGATCGGTGGCGTCGCCAACGGGCCGTCCGGTGGCCCGAACTGACGGAGCTGGAGGCGGTCCGTCACTTCACTCGCCTCTCGCAGATGAACTTCGGGATCGATACCCAGCCGTACCCGCTCGGATCCTGCACAATGAAGTACAATCCGAAGGTCTCTGAGCTCCTGGCGCGACGGTCGACCGCCGGGGAGATGCATCCCTATCAGCCGGCCGAGACCGCCCAAGGCTCGCTCGAGATCATCTGGCGTCTCCAGCGGGCGCTCGCCCGCGTGACGGGTCTACCGGAGATCTCCCTGCAGCCGGCCGCGGGAGCCCACGGAGAGCACGCGGCCCTCCTCATGATCCGGGCCTACTTCCGGGAGCGGGGCGAGCTCGAGAAGCGCACCGAGGTCCTCCTGCCGGACACGGCGCACGGCACGAACCCCGCCTCGGCGATGATGGCGGGGTTCACCGCGCGCGAGATCCCCTCGAAGGATGGGTGCGTCGATCTCTCCCGGCTCAAGGAGGCGGTCAGCGAACGTACCGCCGCCTTCATGCTCACGAACCCGAACACGGCCGGCCTGTTCGAGACGGAGATCCTCGAGATCGCTTCGACGGTCCATGACGCGGGGGGACTGCTCTACTACGACGGCGCGAACCTGAACGCGATCCTGGGCGTGACGAACCCGGGCCGGATGGGGTTCGATGTGGCCCATCTCAACCTTCACAAGACATTCGCCACCCCCCACGGGGGAGGAGGCCCCGGGGCCGGGGTCCTGGCGGCGGGAGAGACGCTGGCCCCGTACATGCCCATCCCGCGGATCATCAAGCAGGGACGGGCGTTCGTGTTCGACTACGACCGGCCGAGATCGATCGGAAAGATCAAGATGGCCTACGGGAACTTCGGGCTCTATCTCCGGGCGTACGCGTTCATCCTTGCCCACGGCGACGAAGGTCTCCTCCACGTCGCGCGTCGGTCCGTCCTCAACGCGAACTATCTCGGGAAGCGGCTGGGGGAGTTCCTCCCACGTCCGTTCCGTACGCTCGTCAAGCACGAGTTCCTTCTTTCCGGTACCCCGCTCAAGGCGAAGGGCGCCCGCACGCTGGACCTGGGGAAGCGACTACTGGACGAGGGCTTCCACGCCCCGACGATCTACTTCCCCAGCCTCGTGGACGAAGCGCTGATGATCGAGCTTCCCGAGACCGAGAGCCGGCGAGAGCTCGACGCCTTTGTGGCCGCGTTCGATCGGGCCGTGCACGATGATCCGGCCCAGCTACGGTCCGCGCCGCACAATCTCTCCGTCGCTCGGGTCGACGAGGTCCGGGCCGCCCGCGATCTTGTCCTTTCCCGGAAGGATATGGAGCGGACGAGTGGACTGGTGACCGCTCCGTCCTAGGTCCGGAGCGCGGGCCAGGGCCCACCCCCGGTCCACCATCGTAGCGATCGGTCGCCTCCAAGCCGGGTCGGTCGGACCGGTCCCCACCGACACGACTGGCTCTACACACTGACGAGAGGTTCTAGCGCCGGACCGACTTTGTGCTCGCTCGTGGCCTTGTACGGACCGCGGGCCGTCGGGCAGATCCGCCTGCCTTCCGTGGAGCGCCGGTCCCCCAGCGTTCCTTCATCCATTCGATGTCACGGCCGGCCACCGCACGGGTGGAGCGATTGTTCGTGCGGCTCGAGACGTTCCGGAGGAAGTTCAGCCGCCGGACCGCCACTGCGTACCCGTCCGATCGGACCACGGCGGACAGGGCCCGCCGTCGCTTGTCCGTCGGACAGAGCGAGCACCACCCCTTCAGGGCACCCGTTCGGATATGCACATGTCTCGCCCACTTGCGCGTCCGCGTGGTTCCTTTTCGATCTACCATCTGGGCTGGCTCCCACCCGCCCACCCGTCGACCCGTACCCGGGTCGGCGCGATCGTCATTCGCCCAGCATCGTGCCCGATCGGCTCACGTCGTCGCCGATCTCGATCGCTCGATGCACCCAACGACGGTAGGGGGGTTGGGTCCTCGGGGCCGAGGATCGGTGCTACAGGGAACCGGAACCTGCGAGGGGTTCGGGGCGTAGGTCTGCTACGTCGCCTCGGGGCGCGCATCCGGACACCTGCCGATCGGCCACGGCCCCGAGCTAGATATCCCCTTGGAGCGGATCCAAGCCGCGATCGGCCACTGCCCTACGGATCAGCGCGAGCCAAGGACGGCCCCGCAGCGTTCGCCCCCTCCGGTGGGCTCTTTTTCGGGAGAAACCTTGAAGCACCGTCGGTCGTAGGGGCGAATTATGAAGGCGCGCGTCGAGAAAATATTCGAGAAGTTGTCGCCGGTCCCGGAGGCCCTCGTCATCGCGAACTCGATCGAGCCCCATCTCGACCAGAGCTTCTTCTACGTCTTCGATGTCCCGAGCGGACTGTTCGAAGGGGCCGTCGCCATCGCACACGCGGATGGCAAGGTCGACCTCCTGACGTCCCCGCTCGAGGAGGAGAGCGCCGTCCAAGCGACCAAGCAGGATCCCGACATCACGATCCATGTGCCAAAGGGACCCAAGGAACGGGATCAGATCCTGACGAAGCTCCTTCCGGCCGAAGGATCCATCGCCCTGCACAACCGGGAGCTCACCTACGAGTGGTTCCTCACGCTCCAGAAACTCCTGCCGAAGGCGCAGTGGAGCGATGCCAGCGCCGCGATCCGGTCGGCTAGGATGACCAAGGACGCGGACGAGATCGCCCGCCTCGATCGCGCCGCCCAGATCGCTTCGAAGGTCGGGATGGAGATCCCCTCGATGCTCCATGTGGGGATCACCGAGCTCGAGCTGGCCGCGGAGATCGAGTACCATCTTTCGCGTTACGGGGCCTCGGGCCGCAGTTTCCAAACGATCGTCGGCTTCGGACGCAACAGCGCGGAGCCGCACTATTCCCCCTCGGACGTGAAGCTCGAGAAGGGGGCGAACATCGTGTGCGATTTCGGTGCGCTCTATCGCCGGTACTGCTCCGACATCACGCGCTCCTTCCGCTTTGGCCCGGTCGACGAGGAGATGAAGAAGGTCCACGAGACCGTTCATGCAGCGCAGGCGGCCGCGCTCGCGGCGATCCGTCCGGGCGTCGTGGCGAAGGACGTCCATCTGGCCGCCCAGAAGGTCATCGATGATTCGCCCTGGAAGGGGCGGTTCACCCACGGGCTCGGTCACTCGATCGGCCTCGCCGTGCACGACGGATTTGGGATGGGACCCAACGCCGATGAGCCCCTCGAGGTCGGCATGGCCATCACCGTCGAGCCCGGGATCTACCTCCCCGGTCATGGCGGGGTCCGGATCGAGGACGACATCGTGGTCACGAAGGACGGCTACCGGTTCCTCACGACCACTCGAAGGGAGTACATCGAGGTCCCGGCGTGAGGTTCGGTGTCCTAACGGGCGGCGGCGATTGTCCGGGTCTGAACGCGGCGATCCGGGCGGTGGTCTATCGGGCCCAGGCGAAGGGACACGAGACGCTCGGCTTCCTCGACGGGTGGAAGGGCCTTCGGGACGACCTGCATCGGCCGCTGGACCGAGAGTCGCTCTTTGATGCGGTGACGCGGGGCGGGACGCTCCTCGGGAGCTCGCGCACGAACCCGTTCAAGAAGCCGGAGGAGGCCCAGAAGGTCGTCGCGACCCTTTCCAAGAACGGTATCGATGCCCTGATCGCGATCGGGGGGGATGATACGCTCACCGCCGCCCGAGAGCTCCATCGGATGGGCGGCAAGGTCGTCGGGGTCCCGAAGACCATGGACAATGACGTCGGGGGGACCGACTGGACCTTTGGGGTCGACGCCGCGAGCACGGTCGCTGTCGAGGCCGCCCAACGTCTGCGCGACACCGCGACGAGCCACCACCGGGTCGTGAGCCTCGAGGTCATGGGTCGGAACGCGGGCTGGGTGGCCTTGGCCACGGGTCTCGCGAGCGCGGCCGATTACACGCTCCTCCCGGAGGAACCGTACCGGGAGGGTCAGCTGATGGCCCATGTCCGGTCCGCATTGAGCGCGAGGAGGACCGCTCTCGTGGTCGTGAGCGAGGGGATCGATCTCGGTCCTTCCCGCGGGTCCGCGGGCTCGAAGGACGATTT
>JBARHO010000175.1:0-9027 GCA_049799275.1 Thermoplasmata archaeon
GTCGATGATCTCAACGGAGACGTGTACCTCCCCAACGGAGCACCCTCGGACGGAGTGACCGTCGTGAATGAGACCTCAGGCGACGTGATCACATCCATCTCCGCGGGCCTGGGTTCGGCCTTCGCGACACTGGACTATCGGAACGGGGACATCTACGTCGCGAATCAAGAGTCCGACACGGTCTCCGTCATATCTGGCGTCTCGAACCAGGTCATCGCCACGGTCCCGGTTCAAGGAACCCCGTATTCCATGATCGCCGATAACTCGACGGGGAATGTCTTCGTGGCGGCCGGCGACATCAATTGGTCCACCGGGTCCCTCAGCGGTGCTGTGGGGACCGACATCTCCGGATCCACGAGCCAAGTGCTCGGAAGTGTTCCGCTCGGCGATGACTTTCAGGGGTTCGCCGGAGTCACCGCCACCGGGGGAATACTCTGCGAGACGGCTGGTGCTCTCGTCGTTGTCAATGCGACGACGAACCGGATCGTGGAGTCCGTCCCCGAGCCTCTAACTCCTAGTTCCGTAGCTTTCGACCCGGTAACCGGACAAGTCTACCTCTCGAGTTTTACTGCGGGCGCCGTCGAGGTCCTGTCGGGGATCCCGGCCCCTCCGGAGCTCTCGTCGGTCTCATCGGCCTCGCTGGGGCTCGAAGTGGGGATCCTTGCTCAAAGTAGCGCTCTAGTGGCTCTGGCGGTCGTACTCCTGGTGAGCCGGGGGCACGAGCGAACGCGACTCCAGTTCTAGTGTGACAGGAGAAGCATCCGGCGTACGCGCCAGCTGACATGGCCACCTCCCACGGCCCGGCGTGTCCTTCCCCGGCTCGTTGAGAAGCTCACCCGTACTTCTCAAGACGGCCCTCGAGCTCAGTGCGGAGCGCGTGCCGGCGAGCATCCGCCACAAGCGCCGACTCGAACGGGGTCAATTCTCGGAGGAAACCGAAGCGACGGCCGGCCGCCGCGACCTCCTGGTTCCAATCCCGTCGACGTGCTCGGCCGATAAGTCGCTCGAGATCCGGCCAATCCCGTCGTCCCCGGGAGAGCGTGCCCAAGATCCTCTCCGGGTCCAGCCCCGCCCGAGCGGTCCAACGCTTGCCGACCGCGAGCAGGCGCACGAGAGCCTCGTCGAAGCCTTTGCGCCCGTACCGGGTCGCATCGTAGAGATCCCTCTCGGTAGCGCGTTGCTGGATCGCTCGCAGCTTCTCGGCCAGGGACTCCTCGACCCGCAGGCACGGGATCTCCGGTGGGACGAATGGCAGGTCAGCGAAGTACGGCTGGGGGAGCGGCGCCCAGACCCGCGGAGGGAGGAACGGTACTTCCCGGTAGCTGATCTCGAGGCGGAATTCGCCTTCGTCCCATTCGTGTCGGTAGCCGACCCGACACGCCCAGTTCCGCCGGGCGGTCCGATATGGACCGACGACCGAGAAACTCACCCCGTAGTGGGCATTCTCGAAACTCTGGCGAAGGACCGACTCGGGGTCCTCGGGGAGCCCACGGTTAGTGAAATCGAGGTCCTCGCTCAGCCGCCCCGCGTCGCCGGTGACCATCAGTCGTAGGTAGGTGCCGCCCTTGAACACCAGTCGGCTGAGCACGCTCGCCGCGTGCAGGGCGTCCAGTGCGTACAGGAGGACCACCTCCTGCTGGGCCACATGGAGGTCGACGCCCATTCGGTCGGCGAATCGGTTGGCTGCGGTCCGAGGGATCAACGGACGTCCACCTCCGCCCGCAGCAGCGCCTCGGGAACATTGAGAATGAGATGCCAGCGAGGGTCGCGGACCCCACGGCGGCCGAACTCCTTTGGTGCACCCAACGGGATGTACGGATCGTCCGGTTGGGCCCGGGCCCGGTCGAGCCAGCGGGTAGGCGACAGCCCCGTCGGCCCGAACGATTCCACCAGGTATCCGAGTCGCAGTGTCAGGCTGCGCGAGCCGAGCCGTCGGAGGTAGCGGTCCATCCGACCCCATTTCAGGGTTCTGGCTGCGCTCTCGATCACCTTCACCACGCCGCCCAGCCCCCCCGAGAATTCCGGGCGTGAGAGACAATCGATCACGGTCCTCTCCGGATCGCTGATGCTGATCGATTCTCCACGGCGGTCGATCCGTTCGAAGCCGAAGAATCGGCCTGGATCTACGGTGATGCGGCGGAACTGGGCCGCGTGGATCCAAGGCGCACTTCCGCGTTTAGGAGACACGATGTAGTAGAGACGGCTCGTCTGAGGGAGAAAACCCAGCAGCTCGGCGGCCGTGGAGAACCCGAAGTAGTACGGGGAAACGATCCGGCTACCAAGGCGGAATGGATCTGTGTCCGGGATAGCGTCCGGGCCGTGTCGGCTCGGATTGAGCAGGTACCTCCCCCGACCCACCCTCTGGAGCCACCCCTTCTTCACCAGATCATGCGCGATCTTCCGTGCGAACCCCGGAGATACAGCGACACGCTGCCGAAGTCCTTCGAGCGTCAGATCCTCGACACCTTCGGCCTCGAGTGCGAGCACGACCTTGGCCTCGGACCGAGAAAGCGAGCGAGTCTCCATCTTCCGGCAATATGTTCCAGATACGTTAAAGTTACCGAAATAGTAACTTTGCGTACTTAACTGCATGTGGCCCCTTGACGGGGCTTCGGCCCACTCGGAGGGGATCACCGCCGCCAAGGAGTTTAGAGCGGTTCACTAACTCCTTCCGTCATCCCCGGCGGCACGATGCATCCCAACGCCCAGCCATCGAGCGGGTCCCCTCGGGCGCCCGGGTCAATGGCGCATCGAAGCGGGCCGGTGGTCACAGAGGACGGGACGCCAGCGCCCACTGGGCCTTCGGTTCCCCGCAGCATATGCAGGGACCCGGAGCCCCGAGCGTCAGGGGAAGGGGGGATTCCGGGGTCCCGAGCAGTCCCCCATCGATGGCCGTCTCGATCGCATGGCCGCACGTCTCCTTGCCGCACCAGGCGAGGATCCGGATCTTGGTCGAATCCCGCAGTTCCTCCATCGACACGGCCGTCGCGAACGCCTCCCGGAAGGTGGCATTGGCCCGCTCCGACAGATGCTGGTCGAACGCCGAGAGCAGCTCACGGACCTTCCCTTCGAGGTCCTCGGGCCCGATCGTGCTCCGGTGGCCGAGGCGATCGACCGCTGTGAGGGTCCCCGCAGCCGTCTCCCGCTTCCCGATATCCAGTCGGAGAGGGACCCCCCGGCTCTCCCAGTGATAGTACTTGGCGCCTGGCCGTTCCTCGCCGTCGTCGACGCTCACGCGCAGACCCACTTCCTCAAGGCGGTGGGCGACCCCTCGCGCGAAGGCCAATGTCTCGGTCCCGGTCTTGGCGTCCATGATCGGGATGACGACCGCCTGGATGGGAGCGATCGACGTCGGGAAGATCACGCCCTTCTCGTCCCCGTGGACCGCCACCACCGCGCCGAGCAGCCGCTCGGACAGGCCGAAGGTCGTCTGATTGACCCAGCGCTGCTCCCCCTGCGCGTCCTCGTAGACGATGTTGTACGGGCGGGAGAAGTTCTCCCGGTAGTGGTGGACGCTCCCGAGCTGGAGGCTCCGGGCCTCGCCGACCGGGATGTCGAAGCAGATCGAGTAGAAGGCGCCCGCGAACTTGTCCCATTCCGGACGGCGGGTCGAGACATAGGGCAGGACGAGGGACCGGGCCATCTCGTCGAAGGCGGCGAGGTTCGACCGCACCCGCTCGGTCGCCGCGGCCTCGTCCCGCTGGCACGTGTGCTCCTCGAAGAAATGGATCTCCCGGACCCGGATGAACGGGCGTGTGGTCTTGGTCTCGTAGCGGAAGGTGTTGACGATCTGGTAGACGTTGAGGGGCAGGTCCCGGTGGGACCGGATCCACAGGGCGAAGACGGGGTACATGGCGGTCTCGCTGGTGGGGCGGAGGACCAGGGGGATGTCGAGCTCCGTCGCCCCGCCCTTCGTCACCCAGTAGACCTGCTGGTCGAAGCCCTTGATGTGCTCCTTCTCCTTCTGGAACTCCGTCTGGGGGATCAAGGTCGGGAACTCGACCGGGCGGGAGCCCGTGCGCTCGATCTCCCGGATCAGGATGCCGTCCAGGAGCCGCCGGGCCTGGAACCCATAGGGGGTCCAGACGTTCATCCCCTTGACCGGGTAGCGCTTGTCGGACAGCTCCGCGCGCTCGATGACCTCGAGGTACCAATCGATGAACGACAGCTGTTTGTCGGGGAGATCGGCCATCGGCGGCCCCGACGGGAGGCCGGGAGGTATAAGCACATCGGCGTGCGCGCGCCCGATCCTCCTCGAGGGACCGAGGAGGGACCAAGGGGTTATGCACCGGACCACACTATACACACTGTATGCGTCTCGTCGTCTGCGTCGACCGCGATGATGACCTGGGACGGAAGGCCGGGGTGAACGGCCCCGTCATCGGTCGCGCGAACGTCGTCGACGCCGCGATGCGCCTCGGGACCGCCGACCCCGAGGACGCCGACACCAACGCGATGTTCGCCGCGGTCCGCCTCTACGACGAGATCGTGGCCGCCGGGGACACCTGCGAGGTCGTGATCCTGACCGGCGACGCCCGCGTGGGGCTGGTCTCGGACCGCAAGGTCAGCGACCAGTTCGACCAGGTGATCAAGGAGCACCCCCCCAGCTCGGCCCACCTCGTCTCGGACGGGGCCGAGGACGAGTTCCTCTTCCCGATCCTGGCCTCCCGCGTTCGCATCGACGGCGTCCGACGGGTGTTCATCCGCCAGAACGCGAGCATCGAATCGACGTACTATACCCTCGTCCGGGCGCTCAAGGACCCCAAGCTACGGGCGAAGACGGTCCTGCCGTTCGCTCTCATGATGCTCACGCTGGGGATCGCGGCGGCGGCCGGCGTCATCTGGTGGGGGGTCATCGGTCTCCTCGTCCTGCTCGGCATCTATCTGATCTTCTGGACCTTCGACATCGACGAGGCCCTCATCGACTCCGTCCGATCGGCGTCGACGGACATCCGGCAAGGATCGGTCGCTTTCGGCTTCGGCCTCTTCGCGATCGCTCTCGTGGGGATCGGCTTCCTCTCGGGCTACAACGTCTACGTCGGCGCCCCGTCCCGGTCGCCGCTCGAGCGGATCCTGTTCTTCGCGAACTACGCGTTCATCTGGTGGGTCATCGCGGGGGTCATCTGGGAGGGCGGGCGCGCGATCCGGCGCTATCTCGTGCGCGGCCGGTTCTCTCGCACGTTCCCGATCGCGACCACCTCGATCATCGGCCTCGGGTTCCTGGGCTACGGGATCGTCTATCTCGTCGAGTACCTGGAGAACATCGTCTCGAGCCCCGGCTTCATCGCGGTGACGGTGGGCGCGATCACGCTCGGCCTCATCCTGGTCATCAGCGCGGGGATCCTGCAGCTCTACCTGCGCTATCGCGCTCGAGAGGCCAACGGCGAGTCGTTCCCGACCTGATCGGGGGCCATCGGGCCTCGGACATGGCCCTCCATGGGCGTCGGGCCGGGTTCCTCGGACCCGGGGGGCGGCGTCGCGACCGGGTCATGACGATGCCGGAACCGGTGGACCCGTTCCATCAGCGGGCGGTGGAATACGGCGACGATCCATAGGATGTAGAGGGAGTAGTTGATCTGGGTCCGGGGGGACGCCTGGTGCGCGAGGCATCCGGGGGCGAGATTGTACTCCACGGCGTTGCAGAGGGTGGCCGAGAAGTTCCAGATCAGGAACGGGGCCAGGAACGCCGCGGTGATCCCGATGGTCACTCCGACCCGCTTCCAGTCCCGATGGACCGCGTAGTACCCCACCGTGATCACATTGGCGAACTGTTTCGAGCCCAAGGCCAGCACCTCGGCCCATTTGGACCGACGCCCGGCGATCCCCACGAACGCGAGCGTGAGGAGCAACAGCACCGGGAAATCGTTGTACCCGTTCGCCGCCAGCACCGCCACGAACGGCTGGGCCATCGTGATCATCGCGAACGCGTCGCGGCGGAGGAGCCAGACGGTCCCGCCCCAGGTGAGGACCGTGAAGAACTTGTAGTTCAACCCGGGGATCTGCCAGAACATCAGCAGGGGGAGGTAGACGTACCTCGAGTACGAGTGGCTCACGGTCCCGTACTGGTTGTAGGTGAACACGAGAGGGTACGAGTACGGATCGTGGCCCGCGAGCAGAAGGCCGACGTACCGGGGCGTGCTGTACGACTCGTCCGTGTAGCCGCTCTGGAACCCGCTCAGGATCGAATAGATGCCGAAGGCGAGCCCGATCCCGAACAGGATCCATCCGAACTGGGCCGTCTGCGGAACGCCGATCCGAGCGATGGCCCAGGCAAAGGCCGTGGCCGCGATCGCGAGGAGGAGCCAGACCAGCACCGTCCGCAGGACCGAGGAGGCCACCCACTCGGACGTGCTGAGGCTCAGGGCGGCCACGATACCGAAGCCGATGAGGACCCCGACCGCGTATCGAGCGACCAGATCCGCACCCCGCGGGCTCGTCGGGTCGCTCACGGGACCGCCTTACCGGTATCTCGGGCAGGGACGGAGCGATCCACATCGCCGACGGATCCGGGGCTCACGGTCCCGGACCGAGGGGCCCGGAAGCGTCGGTAGCGTTCCATGAGGGGCCGATGGAAGACCGCGATCCCCCATAGAACGTAGAGGGAATAGTTCGTGTGGATGCCCGGCCCGCCCCGGCTCATCGGGCAGCTCGGGGCGAAGCTGTAGATGATCGCGCTGCAGAGCGTGCCAAAGAAGTCCCAGATCAGGAACGGAACGATGAACGCGGCGGTGACGCCCACCGTGACCCCGACGTTCCTCCAATCCCGCCGGACCGCGTAGTAGACGACCGTGATCACGTTCGCGAACTGCTTCGAACCCAGCGCGAGGATCTCGGCCCATCGGTACTTGCGGTTCCCCAGCCCGACGAACGCGACGGTGAGGAGGAGCAGGACCGGGTAGTCGTTGTAGCCGCTCGCGGCGAGGACCGCCACGAGCGGCTGGGCCATCGTGATCATCGCGAACGCATCGCGTCGGAGGAGCCAGATCGTGGCCGTCCAGCAGAGGACCATGAAGAACTTGTAGTTCAGTCCCGGGATTTGCCAGAACATCAGAAGGGGAAGGTAGACGTAGCGCGTGACCGAGTGGATCGGGGTCCCGTACTGGTCGTAGTTGAGGACGAGGGGGTAGGAGTACGGGTTGTGCCCGGCCAGGAGGACCGACACGTAGTGCGGCGTCGTGTACGGCTCGTCCGTGTACCCGTTCTGGTAGCCGGTGAGGATCGAATAGACGGCAAAGCCGAGCGCCGCCGCGAAGAGGACCCACCCGAACTCGGCGGTCTGGGGCACGCCGATCCTAGGGAGCACCCACGCGAACCCGACGGCCGCGATGGTGAGGAGCACCCAGACCAGGTAGGAGAGGGTGGCCGACCCGCTCACGAGGGCCCCGGTGCTGAGGAAGAGCACGAACACCAGGCCGAACCCCAGCAGGACACCGAACGCGTACCGGCCGATCCGACCGAGGAGCGAACCGACCGATGTCATTCGAACCCGAGCTGGGCGTGACACGAGGACGGACCGGGCCCCCGAGGCCTCCGGTACGGATCAAGGCCCGATCGTTCGGCGGTCCCAGTGGGGCCGGTGACCGAAGCCGCCGGCCCCACGTCACTCCGTGGTGCCGTCCAAGCGTCGTGCCAACGCGCGTTTCACGTGGGCGAGCGGTACGTCGAGCGCGCACCGCTCCTTGAGGACCTTCGTCGCCTTGACCTCGTCCTGCACCTCGTCGAACGCCCGACCGGCGAGGGTACGCAGGTCCTCCCAGTACGTCCAGGGGAAGATGACCCACACCCAGGCGTCCCGTCCGATCGTCTCCGCGTAGTAGGTCGGAACGACCTTCGAGTGCAGGATATGGAGACAGGTCGCGCTCTCGACCTGGGTGGCGCCATGCTCGGTCACGTGATGGGTCGCGAGCTCGAGGCTCTCCCCGGTGTCCGTGATATCGTCCACGACGAGGGCCTTCTCCCCCGAGAGCTGCGTGGTGAGCCCTTCCGTCAGCTCCGCCTGCCCGCTCGGCGTGGCGGTCACGCCCCAATGCTGCGTCCGTATCGTCAGGATCCGTCGGATGACGAGCCGGTCCGCCAGCAAGCGCGCCGGGACCCATCCGCCCCGGGTCAGGGCGACGATCACGTCGGGCCGCCGATCCGCCCGCTCGATCGAGTCCGCCAGCTTACCGACCCAGCGGTCGACCTCGCTCCAGCTCGCCTTCCGGCACGGAGGATAATCGACCATCGGGACCGGTCCCTTTCGATAGGTCCTCGGTCCTGACCCCTGGGATTAGGGGTAGATCCCGCGGATCTTGATCGCGTCGACGACGCGCTGGATGGCCACGGCGTAGGCCGCGGTGCGGTTGTGGACCTTATGCTGCTGGGCAGCGGCGTGGACCTCGTTATAGGAACGGACCATCACGCGCTCGAGCCGGGAATTGACCTCGTCGAGCTCCCAGAAGTATCCCTGGATGTCCTGGGCCCACTCGAAGTAGCTCACCGTGACGCCGCCGGCGTTCGCGAGGATGTCCGGGAGCACGGTCACCTTCTTCTCGTAGAGGATCGTGTCGGCCTCGGGAAGGGTCGGACCGTTCGCCGCCTCGGCGACGATCTTGGCCTGCACCTTGTCGGCGTTCTTCTTCCCGATCTGGTTCTCGAGGGCCGCCGGGATCAGGATATCGGCCTTGACCTCGAGGATGCCCTCGTTCGTGAGCGCCTTCGTGCCGGGGAACCCGACCACCGAGCCGGTCTTCTTCTTGTGCTCCTCCACCGCGTGGGGGTTGAACCCGTCGGCCTTGTAGATCCCTCCCTTCGAATCGGAGACGGCGACGATCTTCGCGCTCTGCTCGTCGTAGAGGATGTTGGCCGCGACGCTCCCGGCATTGCCGAAGCCCTGGACCGCGACGCTACCACCCTTGACGCGGACGCCGGCGTTGGGGGCCGCCTCGCGGATCGCATAGGCGCATCCGCGACCGGTCGCCTCTCCCCGCCCTTGGCTGCCGCCCAGGGTGATCGGCTTTCCGGTGACCACCCCCGGCACGGAGTAGC
>JBARHO010000176.1:0-8757 GCA_049799275.1 Thermoplasmata archaeon
CAGCGCAAGCTGCCTCCCGAGACCCTCCTGGGACTCCACCTACGACAGGTGGAGCAGGACGCAGAGGTGGCGGCATGAGCCGGCGGAAGGGGCGAGGGGACCGGTCGAGCCACTCCCCCACACCCCCTCCTTCACATAGAGGAACTAAAATCCGTACACGACAACACTTGTCGCCTCCCGCCCCTTTTAAATAGAAGGGCCCATTCACCATTAACAGCTCTAGAGAGTGATCTCAGAGGAAGTGAAACCATGCTAACGGGACAAACGCCGATCTTTGTGCTAAAGGAAGGGACGAGGCGAGAGAAGGGACGCGGAGCCCTTTCGAACAATATTGCCGCCGCGAAGGCGATCGCCGACGCGGTCCGATCCACGCTCGGCCCCCGCGGGCTCGACAAGATGTTGGTCGACTCCATGGGCGACGTCGTGGTCACGAACGATGGTGTCACAATCCTCAAGGAGATGGACGTGGAGCACCCGGCCGCGAAGATGCTGGTCGAGGTCGCGAAGACCCAGGACCAGGAAGCGGGCGACGGAACGACCACCGCGGTCGTTCTGGCCGGCGAGCTCCTGAAGCGCGCCGAGGGGCTCATCGAGCAGAACATCCACCCCACGATCATCTCCCAAGGCTATCGGATGGCCTCGCGCAAGGCGCTCGAGGTGCTCGACTCGATCTCGACCCCGGTCAAGATCGAGGACCACGAGACCCTGAAGCGCATCGCCGTCACCGCGATGGCCTCCAAGGCCGTCTCGTACAACCGCGAGGTGCTCAGCGACATCGCCGTGAAGGCGATCACCGCGGTCGCGGAGAAGACCGACTCCGGCTACTACGTCGACCTCGACAACATCCAGATGATCAAGAAGCAGGGCGGTCAGATGACCGACACCCAGCTCATCGAAGGGGTCATCGTGGACAAGGAGAAGGTCCACTCGGGCATGCCGACCCGGGTCCAGAACCCGGCGATCGGGCTCCTGGATGCGGCGCTCGAGATCAAGAAGACCGAGATCGACGCCAAGATCGAGATCAACGACCCCTCGCAGCTCAACGCCTTCCTCCAGGAGGAAGAGGGCATGCTGAAGCGGATGGTCGAACAGGTCAAGAAGTCCGGGGCGAACGTCCTCTTCTGCCAGAAGGGGATCGACGACCTCGCGCAGCACTACCTCGCCAAGGAAGGCATCTACGCCGTCCGGCGGGTCAAGAAGTCCGACATGGAGAAGCTCGCGAAAGCGACCGGGGCGAACATCGTCTCGAAGGTCAGCGAGCTCTCGAAGGAGGACCTCGGAACGGCGGGCATGGTCGAGGAGAGGAAGATCGGCGACGACTCCCTCACCTTCGTGACCGGCGCCAAGAAGGCGAAGGCCGTCTCGATCCTCATGCGCGGCGGGACCGAGCACGTGACCGATGAGATCGAGCGCTCGCTCGACGACGCCCTCAACGTGGTCGCGGTGGCCGTCGAGGACGGTCGCTACGTGATCGGGGGCGGCGCGGCGGCATCCGAGCTGGCGCTCCGTCTTCGGGACGAGGCGGCGAAGATCGGGGGCCGGGAGCAGATCGCGTTCGAGAGCTTCGCGGAGGCGCTCGAGACCGTTCCGCGGACGCTCGCCGAGAACGCCGGTCTGGACCCGATCGACATCCTGATCGAGCTCCGGCAGTCCCACAAGAGCGGCCAGAAGTACGCGGGGGTCAATGTCCAGGCCGGTAAGGTCGACGACATGAACCTCCTCCACGTGATCGAGCCGATCCGGGTGGGTCGCCAGGCGATCCAGTCGGCCACCGACGCCGCGGTCATGATCCTACGGATCGACGACGTGATCGCATCCAAGTCGGGCGGTCCGCCCGGCGGCGGGGGCCCGGGTGGCCCCGGCGGCATGGGTGGTATGGGCGGCATGGGTGGCATGGGCGGCGGCGACTTCGGCGAGGACTAGGCCGAACAGCTTCCCAACTCCCAGTGGCCCGTGGGTCGAGCGCGCCCCGCGGGCCTTCAACCTTTTTCTCCCTCTTTCCCGAGCCAGATCTGTTCTGTAGTGATCATATCGAACTTCCCTGATGGCGCCCGACGAAGTGGGGCCCTACCCCGAACGGGGTATGGGCCGGCCTGCCTACTTCGGCGGGTCGGGCGCGCCCGAGCGCGGATGTCGGTCCAGCGTCGGACCCCTGGGCGGTTCGACGGGTCCCGTGGCAGGCTCGTCCAAGAGATCGCTCCGGATCCCCGTGCGGCCCACAGGCTCCCGGATCTTCCACGCGGTGGGAAGGGCGCTCGGCATTCGGCGTTGGGCCTCGACCGGCCCCTTGAGGGGCATCGCCCGGCTGAGGGACCAGTCCGGGGAGTCATGGAACGGGACCACGGTGGCCGATCGACCGACCGTCCGGTCGGAGCTCCAGAAGGATGGAGCGCGGGGGGCACGGACTGGCTGTCCGACCTCGGTCGCCGCTGGGGTCCAGTCCGAGTAGGGATCCGCCCGGGACTGACGCAGCAGGTCCAAGGGGAGCTGGAACGCCCGGAACAAGAGGTAGAGGCCCCCGGCCACCGTGAACGCGAGGAGGGGGATGGGCCAGTCGATCGCGAAGACCCGGACCGCGATGACCCCGATCAGGAAGGCAAAGGCGACATAGGCCACGAGGTAGGCAACGAGTATACCGAACCATTCAGCGGCGAGCCAGCCCAACAGGACCTTTCGGGTGAGGGCCTGAGCTCTCCCCATGTGCTAACCGTATCGTCGGGCGGCCGGGCCGGGTTCGCTCGTGGAGGTCCATCCTGACCCAGGATTTAGGCCCCGTGATACCCGCCAAATCTGCCTCGGGGGTGTCCCCTCCTGAGCGGATTAAGTGGTCCGAGGGGGGTTGATCCTCCCCGGGGGGCCCACTATCGGGCGGGACCCCTGGAAGAGGCTCCGCTAGCGTTTCGGATCGAGGCTGACCATAAACTACCTTCGCGGCCACGCCCTCGGTCCGGGCAGGGGGCCTCGTCGGTCTCCCGGCCCGTTGCGAGATCGGAGGAACGAGGATGGGCACGAGCGGGGGTAACAGGTCGGCCGACAAGAGCACGGGTCGCTCCCCGGCCCCTCCACCTACGGGACCGTATCTGGCCCAGGGGCCATCGTGGGACCTCCGAACCCGCCCAACGAAGCGGAGGACCGGTCGCGTGCCCCCTCGCACACCGCTCCACGGACCGGTCGGCGGCCGACGGGCGGACGGGGGTCCCACCCGTGACAACGGCCACCTCGGCCCTAGGGACCGTTCACGAGGAGCCGGTCATCCCGTTGGAGTACGATCCGTGGGTCGCCCGGGGCCGTGAGATCGAGGCGCTTTCCGAGGGGACGTTCGATATCGTGGTGGTCGGGGGCGGCATCACCGGCGCGGCGATCGCGGACCTCGCGAGCCGCCGGGGGCTCCGAACAGCGCTCGTGGAGCGGACCGATTTTGCGGCCGGGGCGTCCTCGATGTCCTCAAAGATGCTGTACGCCGGGCTCCGATATCTCGAGCCGGGGCACGCGGGGGTCGCCCGAGGGGCGCTCCGAGCGCGCGGGCGCCTCTTCCAGGAGCTCGGGCCTTCATGGATCGCGCCGACCCCGTTCCTCCTCCCCCTTCCGGAGAGTTCGTCCGAACGGCGACGGGTCCGGTTCGGCTCCTGGGTCGATCAACGCTTCGGAGGGCGCCGTAACCTCGGACCCCGACGGATCCTTTCGGCCGCCGAGTTCCGGGCCCGGGTCCCGCAGTTCGACGCGGCCCGCTCCCGACCGACCCTCCTCTTCACGGAAGGGGTCACCGACGATGCCCATCTCGTCCTCTACCTCATTCAGCGCGCGCGCCGGTCCGGGGCCCAGGTCCTCAACCACCTCGAGGCGGTCAAGATCGAGGAGGAGGGCGGAAAGGTCACGGCCCTCGGCGTGCAGGACCGGATGCAGAGCAAGGCGTTCGGGATCCGCGCCCGATCGGTCATCAGCGCCTGCGGGCCGTGGGGGTCCCCCTGGCTCATCCGCGAGGAGCAGCCCCCGGTGCCGCCGCCCACCAAAGGGATCCACCTGGTCTTCCGGCGGTCCCGCCTCCCGTTGGACGCCGCGATCGTGCTGAGGGCGAAGGATGACCGAAGGGTCTTCGCCCTCCCCTACGGCCAGCTCCTCCTGGTCGGAACGACCGAGCGGGACTATCCGGGGCCGATCGAGTCGGTACGGCCGGAACGGGACGAGGTGAACTATCTCCTCGAGGTCGTTCGGGACCACTTCCCGTCCTTCCATCCGGACGCCCGAGATATCGTGGACGCGTTCGCGGGGGTCCGGCCCTCGTTGGGAGCCCCTCCCGCCCCGAGGGCCGAGAACCCTCCAGAGGGGCTCGTCGAGACCGGTCCGATAGGTGTCCTGAGCGTGGTCGGGGCCCGGCTCACGACCCATCGTGCGCTCGCCGAGCGCGTGCTCGAACGGGCCTCGGTGGCCCGGGGCCGTTCTTCGGCTAGGCCCGACGGCCAGTGGAGCCCGGCGTTCCCACCCCGGGGAGACCGGAAGGCCCCCGGCGCCGGGGCGGACCACCTCGTGACGACGGTCGACGGGCCGTTCGTCCAATGGCCGGCCCGGCTGACCCCGTGGGTGGAATCGGCGATCCGGGACACCCAAGCGATGACGTTGGAGGACCTACTGGATCGACGGTTCCATGCCCTGACCCGCTTCGAACCCACCTTCACGGCCGTGATACGGGCCGTTTCCCGGCTCGGACGGGGGATGTTGGGCTGGTCCGACCCCGAGCGCGGGCGTCAGGAGTCGGAGTATCAGGCCCATCTGGCCTGGCTTCGCGAAGAGGTCGTGGCCGCCGTCGGGTCGTCGGACCCTTGAGGGGCCTCCCCTATCCGGTCGAACGGTCCGACAGGCCCTCAAGGAAACGCCCGACCTTGGCCATCGCGCGAGCGCGGTGGGATCGCGCATTCTTCTCCGCGGGCGACGCCTCCGCGTAGGTCTTGCGGTCCCCCTCGGGAATGAAGATCGGATCGAACCCGAACCCTTCGGACCCCCGCGGCCTCCGCGCGATCGACCCGGGACATTCGCCCTCGAACTGCCAGGTCGCGCGGCCGCGCCGGAGTCCGGCCACGGTCCGGAACGTGGCCGCCCGCGGCCGATGGCGCAGTAGCTCGAGGATCGGGTCGAACTTCCAGATCCGGTAGATGTACGCGGAGTAGACGCCGGGGAAGCCGTTCAGGGAATCGATGAACAACCCCGAGTCCTCGACCAGGACGAACTCCGGACCCTTCGGGACCGCGGCGAGCTTGGCCGTGACCACGTCGTGCAGGCGATCCGCCTGAGGTTCGGGGAGCGGCCGACGGCTCCACCGGACCCGGACCTCGTAGGGTCGGAGCAGCGCCCGGACCTCTCGGTACTTCCCCGGGTTCGACGTGACGAAACGGACCTCCGTCGGTCCCATCAGCCCCAGCCCCTCTCTCTTCGTTCGAAGGATCGCGACGCCATGGCAGGGGTCGGGTCCGGAGAATGGGTCACCGGTCCCGCCCGGGCCGGGGATCCCTCCGGCCGAGCCGGACCCCCGTCACCATGCGTATTCGTTGTACGCGATGATCTCGTCCGGGCTCTTGCGACCTTCGACGGTGGGTGGGTGCGTCCCACCGTTCGTCTCGACGGCATACCCGACCGGGATGATGGCGATGGGATGGATCCCTTCCGGGACGTGGAGGACCGAGCGGACCTTGTCCTCATGGAAGTCGACGAGCCAGGCGGTACCCAGCCCTTCCGAGGTGGCCGCGAGCTGGAGGTGGTTGATCGCGACGGCCACGTCCAACGGATAGGCCGAGATGTAGCCGCCGATGGTCACCGGGATGTCCTCTTCCACGGAGAACGCGACGATGACGATCGGGGCCTCGGCGACCATCTTTCCCCGAACGCATGCCTGCGCCAGGAGCCGCTTTCGCTCGTCGTCCTGGACGACCACGAAACGCCACGGTTGGAGGTTGTTCTGCGACGGGGCCAACCGGGCCGCCGATAGGATGGCTCGGAGCTTCTCCGCGGGCACCGGGCGCGGTTGGAACTGTCGACACGGTCGATACGTGCGTATAGTCTCGATGAGGTCCATGCAACCGTCCGGCGAAAATTCGAACTTGGGTCCAAGACGGGGGGGATTACCCTCCGCGCGGTAGGCAAGACATTCCGAACGTACGAGGGTCGCCACGCTTAAAATAGTTGGGCCGGCCGCGGCCGTGGGCGATGGGGCCACGCCGACCCACGGGGCCCGTGGTCGGAGCCGCGAAGGAGCGAACAATGCACCGAGTGCGCGAGCGGCGGCTCTCCCGGACCCTCGCGAACCGGCTTGACGGCCTACGCATGGGGGCGTACCCCCGTGGGCAATGCCTCGACCTCGAAGACGGAGTGAAGGATCCCGAACTCGCCTTCCATGCGTTTGCGGAGCTCGGCCACCACCGACATGCATTCCTGGACCGACATGTCCGTGACCTGAACATGTGCGGTCATACACACCAACGTGGGACACACGGCCCAGACATGGACGTCGTGGATGTCCGTGACGGAGGGGACGCTCAAGGCGCTCTTGGCGATCGCATCCAGCGACAGGTTGCGTGGGATCTTCTCGGTCAGGACCTCCCACCCGTCCCGGAAGAGGGGGATCGACTCAATGACGAGGATCACGGCGATGGCCAAGGCCGAGCCTGCATCGACCCACGTCGAACTAGGATTCAGCAGGAGCACTACCCCCGCCGCGATGAGGGCGACGGTGATGAGCAGGTCGCTCGCCAGATGGACGAGCACGCTCACGAGGTTCAGGTCGCGGGCCTGATGCGGGACCCGACCCAGGACCGCGACGTTCACCCCCCGGAGCGCGAGGACCGGGACCGCGACGAGCAGTACCCAGTACGGGTCGATCGGCCCCGCGAAGGTATTGCCGTGCGACAACGAAAGGTAGGCCTCGAAACCAAAGGCCAGGCCGGTCCCCAGCACCAGCGCCGCGTTGAACAGTCCCGCGAACACCTCGAGCCGATGCGGCCCGAACGTGTACCGCCCGATGGCCCCTTGCTCCGTGGCCCGGAGCGCGCCCCAGGAGACCGCGAACGCCGCGATGTCCGGGACATTGTGGACCGCGTCGACCGTCACCGCCAGGCTCCGAGAGAAGTACGCCCCGATCGCCTCGACGATCAGGATCACGATCGAAAGTTCCAGCGCGAGGCGGAACCCTCGGAGGACACGGATCTCGGCCTCCGTCTCTCCGTGAACGGCCTCGGGCATGTTCCGATCTCCGGGGTGGATCTACGGGCGAGGCGTTAGAGCGCTCGCGCGACGACCTCGCGCAGTTCTCGCACCGCGGTCCCGATCGGCCCCTTGGACGACGTTCGAACGCAGTCCTCCACCAGGTCGTCCACGATCACCTGAAGGACGGAGTCCAGAGAGGATCGGACCGCGGCGATCTGCTGTACGACATCCGGGTAGTTCCGGCCCTCGTCCACCATCCGGTGGATCGCGTGCAAGTGACCTTCGATACGGGCCAGGCGGGTGCCCACATCGGGTCGTCGATGGTTTCCCATATCCCCTCCAGGGGGATAGGATAGCGTTCCCGGTACTTATGGCCATCTGCCCAGCTCCGCGGGGCTCCGACCGAACGCATTCTTGGGTTCGTGCGCCCGTTCGGTTGGATCAGGTCGGACCGTCGAACGCTCCCGCGCGCACGGCAGCAAGCCCCTGGAAAGGCACAGCGCTCGAAGGGGCAAAAGGGATTATGCCGTGCGCAACGGGTGGCCCGTTGCCATGGAGCAGAGAGCGGATCGGAACCCCGGGGCCGCTCGACTTCGGCGGTGGCTCGACCACCCTCGTTCGATGTCCCCGCATCCGAGCTGGGATGGCGGGTCCATCCACTTTCTTTCGGATCGGAACGGGCTTCCGCAGGCCTGGACGACCGACCCGTACGGCCGATCCCCGACGTTGCTCGTCCCGGCCACCGAACGCGTGGGCGCGATCCGGCCGTCCCCGGCCGGCCCCCGTTGCATCCTCGCGACCGATAGCGGAGGGAACGAGCGTTGGCAGCTCCAGCTCGTAGAGGAAGCGGGAACGTCCCCACGCGCTCTGACGACCGATGGGGACCGGATCCACGAGCCGGGACACTGGGCGGATGCCCATCGGTTCGTCTATGCCTCGAACGCCCGCGACGTGCGTTTCTTCGATGTCTACGTGCGCGACGTGGATTCAGAGCTCCCGGCGCGAATGATCCGACGTGAGGACTCCCTCCAGGGCGTGGTGGCCGCGGACGGTGAACGGACCCTCGTCCTCCGCTCGAACACGAACCTTGATCGGGATCTGATCCTGCTTCAGGGCGAAAGCGAACGTTGCCTCACCCCCCACCAAGGCGAGGAGACCATCTTCGACGCGGCGCTGGGGACCGGCGAGACCTACGCGGCATCGAACGCGGGGCGAGAGTATGCGGGTCTCGTGCGTATCGGGACGAACGGATCGACGCCCGAGCTCCTCGGCTCGTTCGAGGGCGACCTCGAGCACCTGGATCTCGACCGTTCGGCCCAAGAGCTCCTCCTTGTGGTCAATGATCAGGGGTGGAGTAGGATCGCGCACTACTCGGTCGCGACCTCGGAACTCTCCTACCTCGAGGTCCCCCACCCGGGCGTCGTCGATCAGATCTCGTGGCTACCGCTTCAGCGTCGTTTCGTGTACTCCTTGAGCTCCCCACGAATGGGACAAGAGATCCTGCTCCACGACCTCGAGGAGCGTACCTCTCACCCGTTGACCCGGAGCCCGTCCCCACTACCCGGC
>JBARHO010000177.1:0-6144 GCA_049799275.1 Thermoplasmata archaeon
CAGGTCGAGGCGGAAGCCGCGCGGCGTCCACCGTGATCAGCGTCCCGCGCGCAGCAACAGCGTCCTGGAACGGGCGCCGATCGCTGACGGGGTGGTCCGGGGGCAAGCCGACCCTGAACAATGCTCCCGCCGGGATTTGAACCCGGGTTGGAGGGTCACCTCGGCGTCCGTTCCGACCGCCTCGAAGGCCCTCTATCCTTGACCGGACTAGACTACGGGAGCATCTCGGATCCGGAGATACGTGCTCCCCATTGCTCCAAGGATAATGCTCCTTCGGATGACGCCAAAGGACGGCGTCGATCGAGATCGGAAGGGTCCGACCGGACCGGACCTCGTCGGGTCGGCCCTGTCCCAGCTCGTTCGGGTCGTGAGATCGTCGAGCAACGGCGGCCAGCGGACCCGACGTTATCCCACGCGTTCCCAACGCTCGAGCTTCTGTACCGCGCTCAGGGTCGAGCCGCGCTGGATCTCCTCGCGGACGCGGTTCTCGTGCTCCAGGACATCGAGGGACCGGTTCGCGATCTCCTGCGCCCGTTCTCGGGGGACCACGACGAGGCCGCTCAGGTCGCCGATGATCCAGTCGCCGGGCCGGATCCGCTCTCCTCCGACGATCACCTCGACGCCGATCTCCCCGTGCCCCTTCGGTTCGCCGGCGTTCGGAGAGACGAACCGACTGAAGACCGGAAAGCCGAGCTCCAGGATGCTATCGATGTCCCGGGCCGCTCCGTCGATCACCACCCCGGCGACCTGACGGCCGTGGGCGCTCCAGGACGCGAGCTCGCCCCAGATCGCCGTCGTCCCCCCGCCCGCGTCGACCACGATCACGTCGCCGGGTCCCGCGCGGTCGATCGCCTCCACCGGTTTCGCCCAATCCCCATCGCGCGTCACGACCGTGACCGCCGGTCCCACCATCTTCACCGTGGCGGACTTGAGATGGGGCCAAAGCCCGTGGAGCGCCCCCTTCCGCTGCATCGCATCGGTCACGTTCGGGGCCGAGACCTTGAGGAACGCGGCCCGGATATCCTCGCCAGCGTACCGGCGGAAATGCTCGGTCGTGACCGAGCGTTGGGTCTCGATCGCCTGGCGGATCTGCTGCGTCGCGGTCTTGATATCCGCGCTCTTTGTGATCGCGCCGCCGATGATGAGGATCTTGGCGCCGGCCCGGGCCGCGTCGGCCACGGTCTCCGAATTGAGCCCACCGGCGACCGCGACCGGGATGGGCGAACCCTTGGCGAGCTGCTCGAGGACCGCGAACGGCGTCCGGGCCTGCATCTGCATGTCGATCCCGACGTGCCAGCAGACGGCCGCCGCACCCAGCTCCGCGGACCGGCGCGCCCGTGCCACCGGGTCGCTGACATTGAGGAGGTCGACCACGACCTCGGCGCCGTAGAGCTCGCCCCCTCGCACGGCCTCCGCGATCGTGTCGTCATCCGAGGTCCCGAGGACGGTCACGATGTCGGCGCCGGCCTTGGCGGCGATCTCGACCTCGAAGGCGCCGGTGTCCATGATCTTCATGTCCGCGACGATCCGGTGCTGCGGGAACTCCTTCTTGAGCGCCCGCACCGCGTCCAATCCCTCGCTCTTGATGAGGGGCGTTCCCGCCTCGACCCAGTCCGCGCCTCCTTCGACCGCCTCCCGGGCCGCGGTCAGGGCCCGGGAAAGGTTCTCGAAATCGAGGGCGACCTGAAGCACCGGACGCTCGAGCCGCATCTCGGGGCTCAGGGGATCGCGATTAATAATGGACCGCCCCGCTCCTCGAGGCGTCATGCCGCCCGCCGCGCCGACCCCGGGCCCCGTCCGCCTGATCCGGGGAGATGCCCGGGAGCTTCCCGGCATTCGCGCGGCCTCGGTCCACCTGGTCGTCACCTCTCCGCCCTACCCCATGATCCCCCTGTGGGACGCTCTGTTCGAAGGGCTGGGGGCGAACGACTACCCGGCGATGCACGCGATCCTCTCGGAGGTGTGGAAGGCCTGCCACCGGGTCCTCGTGCCCGGCGGGATCCTGGCCGTGAACATCGGGGACGCGGTGCGGTCGCAGAACGGCGAGTTCCAGCTCTGGCCCAACCATGCGACGGTCCTCGAGGAATGCCGAAGGATCGGGTTCACCGCGCTCCCCCACCTGCTCTGGCAGAAACCGACGAACCGCCCGAACGCCTTCCTCGGATCGGGGTTCCTCCCGCCCAACGCCTACGTGACGCTCGACTGCGAGTTCATCCTCCTGTTCCGCAAGGGTTCGCTCCGGCAGTTCCCTAGGCACGATAGCGCCCGGGCCCAGAGCCGGTACTCGAAGGACGAGCGGGACCGATGGTTCACTCAGGTCTGGACCGACGTCCGCGGGGCCCGGCAAGGGCCAGCGGACCGACGGACCGGGGCCTTCCCGACCGAGGTCCCGGAGCGATTGGTCCGGATGTTCTCGGTCGTCGGCGACACCGTCCTCGACCCGTTCGCGGGTACCGGCACCACGGTCTGGACGGCCAGCGACCTGGGCCGCACGGCGATCGGCGTGGAGCTCGATGAGGTCGTGTTCGGGGAGCTCGAGCGCCGGAGCGTGGAACGACAGGCTACCCCTGTCGATGTGCCATCTCCTCGTCCACGGCCTGCTTGAGGTAGCGCAGGGCGGAGTCGTTCAGTCGGTCGATGTGCAACAGGAGATAGTGCAGGTAGATCCGCTCGGGACGCTGGGAGGGACCCGGCGCGTGCCCCTTTCGCCCGGGAGAGGACGGTTCCGAGGGACCCACCTGGCGCTCGAGGGTCTCAGAGTGATGCTCGTGGTCCTTCCCATGCAGCGTCCGCCCGGTAGGACCGGCGAGCGGGGGATAGACCCGGTCGACCGGGTCAACGGGCGCGTCCTCCGGCTCCGGAGGGGAGCGCGCGGGTCGGGACACCCGAGGGGGCATGGACGAGGAGGCGCGCGCGGTCGCGTCCGCCGCCTGGAACGCGAGCTTGGTCCTGAGGTAGGGGTGGAGCGGCCGGTCGGGGTCCTGCAGGTCGCCGATCGGGACGCCCGCGATCTCCTCCGCGATGGCCTTGATGCTCCAGCTGCCCCGCTTCTGGGCCGGGCCATCCGCGCTCGCCGGCTCCGGATCGGCCACGACGTTCCCTCGGCGGAGGGACGCTCATAAACGTACCGTTCGAGGTGTCCCGGTGCTCTCGGCGGACGGCCCGACGTTCGAAGGGTCCGGTCCGCCGAGGGTCCGGCTCAGGAGGTCGTGCTCGCGGGTCGATGCGACGATGCCGATCACGAGGTGGTCCCCCCCGCTCCGGAGGAGCCCTTCCGCGTAGCCCGCCTCCCGAGGCAGGCGCGCCCGCGGGAGCCAGTCCGCCTCCCCCTCGGTCAGCCCGAAGAAGTCCCGAGTCTCGTTCGAAACGCTCCCGACCCGGAGGAAGAGGGTCGCGCGCAGGTTCCGGCTGAGCGCCCGCCCGTTCTCGTGGACGAGAAAATCGTCCGGGTTCTGGCTGAGCAGGAGGAGCCCCGTGTCGAAATGCCGGACCAGTCGGACGAGGCGCTCGAGGAACTCGGAGGTCCGCTCATCCCGGGTCAACAGATGCGCCTCGTCCACGAGGACCAGTTTGGGACCGGGCCGGTCCTTGAGGCGCGCGTAGAGCGCGTCCAGGCTGAACGAAAGGTAGAACGGGAGCTGGTGGGACGGGATGCCGGAGAGATCGAAGGAGAACGGTGATCCCTGCCAGGTCAGCGTCGTCGGTCCGTTGAGGTGCTGGAGCGAGCCCGATCGGAAGATCTCGAGAAGGTCGGAGAGACGTCCCCGAGGGCCCCTCCGTTCGATCTCGGCGATCAGGTCGGAGAAGGTCGGTGCATCGCCCGATCGCGCCAGGAGATCGTGAAGCGCGGCATCGATGGTCGCGGCCTCCTCGTCGCGCAGGCTCGGGAAGAGCGCGCTCAGCATCGTGGTGAGCCGGCTCGCCTTCTCTTCGAGATCCCCAGCGGTCGTGACGGGATCGAGGGGGTTCACGCGTCCCGCCTCGGAGCTCCGGAGCGCGACCACGGTCCCCCCGAGCTCCCGCACGAACCGGGAGAACTCGCCGAGCGGATCCACCACGATCAGGTCCAGATCGGGCCGCATCCACCGGCTGCGGAGGGCCCAGAGCGCAGCGGTGTAGGTCTTTCCCGAACCGGTGGCCCCAAAGATCGCCCACGAGTAGCTCGCATGCGACCATCGGTCCAGGAAGATCGGGGTCGTGTCCTCATCTCGAAGGAAGCCGACCAGGATGCCGCCCGACTCGGCGACCAGCTCGTCGTGGAACGGGAAGAAGGCGGCCAATCCGTCCGTATGGATGGTGTGCCAGTAGCCCGGCGGTCGGGACTCCGTTCCGGCCAGGTCCGCCGCCCGCACCACATCGAACGACTCATACGACGGGATGCGGGAGCGGAACCCGAACCCCTGGAGCTTGCGCACGAGCGCCCCGCGGAGCTCCCGGGCCCGTTCGGGCCGGCCCCCGAACGTGTGCAGGCTCAGACCGAACCTCCAGAGCTCCTGCTCCCGCGCCGCGACCTGGCGCGCCAGCTCTTGGGCGCTCTCGCTCTCGAGCTGCCATTGGGCCGGCCGGCCGAGCGAGCTTCCCGAGTTGGTCGCGAGCTCGGTCTCGGCGACGACCCCGGCGGCATGCACCAGTTCCGTCGCCCGTTCCGGAGGGATACGATGGGCCTGGAACCGGCATTCGATCGCGGTGGAGGTCGCAAGCAGCTGTCCCAGGAACCCGAAGGCCACCTGGTCCGGGAACTCGGTAAGCAAGAGCGGAGCGTCGTACCGTCCTCGGCGGATGGTCCAGGAGACCCCTTCCGCGAGCGCACGGCCGCCTCGGCCGGGAGGTCGAGGAAGGTTCACCCCGCGGCCCCCGTGAAGGAGGGACGGTCGAGCTGGGTGAGGAGAAAGGTGCCGATCCCGAGAACGAGGCCGGGAGCCGGGGACCGAACGATCGGAACGAGCAGGAACACGGACCACGCGGCGGCCGCGAGGCCGATACCGACGAACCTCCATCGGCCGGAAGCGGGCCGGACGACCGTGGGGGAACGCCGCTCGTCCGCCCGTCGGATCAGCCAGATCGAGATCGCGAGGGCCGAGAGCACGGCCGTGATCCCATCGAAGAACACCGACGCCACCGAGGCGAGACCGGTCACGAGCGCCAGTACCCCGGCGGCCCGAAAGGAACCCACGGTGGCGGCGGGACCTCCATCGAGGATCGCGCTCATCGCCGTCCCTCGACCGACCACCCCATCGACTCCAGCGCCTGACCGAGGGCGGACCCCTGGAGGCGATCGAACGGGACCTCGAGGCGATGGAGATGGTCCATCACCTCGCGGGTCCGGGCCTCGAGCTCAGCGCACGATTCCGGTGTCATCGAGGAGGACCAGAGGACCCACCGGGTACGCCGACGATACTTCCGTCGACACGCGGCGCGGATCATCTGAACATAGTCCGTGCGGGCGTCCTCGGTCCTCGTGGCCGGTGGGGGGTCCGGAGGCAGGAAGGGACCGGGGTCCAGCGGCTCGAGGCCGACCGAGACGAAGCAACCGGGTTCGAGCGATCGCAGCAGGGCCTTGTATCGCTCGAACAGGGATCGGCGTCCCGCGAGGGGCAAGAAGGTGCTCGGGACCCCGTGCGTGACCAGTACCGAGACGTAGCGGCCCGGTCGGATGCGCGCGAGCGAGCCGAAGGGCATGTTCGGTCGGACGCGGTCGGGCGGTCCCGACCCACCGGACGGATGCTCGCGCCGACGGAGCCGCCATCGGAAGTAATCGGCCATCCGGCCATCCACCGTCCGCCCGTCGATGCGGGGGATCGACACCAGCAGCCCGAAGCCGAGGAACGGGAGCCAGTAGATCGGGCTGGTCAGCGCGGCCACGAGCGCTCCGACCGCCGCGTAGGTAGCGAACTTGAGCGCGTCCTGGGCGGAAGGGAACGGTCCCAGGTGCAGTTTGCGATCGAGCCGTTCGGGTAGCCCGATCCAGAGGGACTGATGATCGCTCATCGAGGTGGGGGACCCTTCGGTCGGACCGCCGGGAACCCGGGAGAAGGTCCACCGGTCTTCGCCTGTTTCGAGCTCAGATGCTGGACCAGATGGGCCGTCCCTCGTCCGAGGAACTCCCCCGCGAGCACCGGGAGAGCGGCTGGGAACGAGCTGCCT
>JBARHO010000178.1:0-4621 GCA_049799275.1 Thermoplasmata archaeon
CGGTCGGCCTCGTCGAGAGAGCGGACCAGGAGAAGGATCTCGACCCGGTGGCAGGTGGAGAGGAGGGCCACCTCCTCGGTGCCTCGATGGCGATCGAACCACTCCGCCACTTGCGCCCTGGTGACCGTGCGAGTGACGGTCTCGAGAGCATCGAGCGAGGCGGTGTCGAGGCTGAACTCGAGACCGGCGAGCATGAGGGGCGTCGTCATCGATCCCGGCCCGGTCGTCGAGGTTTTGGGTCCAAGATCGTCCGGGACCGGAACAGCGTGTGCGACCGGGATTGCGGGCACGGCGACCTCCTCCGTCGTCCTCTCGGATCGCGGGCACGCTTTATGAGACGATGTACGAACCAACCGACGGTCGGGAGACCGCGCTCGGCGAGCTCACCTCCGGCCTAAGCGGGGATCGGGGCGTCCCGACCCAGTACCGGGCCTCGTGCCCCCCGGCTCGCGGGTCACGTCGGGCGGGGCGCCCTCATGAGCATGGCCTGGAATCCGGACCTGCCCTGGAGCGCCACGCCCGCAGCGTCGTCCACCAGGGCAGCCTCTCCGGCCTCCACGGGCTGGTTGTCGACCATGCCCTGGCCTGAGAGCGCGTAGATGACGGCCAATCGGTCGTGCCCGATCCGCTTGAACGTGGTGCCGCTCGAGCGGAACTCGACCGCCTCGCATTCGAGACCGACCGTGGATCGGAGAGAACTTCCCGGACCCACCACCCGCCGCAGGGCCGTGCCGTCGGGCTGGAGCTCCGTCGGCTCCGCTCGACCGGATTGGAGCCGGACCGTCGCTGCCTTGCCGGTCGGCAGGGGGGTCACCACGGCCAGCCAGCGGACCCTCCGGCCTGGGGCCGGGCTGATCGCATGGGAGACCGATGTCGGGGCCGTCAGGAGCTTGGTGGAGCCTTCGTCCATGGGTTCGGGCGGGCCGGGGCCGTAGGAATAGGCCGCGGAGCCTTCGATCACGTACGTAAGCACCTCGTCCCCCTCGTGTCGGTGCGGCGGAAAGGGCCGGCGAGGGGTCGCGATCCTCTCGGCGATCCGTGCGAACGGGGGCCATCGGGGCTGGGCCGCGGTCGGGATCACGGTGCGGGTGGTCGTGTCCTTGGTGAGGATCTCCCCGGCAACGACTCGGATCGACAAGGCCTATTCAACCGCCCCGGCGCACGTGCCCATCGAGTGTCGACCCCCCACATAACCTTGGGTACTCCGGACGAGGACCCGACCGAGCGGGCCACGTCACTTCCGGGGGCCGGGCCCGCCGGCGAACAAGGCCACACCCTGAACGCCTCGCGCCGGAGGATCCTTGACGCGACGGGAATAGAGCGTCCGGAAAGGATTCGTCCTGAGCGTGGCGGACCGCACGAAGACAACCAAGATATGCTGTTATGAGCCTAAATATTTATTATAGTGCAAAAATATATAGTTCATGATGAACGATTACGAGTGGGAGACTGGGCGTATCGCGAAGGCCCGGGGCCAGCGCTGGCATGAGGCGGGGCGGACCCGTAGGGATCCGTTGGCCGAGTTCGCTGCGCTTGAGTTCCCTCGGGAGAGCGTGACGTGGGTGGGGACGAGTGGAACGGGCCGAGTGGTGCGGACCCCAGTCCGCCGCAGAAGGAGGTCCGCGGACGCCAAGGGGCGAAGGGCGGCCCCGCCATAGAGGTCCCTCGACCGCCGCTGAGCGGCGACCCGCCCACTCTCCGAGCGACCCAAGGAGATGGAGATGTGTCCGCCGTCCGCGGATGGATCGATCCTGCACCGGGCACGGGCTCAGCCAGGTGGGCGGAGTAGCGCCCCCAAAGCACGGCGGAGGGCCCGTCGTACCTCGTTCCGGCTCGAGCCGAGCGCCAACTCCATCGCCGCCCCATGGAACAGGAGCAGGGTGGCGAGCGCGAGATCGTCGAGCGACCTCGTGTCCCCCCCGGGTCGCTGCTTCCTCGATTGTCGCAGGAAGCCCTTCATGAGCCTCAGATCCGCGCGGTGATCGGTCCGGAGGACCTCACCGACCCTCGGATCGCTGCTCGCTTCGGCCAGGACCTCGAACCACGTCGACAACATCTGGGGGCCAGGGGGGTCCTCGACCATCGACTCGAACACCTCGATCAGGGCCTCCGGCGCCTCCTTTCGGGCGAGCGATCGGGCCATCAGTTCTCGGCTCTCGCGCTGACTGGCCGATTGGATCTCGGCGAGGAGATCGATCTTGCTGGGGAAGTACAGGTACAGATCGCCCTTGCTGACCCCGACCTCTTTGGCGATGTCCGCCATGGTCGTTCGGCGGAACCCCCGGCGCGAGAAGATCGCAAGACCGGCCTGAACGATCCGGGCGCGCGCCTGCGCCTTGTACCCGGGAACCACCTTCGGCATTCGCACGATCCCACGTGACCCTCTGGGAAGGGCTCGGTGGATGTCGTCCGGACCCCGGGCGGGTATTACATGCTTTCGACCGGCCCAAACTGACCCAGGGATTTTATACTGACTCGTGGTCAGTATTAGAGGACCGGTGGTCGCGGGAGCACCCACGACCGCAGGACAACCCATGGTGGACGCAGCGCTGACCTCCGGGAATGCCGAGCCGGAACCTCGCCGGGCCTCGGCACCCCCGGATCTGACCGGGGCGAAGGCAGCGTTCGTCATACTCGGCCTCTTTCTGGCCATCCTCATGGCGGGTCTCGATTCGCTCGTGGTGACCACCGCGCTGCCCAAGATCGCCGCGTCGCTCCACCAAGTGAGCGGGATCACGTTCGTGGCCAGTGCGTATCTCATCACCTCCACGATCTCGATCCCGATCTTCTCGAAGCTCGCCGATCGCTATAGCCGACGGAACGTCTTTCTCGTGGGCCTCGGGATCTTCATCGTCGGGTCGGCGCTCTCGGGGGTCAGTCAGGACCTCCACGAGCTCATCGCCTTCCGAGGGGTCCAAGGGTTCGGGACCGGCGGGTTCATCCCCGTGGCGATCGCGATGGTCGCGGTCCTGTTCCCGCCCGAGACCCGGGCCCGGCTCACGGGCCTGCTCGCGGGGGCCGGCGGGATCGCCATCGTGGTCGGTCCGCTCCTGGGAAGCTACATCGTCGACGTGACGACCTGGCGCTGGGTCTTCTACGTCAATCTCCCGATCGGGATCGCGTCGGCGATCGTGCTCCTCGTCGCGCTCGAACCCCTTCGCCCGGAACGGCAAGGGCGGTTCGACGTGGTCGGCGCCGGCCTTCTCTCGGGATGGGTCGCCGCGCTGATGTTCGCGCTCATCCAGGTCACCACGGGCGGTTGGGCGTGGACGTACCCGGGGACGATCGCCCTCTTGGCGCTGGCCCTGATCGACCTCGGTCTGTTCGTGGGGTGGGAGCTCCGGCGGGCGGATCCCCTCGTGCCGCTCCGTCTGATGGGTCGCCGGGTCGTTGCGGCGAGCGGAGGGATCGCCCTGTTCAATGGGGTCGTCTTCACGTCGGTGATCACGTTCCTTTCGGTCTTCGTGGGGATCGTCCTCCTGCACGAGGGTCCGGGCGCGGCGAACGACGTGCGGGACGTGATCTACTTCTTCGCGGTGCCACTGATCCTGGGAGCGTTCCTCTCCGGACTGCTCCTCAGCCGGTTCCCGTACCGAACGGTCCTCTGTCCGGCGCTGGCCGTGGCCGCCGGGAGCGCGTTCTTCCTGGCCCCGGTGTCGGCAACGACCCCGCTCTGGGTCCTCCGCTTCGGTTTCCTGCCCACGGGAGGTCTCGTTCTCCCGCTGATCCCCATGGGGTTCGGAGGGGGCGTCGCCCTGGCGGGGGTGGTCGTGGTCATCCAGAACGAGATCTCGCGGAGCGAGGTCGGCGCGGCGGTGGGGTTCAACCGGTTCCTCCAGAGCCTGGGGGGAGCGGTCGGGCTGTCCCTTCTGACCGCCTTCCAGGCGTGGCGGCTCGCGGTCCATACCGCGTCCTCCTCGGGGACGGCTTCCGGCAGCCTCGGGGCGCTGGTCGCCTCCTACGATGACCTCTTTTTCGTCCTGGCCTTGCTCATGCTCGCGGCCTTCCTTTCCTCGCTCTTCCTCCGAGGGCGGATCGTCCCGGCCCCGAAGGCGGTCGAGGCACCGGGGGTCCCGCCGACCGAGGCCCCGGTCTAGCGAGGCGCGCAAGCTCCCCCCCTTCCGGCAAGACCAAGTATCGGCACCGGGTCGACGCGCGGGATGGAGATCCGGCGAGCCGGACCCGGGGCAGAGAGCGCGATCGTTGAGGCCGCGAGGTCGTTCGAAGGACCCTTCGATCCGCGGGCCGTCCGTGCGTACCTCGCCGACGACCGGAACGTGTTCCTTCTCGCGTACGAGGGGAACGAGGTCGCCGGGTTCCTCCGTGGGACCGAGCTGGGCCAGTTGGGATCCCAACGGAAGCAGATGTTCCTGTACGAGATCGAGGTCGGTCCCCGGTTCCGCCGTCACGGCGTCGGGGCCGGCCGGGTACGTTCCCTGCTCCAGTATTGTCGAGAACGCCACTTCGAGGAGATCTTCGTCCTCACCGATGACCCGGCGAACGAAGCGGCCCGAAGGCTCTACCTTTCGACCGGTGCCATCACCGAGACCGTTGCCGACCGGATGTACGTCTATCGCCTCGACCCCAGCGGGGGACCCGACCCAACGGGTGCCTCTACGAA
>JBARHO010000179.1:0-25293 GCA_049799275.1 Thermoplasmata archaeon
TCACCCAGGTGAGCTCGGTCTACGTTCCCACGAGCTGTAACCTCAACGGGGGTCACATCGTCTCGGCCTTCGTCGGCCCCGGTTTCCAGGTCCAGCTCCCGTCGGAGGTGATCCCATGAACAACGACGATTCGATCCGGACGGTCTCCTCGCCCTACCTCGCGCGCCGCTACCGGATCCCGCCCCTTCCGGTCCGGCTCGCGTGGGGCGGCCTCCTCTTCGTTCTTCTTTTGGCCTCCTTCGTCCTGGTTCCGTACACCGTCCTTCGCTTCGTGACGATGCACGGGATCCAGTCGGGCATCTCGACCATGACGGTCGTGGTGATCGGGGTGATCCTGTCGATCCTGGGGGCGGCGCGGTCCGTGCTCAAACCCACCGTCGCCTATGGGCCCATCTGGATGGCAGGCGCCCTCCTGATGGTCGGTTATCTCCTGATCCTCGCCCCCGGGGCCTCGTTCACCATCCAGGTGGGGGGCGGCACGCTCTCGATCCAGTTCGGTGCGATCTTCCTGCTGCTGGCCATCGTGCCCCTCCTCCGGGCCGTCGCGGCCGGGATCATCACGTGGGAGGATGTCTTCCACCGGGGAGAGCGGCTCCCGGTGGACTTCCCGCCCTGATCAGCGAACGTTCACGGCCTTGATCTTGATGGGCGTCCGAGGGCGGTCCTGGCCGTCGCGCGGCACCTGAGCGATCTTCTCCACGACCTCTTGGCCCTTCTTCACCTGGCCGAAGATGGCGTGCTTCCCATCCAGCCATTTGGTCGCGGCGAGCGTGATGAAGAACTGGCTCCCGCCCGTGTTCGGACCCGCGTTCGCCATCGAGAGCATCCCCGGTCCGGAGTGCTTGAGCGACGGATGGAACTCGTCCGGGATGGTGTACCCCGGGCCTCCCGTTCCGTCACCACGCGGGTCGCCTCCCTGGATCATGAACCCCGGGATCACTCGATGGAAGGTGGTCCCGGTGTAGAAACCCTTCTTGGCCAACGTGAGGAAGTTCTCCGCGGTCTTCGGTGACTTGTCCTGGAAGACCTCGATCTCGACGTCGCCCATGTCGGTCGACAGCGTCACGGTAGGGTTGCTCATGATCCGACCGAGCCGAGCCGGGTCAAAAGGGTTCTCGTGCCGGGCCGACCGGTTCGGTCCCACCTGGGGGCCGGGGCCCTAGACGCCGGCATCGGCCGGCGGCACGGGTACCGGATCGAGGGTCGGGATCGTGCTCCGTAATATTCCCTGTGCCGGCGGCCGAGATGGGCTAATGTCGGAGAAGCCGGTGCCGACCGAGGGCTCGGATTGAACCGCTCGATCACCTTGCTGGGCGTCGCGTTGTTGGTCCTCGCCATCGGGCTCCTCGTCTACCCGGTGGCCAGCACCGGGGCGGAGCAGCTCGATCCGGTCGCCGACATCGGCCTCTTCCTGATCCCGGCCTCCCTGCTGACCATCGGCTGGGGCGCGTCGCGGGTCGACCCGGAGGCCACCACCGTCGCGGGGGTCTTCGGCAGCTCGGAGGCCAACCTTCTCCGACGGCCCCGCGGACCGCCGGCCGAGCGGGACCCGGTACGCTATCGGCCGAGCCCTCGTGAGTCCGTCAATTGTCGAAAATGCTACACCATGGTGCCGAGCGCGGTCGCCGAGTGTCCGCGATGCGGTACGCGTCGGCTCTGTCGAGGCTGCGATAAACCACTCTTTTATCTGGCCGGCGGCGTCCGATGCGGGCCGTGCGTGAAGGACGAGGCCTTTTGCGATTGTCCTCGGGTGGCGAGGACCCCCGGCGCCGGGTCCGGGGCTCGGGCCCGCCCGTGAGGCCGGCAGGCGATGGAAGATAATCTCCCGCGCGGGACCACACTGCTCTCCGGCGTGGTCCAGGTGCATTTCGACGGGGCCTGTCAGCCCGCGCGCGGGGGAGGCGTGGCGACCTACGGCTTCACCGTCCATGGGGAGGGTCTCGAGTACGAGGAGTGTGGGCTCGCGGTGCCTCCGGGTTCCCCCCGGGCGACGAACAACGTGGCCGAGTACTCGGCCGCCTCCCGTGCCTTGGAGTGGTTGGTCTCCAGCGGCTTCCGCGGTTCGGTCGTGCTGACGGGGGACAGTCAGCTCGTGATCCGACAGATGTCCGGCGAGTATGCGGTGCGGACCCCGCACCTCAAGCCCTATCAGCAGCATCTCCGACAGCTGGCGGGACGGTTCGAGACCGTCCAGTTCGTCTGGGTCCCGCGAGCCGAGAACCGGCGGGCGGACGAACTATCCAAGCAGGCCCTCGAGCAGGCCGCCGCCGAACTGGGGCGTAGAAAGAAAGGGGCCCCTGAGCGTCTCTTCGACGCCCAAGGGTCCGGCGGCCCCGGATCGATCGACGACCTTCCGGTCGGATCGGACGATCCGGACAGGTCCTAGCCGCTCAGTTCCAGCGGACCGTGTAGACGAGCGTGCGCCCTTCCATGGCCGCGCGGGCCCGGGCGGTGTCCACGAACGTCGCGAACGCGGCGGCCGCCTGGGGGCTCAATCGGGGCCGAGCGCCCAATCCCCGTGGGGTCGCCGAACCGAGAAAGATCTTGCGGGGACCGGCCTGGGGCGGTTCCAAGAGCGGCTCGGGCGGCGCGCTCATCGGCGCCCCCAGCCCACGGCACGTTCCATGAGCTCTCGGTACGTTCGGCCTCCGGGCACGCGCTGTACGTATGGCGACTGGACGACCACCGCATTTGGCGTTGGAAGCTCCACTTCCAGCGTCACTCGCGGCAGCGAAATCGGCTCTTTGTCGGACACGACCCACCCAATTGGCTTGTCAGACGGACGTCATACATAAACCCGAACGGTCCTATGGAACGGGGGGGCGCTTCCGGGGTCCCCTATCGGAGATCGGCATCGGACAAACGGCGGACAAATATCAAGATTCCAGGGAAAAAGGCCCTCTCACGGGGTCCGGTGCCGGGGTGGCCGCTCCCCCCCGTCCCCGGGTGCCGGGTCGGTCCCTTAGCACCGACAAAGGGGGCTCGGGCGACCCCGATGTGCGGCTTCCCGACACTTCCCGACGCCTTCAATACCCGGTCGGGCTCCTGCCGCCAGCGCGATCATGACGCATCGACCGGGACCCGAGGTCGGCGCCTCGGTCGAGAAGGCCCGGCTCCCTCAGTCCCGGTGAGGAGTCAAGGTCGTGGCGCCCCCGGAGATCTCGCTCCTCTACTGGGACCTGGCGTGGGGGGTCGTCGCGGTCGTCGTCGGGTTCTTCCTCATCGGTTATCGATGGAAGCGGACCCCCGAGATCAAGGAGTTCGTCGACGCCCGGTTCCGTCCGTTCTTGGAAAGGATCGGGTTCTTCGACTGGGATTGGAGGCACTTCACGGTCCTGATCGCCATCATCTTCGCCATCGGGGCCTCGCTCCAGGCCGAGCCGTTCCCGTGTGGTCGCGGCACGGACGACGTAGGGGCGTTCGTCGCCTCCGGGCACAACTTCTGGATCGGCGCGAGTCCCTTCAACGTCTCGGTGTGCAACTCTCCGGTCGTGGTGCCGTACGGCATCGGCGCGGTCGCGCTCAATGCCGTGGGGAGCTTGGGCGGGCGCGCCGGGGTCTGGGCCGTCTGGCTCGCGGTGGCCCTCCTATTGATCCCGGCCACGTGGAGGCTGGCGGGCCCCGATCGACGCTACACGACCTACTATCTGTGCTCCTCCATCTTGTTCGTCCCGATCGTTACCGGGCAGATCGACGGCGCCAGCAACGCCATCGTCCCTCTCGGGTTGGTCCTGCCGCTGGTCGTGACGAGCTTCGGATGGGTCCGCGCCGGTGCCCTGTCCGGGCTCATCTCGACGGCCCGGTTCCCGAGTCTGGTCCCGTTCGCCGGCGCGACGGCCGGCGCGCCGCGGAATCGGTTGCCGGCCCTGATGATCTCGTTCGCGATCTTTCTCGTAGGGATCGTCCTCACGATCCCGTTCTGGGGGAACTCGTTCATCGACCTCGGATTGATCGGACAGGCGAACCGGGTGAGCTTCTCGCTGAACGAGTTCGGGGTCCTCTTCCCGACCAACTGGGTGAGCTCAGGTCCGCTCCTGACCGGAGTGCAGGCGGTGGCGTTGGCGCTCGCCCTGGGATATGTCTACGCCGTGCGCTGGCCACCGATACGGTCCGCCACGTTCCTGATCACCGTGCTCGCGCTCACGACGCAGTTCCTGTCGTTCAATTTCCTGATCTGGCTCGTTCCCATCGCGCTGCTGGGGGGACGCCCCCAGCGATTCTTGTACGCGATCGGCCTGGTCGGGGGGATCGACTACTCTTGGGCGCTCGCGATCTACGGGTTTGGGGATGGCATCTGGTGGCCCTCCGAGATCTTTGCCGCCGTGGAGACCGCGCTCTTGGTCGGGCTTCTCTGGACCATCGCCCGGGACCCGTACCCGCTTCCGCCCTCGAAGGTGCCGAGGCTCGCTGAGCCGGCACTCGGGCGAACGCAGGCTTCCCGGGCCCCGGGCCCGAACGATGCGTGACGCGGGCGAACGCCGACCCGGGTCCCCCCCAAGTAGGACCTGATCCAAAGGGATCGATCCTGCCCGATGACGCGGCGGGCGGGAGGTTGACGGAAGGCTCAAGAGTTCTTCGACCGAGGAGCGACAATCCTCAAGCCAGCGAGCGAGCATGACTACAGGAGCGATGCCTCCGACCCATCATCACGCCCTCTTCGTGTTCTCCCTCGGGTTCCTCACCGAAGGGGGTACGGAGACGTACCAGATGCTGACGGTCGGCCATCTCGGTCAGGTGTGGATCGGCTTCTACTACCTCAGTCTCGCCACGACGATCCTCGGGTTCTATCTCATGTATCTGGGCTTCCGGGAGTGGAAAGCGATCCACCCGCGGAAGGCCCGGTCGACCTCCCGCATCCCCTGGACGGCCATCGCGCTCGCGTCCGGGGCGACCCTGTCGATCATGTCGTGGCTGACCCACCATCTCCGGCGACTTCGGGAGAAGTACCGCCTCATCTCTACCGTGGTCGTGATCGCGGCCGGCGCCGTGCTGGCCGTCTGCTTGAACCAGGAGGAAGAGGGCGAGAGGCGTTTCCGGGACTGGAGGGCGCCTTGGGTAGCGGTCCTCCTCTTCGTGGTGGGGACCGCGGTCAGCGCGATCGTGAGCGAGTTCGAGGGCGGCCCTCCCTCCGGCGACTCCCCCGCGGCCGTGGTCTGGCTCACGGGGGGGGTCGTCGTCCTCTTGCTCGGGAACTTCTTCTTCGGGCTCCGTCGGAACGTGCTCCCGTACCTCTCACCGAGCGGTAAGGTGGCTGCGGGCGCGGCCTTCGTTTGGTCGCTCGGCGTCTCGGTGCTGACCGGCGTCCTGGTCGGGAACGTGATCCTGAAGCTCCTCGTCGAGTTCTTCACGCTCCAATGGGGCGCGGTCGTGGTGGCCTTCGCTCCGGTCGCCGGTGCGATGGCCCCATTGTTCGTCACGTATTTCCTGTTCATCGGAGCCTATTGGGATGCTCACCGTCAGATCGCTCGTAGCGCGCCCGTGCCCAGCGCGGCCCAGATCTCTGCCGCGTGATGCGGATCCCGAAAGGTAGCGGCGTCCGCGTGCCGGAAGGTCCTCGGCGACGGGGCGATGCTCCCCCCTGCGGTCGGGCGGACGCGAGGATTTGGGGGTCCCCTGAGGCCAAGGTCCCTTTCTGCGAAGGCAACCACGGTCCCCGAGAAACGGTCCAACGGGAGCGCGACCTCTTTTCCGCACGCCGACACCCGGGAGAGAGCCATGGCGGGCCGCTGCGGGAGCTCAACGCGGAGCGGTGACCGATCCCGCCCACGACCGTCTTAAGGTCTAGGGGCGTCCCGGGCCGTCACCGGGCCCCGGCCAGGGCAGAGGGGGGCGCCCTGGGGGACCCGGGACCAGTTCAGGATGTCCCGACGCGTCCGCTCGACCGGTGGGGACGTACGGGGGCTCCGGGCTCTCGCGCCGGCGGGGTCTCCGACCCCCCCCGATGCCGGTGGAAGGACACTACCTCCACACCCGCGATGAGGGCGCCGCTCACCAGGACCGAGAACAGCCCGAGCAGCCCATAGGCCGCGATCCCCGAGGACGGGGGCGCCGCCGCCGGGGGCGTCGAGGTCGCCGATGGAGGACCCGAGACGGTGACGTTGAGGGTCTCTTCGACGACGCCCCCGCTCGCGTCCGCGACACTGACGGCGATGTCATACGTGCCGTTCGGAGAGGGAGAGCAGGAGATCGTCGAACCATCGACCGGCTGGCAGGTCAAAGGGAGGCCGGCGTAGCTGTACGCATACGGCCCTTGACCTCCGACCGTCGCAACGGTGACCGTGAACGGCACACTGAACATCGGCGTGGATGGGAACACACCGAACGATAGGATCGAGAGGGCGGGCGTCGTGCCCGCCGCGAACGCGATCGGGATGGAGAGATTCCCTTGCGAGGCGTTCCCCATCCCGAACCCGGAAACGGGGTAGTACCCGAACACCGAGGCGATGTCGTAGGTGAAGAGCGAGGTCAGCCCGGAGAACACGAGGGAGGACGTCGACGAGGCCTTGATGAGGCCGTTGAGCGCGACCGACCAGGTCGTGCCGGCCGGTAGTCCGGACCGCACAAAGGTCACGGTGCGCGGGGTCGGCGGGGCGCCCCCGTTCCCCGTGGGCGGGGGGACCGCCGATCCGGGGGTGAACTGGAGCAGGAGGACGCCCAGCGCCGGTAGCGTGAAGATGGGAGAGGTGGTGTTGAGCGGCAGCGCGGTCTCGAGCGGTTGCTCGGGGTTCGCCGGGTCGAGGAGCCGGCTCGAGAGATTGCCCGAGACCGGGAACCCGGGCCCGAGGTCGAACGTCCGGGGCGTGGCGACGTTGTCGTTCACCACGAGGACGTCCCGGCTCGAGCCGTTGGTGACCTGGAGGCCCCAGAGGTCAGGAACGCCCGGCAGGGTCACGTTCGTGAGCGACCCGAAGGGGAGCTGCTTCAGGATCTGGGAGTAAAGGTAGAACATCGGATTGTAGGTCCCCGCGATGCCGTTGCACTCACTGGTCAGCTCGATCATCGCGTTGTCACACCCGTCCCCCTCGTTGACCGTGAGGTCGTTCACGGACGTGAACGTCCAAGGGGCCAACTGGTCGAGGTGCCCATCGAGCGCCTGGATCACCGAGGTCGCGGTGTAGGGGACGTCGGGGTACCCCTGCCGGAACTGATCCCAGGCGGTGATGCCCGTGCCCCCGCCGTTGTACTCGTTGTCGAACATCGGCAGGTCGATCCCACCGTAACTATCGACGATCGAGCGCGCGTTCTCGGACTCATAGAGGACGCTGTGCGGACCCGAGAGCGAACCCATGAAGTTCGAGAGCGTCAGGTCCGGGGGCTGGTCCGGATAGGTCTGGATGGCGAAGGCGTTGATGAGCGAACCATCCAGCTCCATGAGATCGGTCAGGTACGCGCCGTCGACGCTCGGGTCCCCGGTGACGGAGATCCCCATGAACTGGGCCGTCGGATCGAAGGCGCGCACGTCCAGGATCCACTGGTGGACCGTCGAGGCATAGGCGGACGGGCTCGCCCAGTCGTACACATCGGGCTCGTTGCCGAAGATCCAGTAGTCGGCATGGAAGTGATAGTGATCCTCGATGTACTGCACCTCCCGGGCGCCGTCCTGGGCGGACTCGCCGGCGCCGCCGACGGTGACGAGGGAATGGCAGTGCACCCAGTCGCAGAACTCGAATGCGCTCGACCAGTTGAACGAGCTATTGTAGCTCGCCCCCGGATCCTCGCTCACCAGGGGGAGGCGGAGCCACGTGATCGGGGTCTCATTGAGGTCGTGGGCGATCGTTGAGTTCGCGAAACTGTTCTGGTCCGGTCCCGACAGAGCGGCGTAATTGTAGTTCACGCCCCAGAACGTGGAGGGGAGCGAGCCCACGCCATTGCCCAAGCTCAGGCTCACCCCGGAGCTGTTGAACGCGAAGGGGCTTCCGGCGGGATCGCCCCTCAGCGATTGGGGCGCCGGATGCTGGGGAACGATGACCGGTCGAGGGGCCGACGTCCCCGATGGGGCCGCGACCTTACCGACCTTGACAACTGGATGCGTACCCGCGAGGGTCAGGCCGGCGAACGAGCTCAGCAAGAGGACGGCCACTACCGCGACGGCACCGGCGACGCGGCCTCGCAAGGTCGCCCTCTCTCGAGGTCTCGACGGCTGGCCGTCGGCCGCGTGGAGGTGGAGGGTGATGCCGGCGCACCGATCCGTCAAGAGCTTCCATGTTTTCACACGTATGGATACATATATATACGGGTCGTGAAAATTCCTTCACGATGCCCACGGCCAGCTCACAACGAACGGGGGCGGGGTCTCGTCCGCGGCTCCCTCGCGGTCTGGTCGGGCCCTGAAACGTACCGGCACGCCGACCACCGGATGCGCGTGAGATCCGCCGCGCGGGGCCGCTCGGCGCCCGGGCACACGGAGCGTTCAGACGGCCGGTTCGGGGGGTCGGAGGTCCGGATTCTACGTGGTCCCAGCCGGACGGGGGAGCTGCTCCTGGGTCATCTACCGGTCCGCTCCCAAAGAGACGGTCATAGGTCCCGGCGGACAGCGACGTACCAGACAGCGCCGGGACGGATCCCCCCTCCGACCTCGAGTGCGCGGATGGGGGTCCTGCCGATCGGGCTCGAGCCCCGATCTAGCGAGCGCGACTCCAATGGCCGGGAATGACGGGCCCCTCGTCCTTCACCGGAGCCGGCCCCCCGATTGGATCGGGATCCACGCCCCTGACCTCGCACAGGTCCCGGTAGATCTGACTGCTCGCCGCTCGGTCCTTCCAGTCGTCCGGAAGATGGAATATCACGTCGGCCGTATCCTCCAGGGCCATCCTTCGGGCCTCCTCGCTCTGCAACCGGACCATCTCCGCATGCGCTTCGTTCAGCTCGACGGTCAGCCGCCGGATCTCGATGTAGGCGTTGCGTAACCGCAGATCCAGGCCGTTCCCGAACCCGATGTTCGGGTCGCAGCCCCTTCCGTCGTCGGAAGGGGAAGGAGGCGCGAACCGATGGGTATTCGTCGGGCCTTCGGACGGCCGCATGTACCCCTAAGGCGCCGATGGAATATTACAAGCCGGGTGGGCCCGAGGGCGATCGGGTCGAACGCGGGCGGCACGGAAGCAGGTCCAGGTCGGCCGAGAAGTGGACACGGGGGGATTTGAACCCCCGGCCTCTGCTTTGCGAAAGCAGCGATCTTCCGCTGATCTACGTGCCCTGGGAGGTCGGGAAGGATGGTCCGCCTTAATGCTTCCTTTCGGAGGGAGCGCGGCCTCCACGCCGTGCGTCCCGGGACCTACGAGGAAAGTATGGCCATGGCGAGGTTCTCGTTGGTGTTCGTCTCCTCTTTGGGAGGGGATCGGGCCGGACCGGGAGAGGTCCTCGAGGGAGCCTGCGGCGGCGGAGCGCGCGGCGGCACGCTCGGCCCCCGGCCCGATGTTCGTGCCCGCGCCGGGAGCAGGACCCGCGCGTCCGGATCATATCGGAAGAGCTCGGTGAACCGGCCCCAGTTGATGATGTTCTGGACGTACTCATCCCCCGGAGCGGTCGTGAACGCGACCAACCGGTCGATCTCCTCCTCCGATAGTCGGTGCTCCGGCGAGCTCTCCAGGGCTCGCATGAGCGCCTTGAAAAGAGTGGTCTTCTTGAGCTGCTCTCGGAGGATCGTCTTCCGTTCCCGGATCGTGCCGGCCAGGAGCTTTCGGCCGACGTCCGTGATGGTGAGCCGCCCATCCTCGACCGTCACGAGCCCGAGCACCTCGGCAAAGTCGTTCGCCGGAAGGATCTCATCGATCTCGAGATCGAGGTCGTCCGCGAGACGGGCCAGGTCCTCCTGACCCTTGTGCGTATCGATGAGAACGAGGAGTCCCATCACCTCGCTGGGCGATGCTTTGGGATATGGTGTTGGCACAGGTTGAGCGGGCTCCCGCCCGCTTCATCATAGCCAGCGCGGGGGCGTACTATAAGCATTACCCGAGCCCCGGGTGTGCCTTTATAGGGCCGGCTCGCCCGGCCCATCGGAACAAGATGATCCGGGGCTAGTTCGAGGGGGCCGGGCCGTTGCCCAGAGCGCCTCCCGGGGGAGGGCCCGGGGCGGGCACGGCGCGCGGCGTCCCGCCCTCGGTGATCAGGGAGTACACCTGATCCGTCAACTTGTAGAACTCCTCGGACTTGCGGTCCCGTGGGCGAGGAAGATCGACCTTCACATCCTGCAGGACCTGGCTCGGCCTCTGGGAGAGGACGATGACCCGATCGGACATGACGAGCGCCTCCTCGATGTTATGGGTCACGAGCACGACCGACTCCGGAGGCAGCTGAGGATCGCGCCAGAGCTGAAGGACCTCTTCGCGAAGACCCTCGGCGGTCAACGGGTCGAGCGCGGAGAAGGGCTCGTCCATCAAAAGGAGGGCCGGCTCGACCGCCAGAGCGCGGGCCAGACCCACCCGCTGTCGCATCCCCCCCGACAGTTCTCGTGGGTACGCCTCCTCGAACCCGACCAGTCCGGTGACCGAGATGTAGCGCTCGATCTGGGCCTCCCGTCGCTCGGGTTCCCACCCCCGGGCATCCAATCCGAGCGCGACGTTCTGCTTGACGTTCAGCCACGGGTAGAGAGCGAAGTTCTGGAAGACGATCGCCATCTCCTGGCACACGCTGGTGACCGGACGACCGCGGAAGCGGATCGTCCCGCGGGTCGGATGATCGAGCCCTTGGATCAGCCGGATCAGGGTCGATTTCCCGCATCCCGAAGGGCCGACGATCGCGAGAAAGTCGCTGTCCCGGACGTCGAACGAGATCCCGTTGAGGATCGAGATCGTACCATGATGGGAGGGGAAGCTCTTGACCACATCCTGGACCTCGATGAGCGCCACGGACCCGTTCCTTCCCTCCTTCGCGTTCGCGCGGTGCGTACCGGGATCCGCTAGTCGAACCGGTACTTATTGACCGCTCGTCGATACATCGGCTTCCAAAGGACCTCGTTCAGGGCGATGACGACCAGGACGAGCGTGAACAGCGAGACGACGAGCAGCGGGTTCTCGTGCCGGTAGGTCGCGACGCTGATCAGCTGACCGATGCCCGGGACCTGCAGGAGGGGAACGTTGTTCACCTGGAAGTACTCGGCGAACACGAGCGCGTTCCATCCTCCCCCGAACGCCGTGATCGATCCGGTGATGAACGCCGGGAAGATCGCCGGTAGGATCAGACGCCGGTAGTACTGCCAGCGCGTGAGGCCGTACGATCTCGCGGCCTCGATCAGGTCCGAGGGGATCGACCGAAGACCCGAGACGACGTTGAAGAACAGGTACCAGATCATGCCCGTCAACAGCAGCAGGACCGCGACCCCGTTCAGCCCGATGTACGGGTCGAGCGCCAGGATGAACAACGGAAAGAGGGCGGTCGCGGGAACGGACGCGATGATCTCCACGAGAGGCAGTCCGACGCGGTACGCGCGGGGCCGGCGGACCAGATAGATCGCGAGCGGGAGCGCGATGGCGACCGAGAGCCCGTAGGCGAGGGCCACCCGACCACTGGAGAAGAGCATCGCTTGCGGCACGCCCAGCATCTGATGGTACTCCATCGCGGAGATCGGCCCCGTCAGCACTCGGAAGACCACGACGACGAGCGTGATCAGGAGGAGCCATACCAGGACGAGCGCGGTCCCGAGCGCGAGGTATCGGATGGCGATCCGGCTCCGAGGGGTGGTGCGCCGAGGCAGGAGCTGCACGCCGGGGACCCGGCTGACGATCGAGACCAACGGACCGCGGAGGCGAGTGACCCCGCTCGCGAACCCGCGGGCCACCGATCCGACCGCGCGACGGACCCGTCCGCCGGTCCGGGCCTCGGCCTCGGTCGCCCCGCTGGGCGCCTGCTCATAGCGGTACCGTTCGGCCCAATGTCCGAGGGGTCTCCAGGCGAACAGATCGAGCGCGGTCACGAGGGCGACCAGCAGGGAGATCCCGGTCACGAGGGCTGCGGGATCGTTGTGGGCGGCCGCGACGGCGAGGTAGCTCCCGATCCCGGGCAGGACGGTCGACCCCCTCGCCGACGTGATGATCTCCGCACCGACCAGGTAGTACCAGCCTGCGGTCCAGGACAGGACGGTGTTGTAGACGAGGCGATTGATCGTTGCCGGCAGCAGCACGCGCCGGAGCCGCTGGATCCCATGCACCCCGTACGAGTCCGCGGCCTCCCGAAGATCGGACGGTACCGACTTCAACGATTCGTAGACGCCGAACGCCATGTTCCACGACATGGCCGTGAAGATCAGGAAGATGGTCGCCATGTTCGCCCCGATCGGGCTCCCGGGGGTGGCGTTGACGAAGATCGCGACAACGAGCGGGAAGAACCCGAGGATCGGGACCGATTGGAGGATGTCCAGTACGGGGATCAGGATGCGATCGGCGGTGCGATTGGTCGCGGCATAGTACCCGTAGCCGAGGGAAAAGCCGAGCGAGAGCCCGTAGGCGAGGATCATCCGAACGAAGGAGGCTCCCAGGTCGACCGTCGCGACGGGGAGCTGACCCTCGACACCGCCCGAAAAGGAGGACGCCAGGATCCATCCGGTGGGGAGGAGGATGAGCGGAAGACCGATGAGGTAAGCCCGGTGCCGGGCTGGCCAGGACGCGCCGGGCCGTGGAGGTCTCAGTCGGGACAGGTACGCCGAGCGAAAGGCACTGGAGAGCGGCGAGCGGCGCGAGGTCCCGTCGTTCCCGATCTGGTCGGCGAAATCCGGCTCGCCCATGCGACCACCTCAGCCATGGCCTCGAGAGCGACCGCGCCATGGTATTTGGGATTTCGCGCGATCGGGAATCGAGGAAAGCGCCGCGGCCCATCAGGCGGCTTCGAACCCGCCGACAAGATTTAAGACCGCTCCGTTGGTGCACCGGGCGTAGCCCCGTGGTGTAGTGGCCAAGCATGCGAGACTCTGGATCTCGCAACGCAGGTTCGAATGCCGCGCGGGACCGCAAGCTCCTCGGCCGAGATTCCTGCCGGGGCTACTTACGCGCGCAACCAAGAGAGACCACGACGATGCGGGGGTGCTCCAGCTCGGCCAAACCGTTCGAGGATCTCGACGGGGTCAGCGAGGCAGGGCTTAGGACCCTGTTGCCTAGGGCATTCGCCGGTTCAAAGGAGGCGGGGCGCCCGTCCTCGCCTCGGAACATCCGGCCCCCCGCATTCCCACGTCGCGGCCGATGAGGGGGGCGGTCCCGGATGGGCGCGGTCCAGAGGATCCCGACCCCGGAGGAGCTGCTGAGGCTCTCGGCCGACGAGGCGGACCAGGTCCTGGACGAGCTGGAACGCACGGTCCCGGTCCGGCCGGCCGTCGTGGACCTTCCGGGCCCCCCGATCGAGGAGGCGGTGGTCTTCGGCGACACGCACGGCGATTGGCGATCGACCGTGGCGGTGAGCCGACGTTTCCTCTCGGCGGTCCGGACGACGGTCATGGTGGGGCTGGGGGATTACGTCGATCGCGCCCCCGCCGACACGGGGGAAGGATCGGTCGCGAACGCCCTCTTTCTCCTGTCGCTGACCGCGGCCTACCCCGACCGGGTGTTCCTCCTTCAGGGAAATCACGAGACCCACCGGATCATCCCGGTGATCCCGCACGATCTCCCGGAGGAGGTCGACCAGTTGTGGGGTCCCGAGGCGGAACGGTACACGCGTATCCTCGGTCTGCTCGAGCGCGGTCCGCTCGCCGCGGTGACCTCGAGCGGGGTCTATCTGGCGCACGCGGGTTTCCCTCGGGTCGCCTCTGCGGACAATTGGAAGGCGGCGGTCGATCCTCGGGACCAGGACACGCTCCTCGACATCGTCTGGGGGGACTGCGAGGCGGCCCGGAGCCATCGAGGGATCGCGGTGCGCTTCGACGAGCGGGATCTTGATCGCTTCTTCGAGTCCACCGGGCTTCACGTGTTCGTCCGAGGGCACGACCCGGATCTCTCCGGCCGATCGATCTATCACCATCACTGCCTGACCCTCCATACCTCCCGGACGTACGAACGGTTCGGCGGCGTGCTCCTCGCGCATGTTCCGATCGCCCGCCCTGTCCGAACGACCCATGACCTCCAGATCGAGCACTTGGAGACCGAAGGTCAGACGTTCCCGGAGCCCTAGGTCCCGCCGCCGAGCGAACCCTCTTCGATCCGGAGGAGGTCCTCGGGATCCAGAGCGTGCGAATAGGCCACGAGACGTGCGTGGTTCACGGTGAGGAACGACCGGCCGCCGGCGAACCCATCGAGCAGGGTGCGGGCCCGGTCCACCTCTCCCAGCAAGTAGGCGGCCGCGCCGAACGCCTCGGCCGTCGAGAGCTCGCCCAACCGTCCGTAATGTTGCGGGTTCGTCGCGACGAGCCACGGCAATCTCCGGCGGTGCGTGACCTGGTCCCACCGGCCCTCGGACCCCGGATAGGCCCCCCGGTCGTGCAGGAGGTTCCAGGAGCAGTCGATCCCGAGGACCCCGCTCCGAGCGGCCCGGCCTCGGTCCGCCGGACCGAGCGGGAGCAAAGCGAACGGGTCCAAGAGCAGAACATCGCGCAGCGCGGGACGATCCCCGCCTCGGACCTCACGGACCAGTCCCTGACGAAGCAATCGTCGACCGGTGCACGCTCTCGCGTGATCCTCTCCGGCGACCCAGAGGTAGAAGGGGATGGCGGAGCGATCAGCGGTGGGTCTGGGCGTACTCCCGGAAGATCGCATGTAGCTCGCGCGTCACGTGGAGCGCCTCCTCTTTGGGACGCTGCCACATGTTCCGGCCAAAGATGATCCCGGTCGCGCCGGCCTCCATCGACCGTCGCACCTTCAAGAGAAGGTCCGCGTCGTCCACCTTCTCTCCCCCGCTCACCAGGACCATGGCCCGACCGGCGCTCTCCACGACCTTTCGGAAGGCGGCCTCCTCGTCGAGATCGAGGGTGTTGTACGGGGCCGGGCTCTGGGCATCCTTCTCGGAGCGTACCGGATAGTTCAGTTTGACGATGTCCGCCCCGAGCTCCAACGCCACCCGCGCCGAGTAATCGATCGCAAAGAGGCTCTCCTTCCCTCCTTTCTTCGCGACGGCCTCGCCGCGCGGGTACGCCCAGACGATGAGGGGCATCCCGTACCGATCGCACTTGATCCGCACCTGGCGGAGCTGCTCGAAGTCCCGGTCCTGCGCCGGCGACCCGACGTAGAGCGTGTACCCGACCGCCTCCGCCCCGAGGCGGACGGCGTCCTCGACACTACCGGTGAGCCCGCTGAACGCCTCGGCGTCAGAAGGGATGCTCGTCTTCCCGTTGATCTTGAGGATGAGCGGCACGTCCCCCGCCCACTGGTGGAAGTACTTCTCGGCCAGTCCGATGTGGAGCGCGATGGCGGAGAAGTTCCCCTCGAACGCCAATCGGAACTGGTACTCCGGGTCCTCGGCCTGCGGGTTCGAGAAGAAGTCGACCGGGCCGTGCTCGAGGCCCTGGTCGATCGGAAGGATCAGGAGGGTGCCACCGCCCGGACCGTGGTCGTAGAGCATGTGCTTGAGGCGCGTGCGCTTACCGGGCGAGAGACCCAGGTCGTTGAGGTTCGGACGGAGCGATCCCCGGGGGGCCGGGCTCGCCTGCAGGTGTCGGGGCTCGGACGCGATCCTAGAGGTCTGCGAGGACGGTTCGGACATGGAAGTGCTCTCGCTCGAAGCAGAACCCCGGTACATTTAACGCTTCGTTGATCGAGCGGGTCCGTCCGCTCGCGGACCGATCCGGCCGACCCCATCCACGGCAAGGGCACTATCTTATCCCGGTAGGCAACTGGCCGGGCCGAGGGTCCTTCGGTCCAGATGCGTCCTCGCGTGATCGTTACCGCCACCTTGATCCTGGACGCGGCCTTGTTCGGGGCCAATGGCTGGGTCGCGATCTACACCGGCTCGCATACGGTGCTGTCGCAGGCGGTCTACAGTATCACGGACCTGGTGGGCGGGGTCGCCATCTTTTGGGGCTACCTCGCCTCCCAGCGCCCGCCCGACCATCTCCATCCGTTCGGCCACGGCAAGGAACGGTTCTTCTGGTCGTTCAGCGCCTCGCTCATCACGTTCACGACCGCCGGGATCATCGTTCTGCTGAGCGGGCTCCAGCAGGTCCTGAACCCCGGTCCCGTCGGTCACATCTCCTGGGCGCTCCTGGTGGTCGGCCTTACGCTCGCGACCAGCGTGGGGGGCATCCTGGTCACGTTGTTCGAGCTCCGGGTCGGCCGGGAGACGTTCGCCGATCTGATCGATTCCGCGCAGCAAGGGATCAAGACGATCTTCTACCAGGACCTGGTCTCGGTCGTCGGGAGCATCGTCGCGTTCATCGGGCTCGTCTGGATCGACCGGACCGGCGATCTCGCGGTCGACGGGATAACGGCGATGGGCGTCGGCGTGGTGCTGATCGCGACCGGGTTCGTCCTCGCCGCCGAGTCCCGAGAGCTCCTGATCGGCAAGGCCGTCTCGCCGAAGATGGCCCGGGACATCCTCCAGACGGTCGAACGCAACCCGAGCGTCCGGCAGGTCCGTAGCCTCCAGTCGATGATGCTCGGCCCGGACGATGTGCTCCTCGCGATCCGGGTCAACTTCCTGGACGGCCTCACCACCGATCAGGTCGAAGCGGCCATCGATAACGTGGGGCAGGGGCTCCGAGAGCGGTTCCCCAGCCTTCGGCACGTGATCATCGAGCCGGAGTCGTAGCGACGGGCGCGGGCTCCGGGGATCTCCCGAGCTTGAGGTCGTGGTACCGGAGCGCGGTGAACGCGACCAGGGTCACCGCGATCGACGCGAAGAAGACGTCGAGCCCCGCGGTCCCGTACCGGCTGTAGAGGCCGCTCGAGGCGAGGAGCCCCAGCAACATCCCGAGGCTGATCACGAGAGTGTACACGGCCATCGTCGTCGCGCGCGTCAGCGACTCGCTGAGATCGGTCAAGGCCGCGAGCGCGGCCGGACCGTAGGCGAGGGCCGCCAGCACGCTCACCCCCACGAACCCGAGGATGGGCGGCTGCGGGCCGTACGAGGCGAGGAGCCCGGCCCCGATGAGGACCCCGACGAACCCGATCGTCCCCACGAGCATGAGTCGGATGCGACCGAACCGGTCGGCCATCCGACCGAAGGAGGGCTGGGTGAGCAGCAGGAGAAGTCCGCCGCCCCCGATCAACGCGGCGAGCTCCCAGCTCGGGATGCCGGCCCCGGTCGCCGCGGTGCCGAGGAAGACGAAGACGGTCCCGATCAACATGTAGATGACGAGCCAGGGGAACGTGACGAGGATGACACTGCGGCTGAGGGCGGCCCGACGGATCTGACCGAAGCTGAACCGTACCTCACCGCGTTCCTCCTGGTACCCGCGGGTCAGGCGGTGGACCAGGAGCAGGCCGAGCGCGAGGACCGCCGCCCCGAAGACGAACACCCACCCGAGGTCGGCGTTCCCGATGCGGCCGAGCAGTCCGAAGCCGACGGCGAAGCCGCCGATCCAACCGAGGAGATTGACCGCATCGAACCGTCCCATCTCGAAGCCGCGCTTGTCCTCGGCGGACTCCTGCGCAACGACCGCGAGGCTCGAGGCCAGGATGGCGGCGCTCGAGACGCCGAAGAAGAGATTGAGGAGACCGAGGGCCCAGACGTTCCGGCTCGCCCCGACGAACAGCATCAGCACCGCGGCCGTGGCGAGCCCCAGGGTCAGCACCTTGACCCGCCCGTGGCGGTCCGCCGCCATCCCGGTCAGGATGACCGTCGAGAACTCCCCGATCGGGGCGAGCGCGCTGATCAGTCCCACCGTTCCCACCGCCGCGGGATCGATGCCCACCGAGCGACCGATGATGTACGCGGCGAAGACCGAGAGCGCGAGGCCGAAGCCGAACCGCACGAAGAACGTGGCGCCCAACACCGCCCGCAAGATGCGGGGGGCGTCCTGGTGGGTCGTGGTGACGCGCGCCCCCGACACGGCCCGAGCTCAGCCGGGGGTCCGGGGGGCCTCGATGAGCTCGATCCAGATGTCGTCGGGATCGAGGATGAACGCGAGGCGGCTCCGTCCACCCTGGAGCTGGTACGGCTCCTTCGCCACGCGCACCTTCTTCTCCCGGGCGCGGGCCAAGAACGCGTCGAGGTCCGGGATCTCGAAGGCCATGTGGTCCAACTGCTCACCGGGGTCGATCGTGGTCTTCTCCTGCCAGTGCGTGAGCTCGATCCGCGCTCCGCTCTCGGGGTCCTTCACGAACGCGATCTCGGCCTTGTTCTCGGGGATCTGTCTCCGACGCTCGAACTCGAGCCCGAGGATCTCGGTGTAGAACCGAAGGGAGGTGTCGATGTCCTTGACCGTCACCGACGTGTGCAGGAACCGCATGGGACCGACCTTGGGCCGGAAAGGTGCCCGAAGGCTCAAAGAGTTTCCGAACGGCGGGACGCCGGGGGATCACGGGTGCCCGTAGCAGGCCCGGACCGGTACCGAGCCCGGCGTCCAGTCCGCCTCGATCCGGACGAACCCGACCCGCTCGAACTGAAGGATCTGGCGGACCGCCGAACGGAGGAGCTCGGCCTCGCCGAGGCCCATCCGATGCTCGCCCTCCGTTCCGAGGATGTCCACTGGGACCGCCCCGAGGGCGCTCACCCATTGGACCCGAGGGATGCGCCGGTTCTCCCGGCTGGTGAACGTGGCCCGAACAGGGGCATCGCCCTCCGCGGGGACCTCGCGGGGGAGCTGGATGTTGACGAGGTCCTTGAGGCGGATCTCCGCCCCCTGGTGGCGCAGAAGGTCCGGGCGGGCCAGCCAGAACTCGGGCCCGACCGGGACCGTACGGGTCCCCAGCTCGGGAAGATCGGGATGGTTCGCCAGGAGGACCGTGCGCAGGTCCGCGGGGAACGCATCGACCTCCACCCGGACGGCATCGAGGACCACCGATCTCCGCGCGGAGATCGGATCGATGACCTGCCGGTTCTCCGCATAGAGCGTCTCGGCCGGGGTCTCGATGTCGGCGAGGGAGATGCCGAAGGAGAGCGTGAACCGTCGGAGGGCCCCCATGCTGATGCCGCGTCGGTCCAGGGATGCGAGGGACCAGGTCCTCGGATCGGACCAGCCATCGTACAACCCGGAGCGGACCTCCTGTTGGCTCTTGCTCTTCGAGATCTTGGCCTCCCGAAGGCGGAGGAGACCCCAGTGGAGGAACGGAGGCCCGCGGATCTGGAGCAGGTCCCAGATGTACCGTTGCATCCGGTCCTCCATGACGAGATCCTTCCCGCGGACCACGTGCGTGACACCGAGCTCGATGTCGTCCACCGCCCACGAGAACTCAAGGAGCGGCCAGACCCGGTACTTCCGGCCCACGCGAGGATGCTCGACCTCGCTGATCCGGAACAGGACGCGGTCCCGGAAGGCGGGATCGGGATCGTGGAGATCCGTCCGGAGCCGGAGCACGGCCTCCCCCTCCCGATATCCCCCTTCGAGCATCTTCTCCCACTCGGCCAGGGTCTCTGCGACCCCCTGGGCACGCTCCGCGCAGGCGATCCCCGCGCGACGGTTCTCCCGTAGGAGCTCGGCCGGGCAACGGCAGACGTACGAGGCCCCGGCGTCGATCACGCGGCGAGCCCACTGGTAGAACAGGGGCAGCCGGTCGGACTTGTAGTACACCGCGTCGGGAGGGGCCCCCGCCAGTTCCAGGTCCTTCTGGATGAGCTCGAAGAAGAGCGGATCGACGCGCTTCTCCTCGGAGCCGATCGTATCGTCGAAGACGAGCAGGAGCTTCCCGTGGTACCGTCGGCGGTAGTAGTCGTTCACGAAGATCATGCGCGCGGACCCGATGTGCAGGCCGCCCGATGGGAACGGCGCCATGCGGAGCACCACTTGGCCATCGACGGCACCGACCAGGGGAGGAAGGTCGCCGGTCACCGAGCGGTCGACGTGGACGGCCGACGGCTCGGGGCCCCCCAATGCCGTGAGCTCTGCCATCCTCTCTTCCGGGGTCAGTCGGGCGATCTCATCGAGCAGGCCCTGGACATGCGTTTCGAGCGCGGGCACGTCGGACCTCAGCTCCGGGGTGCTCCCCAAGAGCCGGGAGAGGATCGGGCCGGGCCGCGGCGTCCCTTCGTGCTCGACCGCATTGGTGAGCGCGAGCCGACGGATGCGGCGTTCGAGCTCTGGAGAGAACGGCACGGTCGGACCCAGGCGAGGGCGGCTATGAGAGCTCGGGCGGAGGGAAGGGGAGCGGCCGACCTCGCTTTTCCGGGACGTACCGCTGCTCCGCCTCCGTGATCGCTTGTCCGAAACTGATCTCTCCCCGGAGCACACGGCCCGCCTGGGTCCGCGAGATCGTGAACTGGCCCCCGCTCCCCTCCCGGCTCAACCGCTGAAGGTTCGAGACCTCTCCCGGAGTGAAGGTCAACGCGGCACGCCCATGGAACGGGCGTCCGGTCCCGTCCGCGATCGCCCGGGCGGCCTCCGCATCCCGGGGTCGCCGTCGACCATGTGGGGTGGTGCCCCGCTCGTTCACGATCTCGATGGGTCGACGCAGCGGGTCCAGGGCGTTCAGGATCCGATCCCGGCTGGGCGGGTCGCCGCTCCCCACGCGGAATCGCATGTCCCGCCCCGGGAACCGGCGGCGGAGCTGGCTCCCCAACCGCGCGGTCGCCTCCGGCGATTCCAGCGTCCCGAGGGCCAACGTGATCCCTTCGACCACGATCGCATATCCGGGTTGGGCCCCGGGGTCGATGCCGACGACCAGCTCACCGGTGGAGCTCGTGGCGTGGAGCGCGCTGTTCACCGCTGCGAGGAGTGCCCCCCGCTCGCCCACGTCCTTGATCCCGATGACGCGAGGATGTCCGATGAGCGGGGCCTCGAGCTCGCTCGTGAGAACGATCGCGACGTGGGCGGGGATCCGCTGCCCCGGGAGAAGACTTACCGTCGGAACACAGCGGTCGCGGAAGATCTGGGCCAGCTCAGCATACAGCTGGGGGTCCTTCGTTACCAGGCCCACGCATCGGTTTCTCAACGGGGCCGCTATCGGTCAAATATGGCATATAGTTTACTCGTGCCCGTGTCCGTCTGTCCGCATTGCCAGGCCCTCGCCGCGCCGGGTGCTCTCTTCTGTCCGCGATGCGGATGGACCATCCCTCAGTACGGATCCGGGCCGCCCGGGCCCGCTCCGACCGCGGTTCCGGTCCCCCCGCCGCCGCCGGGGCCCTCGGTGCCCGCTGCCCTTCCCATGGAATGGGTCCCTCCGAACCTGATCGGGAAGGCGCGACACTGTCCTCGGTGCAACACGCTGATAAGCGTCATCGCGGTCGTGTGCCCGGTATGCCAGGCGGCCGTTCCCCCGTACGTGGGGGCCGCCGAGGCCGTCGTACCGCCGGGATGATCCGGCTCGCCCAGGAACGGATCATCGACCTCTTCGGGCTCGCGGAGGCCGAATCCCGCGAGGATCGCATCGCCCTGTCCCACCGGTACGTTCGATTGGCCCGTCGGATCGGGATGCGGTACAACGTACGGTTCCTTCCAGAGTACCGAGAGCTCTACTGCCGAGGCTGCTCGGCGTACTGGATCGAGGGACGCACGGTCCGGACCCGATTACGGTCGGGTCTGAGGATCCGGGTCTGCCTCGTTTGCGGGCGCACGCGGCGAACGGTGATCCGGGCCCGGAGGCCCACCGCGGATCCGGACCCGACCCCCGGACGTCCGACGGCGGACGCCGCGGACCCCGTGCTCGTCGAAGATACACCGGACGCCGGGGCCGAGGGAGAGGAAGAAGAATAAGGCGACCGCCTTGGAGGGGACGAGCGCGCCGGGGTTGCCGAGTGGCCAAAGGCGGCAGACTCAAGATCTGCTCTCGAAGGAGTTCCCAGGTTCGAATCCTGGCCCCGGCACGTGAGCTCAAGGCGCGCGCCGCTTACGTGATGGTGCCCCGTCACCGATCGGCAACCGCGATCCACGCGGATGACCCTTCGAGCGCGACCGCGAAGTGACCCGACCAAGTCGGACCTGATCCAGCCAGATCCGGCCGATCCGTACTCGTTCTCGAAAATGACCTTCGTGTCGAAGCCCGGCCTTTTCGAGCACCCGGATCGACGCGCGGTTCCGGGCCAGTGCGCCGGCTTCGATCCGGTGGAGCCGGAGGATCCGGAACCCTACGTCGCACATCGCCCGCGCTGCCTCGGTCGCGTAGCCCTGACGCCGGACCCCCGGGGCGATCCAGTATCCGAGCTCGGCCACCTGGTCGGTCGCTGATGGATGCATCAGCTCGATCATTCCGACCAACGAACCGCCTTCGCCCGCCGTGATCGCGAGGGCCAGGGACTCGCGCTCCCGGAACTGAGATCGCTTCCTCTTTACGAACTCGACCGCGTGGCGTCGGAGATACGGTCGAGGAAGCGCGTGCAATCCCCACCTCGTTGACCGGTGGGACACCGCTCGTCGGATGTCCTCCACGTCCCGCATCTCGGGAAGACGGAGCACCAGCCGACGGGTTCGTATCGGCAGAACGGGCCACCTGCTCCGAGGAAACTGCGAGGGAGGATCCACGCCTCCGGCTAAGCTCCCGGAATGTTAGCCCTTCCCCCGAGAGCCGAGAAGGGAAGTGAAGACCCAACGGGTAGCGCCGTCCGGTTATAGGTAACGGGCGCCGTCGTCCAGATACTGGTTCCTTCCGGAGGGCGGGGTCTCGAGCTCCGAGCCGCAATGGGTGCAGTACTCCCGGTCCGAAGGAAGGGCCGCACCGCAGACCGGACACATCTCCCATCCATCGGGCGCGATGTAGAACGGGGAGGCCGGCCTCCAGGCGAACGCCAGGGCGCCCCCCGCGAGGGCCAGAGCGAACCCGACCCCGAATCCCCCGCCTAACGGGAAGGTGATGAGCGCCAGCACCACGGCGAGGACGCCCACTCCGACGTGTGATTCCGGGACCGCCGAGAAAGCTAACGCTACGATCACGAGGACGAGCCCGAGCAACAGGCTCGCGATACCCACTGCCGCCAGGTCGCCGGCGGCCGGACCGATCCCCAGGCCGTAGTACGTGAAGCCGGTGGCCGCGACGATGAACCCGAACGCCAGGTCGAAGACGCCTCCGACAAAGATCAACAGTGCGGCGAGAAGCGGTCGATCCGGCGGGCGGGTCCTCACACGGACCGGATCGGGGCTCGTCGGAGGGGCTGCTCCCGTCCCCGCGTCTCGAACGACCGGCGTCGCGCTGTCCAACAGCAAGTCCCCCGGCTCAGGGGAGGCGCAGGGGCTACTTCATTGTTTTTTTTCCGCACGTTCTCGGCGGAAGTGCGGGGAGCGCGCCGGACGTCGGATGACCGCTGGGAGCCCCGGGTCCGTCGACGTCACCAGAACGTTCCTCAAGGGCCCTCTCTACGTTCCGAACCCGTCCCGGGCCGGACCCCCTCCGGGCCTTCCACGGTCGATCCGTCCCGCGCGCAGTACTGGAGTATCCGGTTGAGACCCGCCAACGAGATCCGGTGACCCCGTGCCTCGAGCTCGACCAGGATCTTCCGTCGGCGCATCGGACCGGGGCTCGAACGGACGATCGCCAGCACGGCCTCGACGGACCCGGGCGGGATTCCGGCCATATCGATCCGATCAGAGGGAGGACCCTGCCATAAGGTCCAGCTCTCGGCTGGGAGGGCGCTCGAGACGATCAGACGCCCGGCCGGACCGGTACCCGGGGAGAGGATCGCGTCGCTCCCTTCGCCGCTCCGGTTCCCTTCTTGGTCCGGCCCGCCCCCCGTTTCGGAAAGGCGAGATTGTCCGAAGTACCCGCGGGCGGAAGGAAGGTCGCGTCGCCGAGCAAGCGAACGCTCGCGTCCCCCCGCGCGGTCAGATGGTACAGTTCGCCCTCGCGGGAGATCAGGCCCGTTTCCACCAGCCTCCGTACGTGGAACGACATCTTGGACGAATCCGAGAGACCGACCGATTGCATCGTCGCTCCGAAGGACGCCGTCGCCTCGGCCAGCCGCTGAAGGATTTTCCGTCGGATCGGATTGGCGAGGGCGTCCAGGGTGGCGTGGGTCTCGTCCGCGGAAACGGCCGCCCCAAGGGCCACGGCGACCGACTGAGTGACGCGATAGGGGTTGAACCCGACGCGGAGCGGCCCGTGCCCGACCAGATCGTTCCGGAGCCGATCCAGGATGCCCACGACCTCCTCGAGGCGATGATGCTCCAGGAGACGTTCGATCCCCGAGACGACCACCGCTCCGTTCGGATGCTCTCGCAAGAACGACTCGGTCCGTTGCGCGAGCCCGAGCGGGTTCTCCGGGTCGAGGGCCTCGATGTGTAGGTGCGGCTCCGGAGCCGGACCCGGATCGCCGAAGAACAGGACCTCGTGCTGATCCCCGACGGCCAGGGAATGGGCCTCGGCGACCGGATCACGGTTCGCGTTCGACGGGGACTCGAACTCCCGTTCGAGCTCGACGAGCCGGAGGGTCTCTCGGAGCCGCTCGATCGGAAAGGGCTTGAGAAGATAATCGAAGGCCCCGAGCTTCATCGCGTCGAGGGCCGTCTCGACCGTCCCGTGCCCGGTCAGCATCACGACCAGGGTGCGTGGCCACCGCCCACGGACCTCTCGCAGGAGATCGAGCCCGGTGCGGCGAGGCATCTTGAGGTCGGTGAGGATCAGGTCGAACTCGGCCCGTTCGAGCGTCGCGAGAGCCCTGACCACCGACGGTTCCGAAGCCACATCATGGCGGTCGTCCCGAAGCAGTTCCGCCAGCTCCTCCCGGAACACCGCTTCGTCGTCCACTACGAGGACACGCATGGCCCGTCGAGCGAGCGCCCTCCGTGTTGCGCCCGCCGAACTGGTGGGGCCCGGCCCCTATCCCCGGACCCGGGTCCGATCCCTTCGCCGCCCACTGGGGATCATCGCCTGCATCACGGAGCGGCGCCCGCGCCGGCCCCCAGATGGGCCGGCAACGTGACACCGAAGTACCAGAACGCCGCGATCGCGGCCAGTCCCATCACGCCCGGGAACAGCAGGACGAGGCCCTGCACCCATCTCGGAACGTGGTACCGGATCTCCGCACCGAGCTCGTCGGGGTCGGGGGTCGGGGCGGCCGCGCCGGGCACGATGGGCTGGGCCCCGCGGATGCCAAGGTGGCGGAGGCCGCTCGGTGTGCCCTGGCGGACCGACAAGAACGGGGCCCGCAGAGCGTCGGTGGAGGCAAGATAGTAGTCAACGATCACGGTCGCGGGGAACGCGAAGAGCGCCGCCGCCCCGAACCCGGCGTAGAGTAGCAGCGTGTAGAACGGGTCCGTGGTGAACGCGGGATGGGCCGTGTAGCCGGTCCAGCCATAGAACGCGACGACCCCGCCCGCGACGAGGGCGAGCAGGCCAACGTATTGGAGGCGCAGGCCGAGGA
>JBARHO010000180.1:0-3816 GCA_049799275.1 Thermoplasmata archaeon
AGGTCGACCTCGATCCGAACGTGGCCAAGGAGTATGAGATGAAGAAGCTCCTGGCACGAACGACCGTCAATGTGGACGTGAACACGGTCCATGGGATCGGGGATCACGTGATCCTCTCGATCAGTAAACCCCAGTTACGCGCCCTGGTGGCACACACGCAGTAGGCCCGGCCGGGCCGAGGGCCTTCTCCCGGCACGCCTCCCGGCCAGTGGTCCCTGCGGCGGACGTGGGCCCAGGGATAGGGTCCCTAGGCCCCGGGGAGGATCTCGAGATCGGGGCGACCTAACCCACTCGAAGCTGAGAAAGGCTTGATACGGGCGGGTCCCATTCGGCCGGTCATGACGCATCACGTGAAGCCCGTGCCGGATGGATATCACACCGCGACCCCCGCGTTGACCGTCGACGACGGGGAACGTGCGCTCGAGTTCTATTCCAGGGCCTTCTCCGCCGAGAAGAGAGAGGGGGTCTCGTCGTTCAATGGCAAGATCCTGCACGCCGAGTTCCAGATCGGTGATTCGATCTTCATGTTGTCCGATGAGTTCCCTGCGATGGGGAACCGTTCGCCGAAATCGCTGGGGGGGACCGCGGCCAGTGTATGGCTCTACGTACCGGATGTCGACGCAACATACCGCCAAGCCCTGAGTGCCGGCGCAACCTCGGTCTCCGAGCCGATCGATATGTTCTGGGGGGATCGGCATGCGCGGGTCCGGGACCCGTTCGGTCATGAGTGGTCCATCGCCACCCATCGCGAGGACGTTCCGCCCGCTGAGATGGAAAAGCGCGCCAAGGAATTCTACGCACAGATGGCGAGCCGTCCAAGCCGATAGAGCCGACAGGTCCGATCCTGGCGGAGTGGGGGCGGGCCCGGAGTGCAGGCCTTACCCCCACGAGCACTTCGGGCTTTGTACATCATCTTGGCCGCCACGGGAGCGGTCGCCTTGGCCCGAGCCCTCCTCGGCTTCGCGTTGGGGCCCAACCAGGCCGCGACGGTCGGCTCGGCCCTTCCGAACCTCTTTGTGCTGCTCATCGTGGGTGCGCTAGCGCTCTTGGTCTCGGTCCTTTCCCTCGTCAAGGGTCCCCAACACCTGGTTTGACCCATCACCCGCGATGCACGAGGTCCTCCTGCTCGATCCGCGTTTCCCGTTCCGATACAGCCCGAAACGGCGATGGTCGCTATGGTCCGTTATCTACGGGTGGGGGGGACCCCCGCGTCGTGAGTTCCAACAAGAAGGTCGTGGAGAGGTACATGGCGAGCATGAGCCGCATGGATCGCCCCGCAGTGCTTTCCTGCCTGACCGACGATGTCGAATGGTCGATCGTCACAGCGGGCGAACGGATGCGGGGGAAGGAGGAGTTCGAACGGAACATCGGGGATCCGGCCACCATGGGGGACGTGCGGATCGAGATCGCTCGGATGACAGAGGAGAACGAAGTGGTGGTCGCTGAAGGAACCGTGCACGTGTCCCCGAAACAGGGCGACCCCGCAACATACCAGTTCTGCGATGTCTTCGAGCTCGAAGGCGCCAAGGTGAAGCGGCTTACCACCTTCACGGCTCAGGTCAAGGGTCCCTCGTAGCGGGACCGATCCGGCCACGGAAGCAGCGAGCGGATATTCCTTCCGTCCTATAGAGGGATCCTACGGAACGTGGACACGACACGCTATCGACTTCGGGAATTCCTCGACCGAGATTTCGCCGCATTGGTCGAGGTGGAGCATCGGTTGAACCCGGAGAAGAAACAGAGCGAAGAGGAGCTCCGGCACTGGGACGCGATCCTCCGGACCGCGCCCATGGTCTATCGAGCGTTCGTGGTGGAGGAGCGGTCGACCGGCATCGGGGTCGGGTTCGGAAAGCTCGTGACCGATCACGATACCCGCGATCCGAGCTCGCTCGGGGTAGATGTCGAGGTCGATCCCGACCATCAGCATCGAGGGATCGGGCTGTGCCTCAGCGAAGCGCTCCTCGAGGAGGCCCGGGACCGCGGCACCCGGGGACTGTGGAGATGGGTCCGATGCGATCGACCTCGCGACGTCGCCTTCGCGGAGCGACAAGGGTTCCGCGAGCGGCGCCGCCGGTGGGAGTCCCGGCTCGAACTCCCGGCGCCGGGCTACGCCTCGATCCCCGACCGCACCGAGACATTCGCGCGTGAAGGGATCGAGTTCACCACACTCGCTAAAGAGGGTCCCGACCGAGTGGACGTACGAAGGCGACTGCTCACACTCTTCAACGCGGCCCTCGCGGACGAGCCCAGGGCGGGATCCTACACCCCCGCGCCCTACGAGCAGTTCGTCGCGATGGACCTCGAGGGTCCGGGCTTCCTTCCCGAGGCCTTCTTCATTGCCCGCAAGGACGACCGGTACATCGGGGTGAGCAACCTCAGCCTCCTCCCCGCAGAACCGGGGACCCTTCACCAGGTCTTCACGGGCACGCTCCGAGATTATCGAGGTCGGGGGATCGCGAGCGAGCTCAAACGCCGGACCGTCGCGTACGCGCAGGAGCACGGATTCCGGTCCATCCGGACGTCGAACGATTCTCTCAATCGACCGATGTGGGCGATCAACGCGAAGCTCGGGTACCATCGCGAGGTGGAACAGATCCTCTTCGAGAGGTCCATGGGTCCTCCGGATCCACGTTGAACGGCCACGCGGGCGCTCCGGCGACCCGGATCAGCGTTTCCGGCGCTGCCCCGAGGCGTCGACCGGGGCCCGCGATCGAACGTGCGACGGGTGCCGAGCTCGCCGGCAACCGAGGGACTTTGAGCCTTCAAGTACTGGCGCGGCTCTTCGACGACATCGGAGCGTACCATGAAGATCAAGGTGACCAGCGTGTACGTGAATGACCAGGAGAAGGCCCTTGGGTTCTATACGGAAGTGCTCGGCCTTGCCAAGAAGACCGATGTCCGCAACGGGCCGTATCGGTGGCTGACCGTGGTGTCGCCCCAAGAGCCCGAGGGCATCGAGCTACAGCTGGCGCCCAATGACGACCCGGCGGCGAGGGCCTACCAGGAGGCCATGTTCCAACATGGCCAGCCCGCCATCATGTTCTTCACCGACGATCTCAAGGCCGACTACCAGCGGATCAAGGCCCGTGGTGTCGATTTCACGCAAGCACCCACCGAGGTCACCGGCTCGACCATCGCGAAGCTGAAGGACGGCTGCGGCAATGTCATTCAGATCACGCAGCTCGCTCGCTGGTCGGCCTGACCATCGGCCCATCAGGTCGCGAGATCCGGTTCGCCGCTGGCCTCGCGTCGGGCCGGGCGGCCCGGGTCGTCCAAGGGCCTAGGACGCGTTCAGGGCGGCGGCGGCGCGGATCAAGGACTTGAACGCGGCCTCGTCGATCTTGTCCCCCTCGTGGATGACGAGGGCGCGCGTGGCACCTTCGAGGTTGGCGTTGAAGACACCCTTCGGGTCCTTGATGGCACCTCCCTGGGCGAAGGTGAACCTCAGGTGGTTCTTGTAGGTCTCCCCGGTGCAAATGATGCCATCGTGATACCACACGGGGATCCCGGCGGGGTTCGAGGGCTTCTTCCATTTCTGTTGTTCGACCACTTCTGGGTCGGCCTCCTGGATAAGTCGACGGATCCGGGACAGCGTCTCGTCACGCCAGTCGGCGGACGGCCCGGTGCTCGCGGGGGTCCGCCGTGAGGTAGACCTCGCCTTTTTGGTGTCCTTCTTTGAAGGGACCATGATCCTGCCCTGGCGGGGATCGTAGCCAACCGCTTCCATACCATTTTCGCCTTGGCGCAGAGAGATGGGCTTGATGTGGAGGCGGGGCATCGGAACGAGCCGGGGCCCATGATCCACGCCGAGGGGTT
>JBARHO010000181.1:0-4223 GCA_049799275.1 Thermoplasmata archaeon
GGAAGGTCGCGGGCTCGTGGCGGTCGAGGGCACCAACATGCTGCTCGATGTCACGAAGGGGATCCAGTATCTCAACGAGACGATGGACCTCATCGTCGACGCGTTCAAGGAAGCGATGAACCGGGGACCTCTCGCCAACGAGAAGGTGTACGGTCTCAAGGTCCGCCTCGTCGACGCGAAGCTCCACGAGGATTCCATCCACCGCGGTCCGGCCCAGACCATCCCCGCCGCACGCTCGGGAATGTACGGGGCGATGGTGCTCGGGGGTCGCGCGCTCCTCGAACCGTTGCAGAAGGTCTCGGTCAACGTGCCGCAGGATGTCCTCTCCGGGGCAACGCGGGAGCTCCAGCGTCGGCGGGGGGAGATCCTGGACATGACGAACGTCGGGGACCTCCAGACCGTCGTGGCGAAGGTCCCGGTCGCGGAGATGTTCGGGTTCGCTTCCGACATCCGCAGCGCGACCGCGGGGAAGGTGCTCTGGTCGACGGAGTCGCTCGGTTTCGAGCCGATCCCGGGGGAGCTCCAGACCCAGGTCGTGGCCGAGATCCGGCAGCGGCGCGGGCTCAAGCCCGAACCGTACGACGCGGCGTACTATGCCGGCTGAGCTTCTGCGCCAATTGTAAATAAGGACCTCCCTTCGGGCGCCGAGCGGTCCAAGGGGAGGCTCGACGATTGGTCGGTGCCTACATCGACGGTCAGGAGATCGCCGTCCCGCCGGGGGCCACCGTGCTGCAGGCGATGCTCCAGAACCGCCTCGACGTCCCCCATATCTGCTACCACCCGTCGCTGGGACCCCTCGAGACCTGCGACACGTGCCTGGTGGAGATCGACGGCCAGGTGGCCCGGGCCTGCTCGACGCCGCTTCGGGAGGGGATGCAGGTCCGCGTGGAGCGTCCCGACCTGAGCGCGGCGCGGATGGAGCGGATGCAGAAGCTCCTCCTCGATCACAATCTGTACTGCACGATCTGCGACAAGAACAACGGCGATTGCGTTCTGCACAACACGGCGCTCCGGATGGACGTCCAGGACCACGAGTTCCGCCCGAAGCCGTACCCGATCGACGCCTCGAACCCGTTCTTCGTCTACGATCCGAAGCAGTGCATCCTGTGCGGCCGCTGTGTCGAGGCCTGTCAGGACGTGGTCGTGAACGAGGTGATCACCATCGACTGGAAACGGGACCGCCCGCGCGTGATCTTCGACCACGACGTCGCGGTGAACCGGTCGTCGTGCGTTTCCTGCGGCACGTGCCAGACCGTGTGTCCCGTGGACGCCCTGATGGAGAAAGGGATGCTGGGCCAAGCGAGCCATTTCTCGTGGATCCCGGCGAATGCGAAGGAGCGGTTGGTCGAGCTGACGCAGGCCACGCTGTCCAACAACGCGCTCTGGGCGATCAGCGAGGTCGAGGCCCACACGCGCCAGGCCTCGATCCAGCGCACCAAGACGGTCTGCACGTTCTGCGGGGTCGGATGCAGCTTCGAGGTCTGGACGAAGGGCCGGAAGATCCTCAAGATCTTCCCGAAGCCGGAGTCGCCGGCGAACAACATCGCGACCTGCGTCAAGGGAAAGTTCGGATGGGACTTCGTGAACAGCCCGGCGCGCCTCACCCAGCCGCTCCTCCGTCACGGGGACCGGTTCGTGGAGTCGACCTGGGACGAGGCCATCGCCTACATCGCCGGCCGCCTCACCGAGATCAAGCAGGCCCACGGCCCCAACTCGATCGGGGTCATCGCGACCTGCACCGGTACGAGCGAGGAGGCGTATCTGGCCCAGAAGTTCGCCCGCCAAGTGATCGGGACCCACAACATCGACAATTGCGCTCGGTACTGCCAGGCGCCCGCGACCATGGGTCTCATCCGGACCGTCGGCATCGGCGCCGACTCCGGGAACTTCGAGCAGATCGAGGCCGCGGACCTCGTCCTGACGTTCGGCTCCAACACCGCGGAGTCCCATCCGGTCCTCGCCGGCAAGATCAAGCAGGCCGGGAAGCTCCGGGGACAGCGGCTCATCGTCTTCGACGTGCGCAAGCACGAGATGGCCGAACGGGCCCACGTCTACGTGAGACCGAACCCGGGGACGGACCTGGCGGTCGTGAACGCGATCGCCCGGTACATTCTCGACCAGGGATGGCAGGCCGAGGAGTTCATCCGGGACCGGACCACCCGGTTCGAAGAGTACTCGAAGAGCCTCGAGCCGTTCACGCTCGAGTTCGCCGAGTCCGTGAGCGGCGTCCCCCGCGATACCATGGTCCGCGTGGCCGAGATGATCCACGCGGCGGCTACCGTCTGCATCCTATGGGCGATGGGCATCACCCAGCACGGGAACGGGGCCGACACCTGCACCTCCTTCTGCAACCTCCTCCTATTGACCGGTAACTTCGGCCGACGGGGGACCGGAGGGTACCCGCTCCGGGGCCACTGCAATGTGCAGGGGGTCAGTGATTTCGGGGCCCTTCCGACCTATCTCCCGGGCTACCAGCGGTGGGACGATCCCGAGGTCGTCGCGAGGTTCGAGGAGGCCTGGGGCGTGACGCTCCCGAAGGAGAAGGGGCTCACGAGCACCGAGATGACCGATGGGATGCTCGATGGGCGGATCCACGCCATGTACATCATCGGGGAGGACAAGGCCCTCGCCGATGCGGATGGGGAGAAGGTGGCGAGGGCGCTCACGGGCCTCGACCTCCTGGTCTACCAGGACCTCTTCATGACGCGCACGGCGGAGTTCGCGGACGTGATCCTGCCGGCCGCGGCCAGCCTCGAGAAAGAGGGGACCTTCATCAACACGGAGCGTCGGATCCAACGGCTCTACCGCGCGCTCCCACCGCTCGGGAACGCGCGGACGGATCTCGAGATCACCCAATCCCTCGCCCGGGCCATGGGGGCGGACTGGGCGTACCCCGGCCCCAAGGAGATCCTGGCCGAGTGTGCCTCGTTGGCCCCCATCTTCGCCGGCGCGGAATGGGACCGACTGTCCGGGTTCCACAGCCTCCTCTGGCCGGTGGACGCCAGCGGGAAGGACTCCCCGAACCTCTACGAAGAACGGTTCTCGAAGCCGGATGGCAAGGCCACCTTCCATCCGACCGAGTGGGCGGGCCCCGATGCCCCCGATGCCGAGTTCGACCTCTCGCTCGACAACGGGCGCATGCTCGAGCACTTCCATTGGGGGAACATGACCGGCGAGAGCGCCGGCCTGCGGGCCAAGGTCCCCGAGGTGTTCATCGAGGTCTCCCCCGAGCTCGCGAAGGCGCGCGGGATCCAGGATGGGGATATGCTCCGGCTGACCGGCCGCAACGGTCGGTCCCTCCGATCGAAGGCCCTGATCACCCATCGCGTCGAGGGCCGGACGCTCTTCCTCTCCCTCCACGACAATCAGGCGACCACGATCAATCAATTGACGAGCGATCGTCGGGACCCGCCCACGAACACCCCTTCGTACAAGGAGCTCCCGGTGAAGCTCGAGAAGCTCGGACCGGGTCTGCGGGGAGAGCCCCCGCTGCCGCTCACGAACCCGCGATTTGGGCACCGGAACCCTCAGGTGGGCGTCGTGGTCCGAGAGAAATGGGCGCGTCCGGACTATGCTCCGCCGTCAGGGGTCGGACCATGACCCGGCGGACGCATACCATCGCCCCGGCCCCGCTCCCTGCGGTGGGGAGCGAGCCGATCGACGATCTCATCGCCGGTCTCGACCGGTCGGAGGCGTCGTTCCAGAACTTCCTCGAATTGATCCGCGTCCTGGACGAACGTGGGATCCTTCGGATCCTGCATGACCTGGTCGTCCGGAACGAGGACGTGGTCCGGATCGCGGTGGGATACTTCGGCCGACCCGAGAACCTCCGGGCGATCCAGAACCTCCAGTCGGTGCTTCGGGCGGTCCAGAAGCTCGACCCCGCCCAGGTCAAGGCCACCGCGAGCGCTCTGGCCCTCGCGATGAACCGGGCCTCGACCCTGAAGCACGATGGCCGTCGCCGCGGCGCGCTCGGAGTGCTCAAACAGCTGGGGGATCCCGAGATCAATCGAGGGTTCCTGGTACTGCTCGAGCTCTTGAAGGCCCTCGGCGCGCCGCCGGCGCCGCCCAAGCCGCAAGGGGCGGTGGTCCGGCCCGAGGCCTAGGATCCGGTCGATCGACCGCGACCTGGCGTTCGACGGCGAGGCCGGTGGTGCGTTCTCCCATTGTTGCGCACCTCGTCGAGCGTCGCCTGGGCCGGGTCGCGGGGGCCCTCGACGGAC
>JBARHO010000182.1:0-10260 GCA_049799275.1 Thermoplasmata archaeon
GTCCTTGGCAGGCGAAAGACCGATCGAGGGAGAGTCCGTTGAAATCCGCATGTGCATGCATCGCCGGAAGGGTTATCCCCAGAACCCACCTGCGGCCGACCCGTGCGCGAAGGGGCCATGACCACTAGCAGATCCCGACGTCGCGTCGTTCTGGCGAGCATCGTGGCCCTTGTATTCGTCCTCGTCCTTTCGTATCTCAGCGTCACGCTCTCGACGAACGGCCTGACATCGGGGTCCTCGCGCTCGACGGCCGTACCCCCTCGCTCCGCTGGTGTGGCTCCGTTCGCGAAGATTCCCCTGAACGTGCCCGCCCCGGTCGGCATCACGGACTACGGCCTCGGTCCGGGGAACTCTCCCTACGAGTACAACACCACGACGTGGACCGACAGTGCCAACCTGTACACGCTCAACGTAAGTGGGACGTCCCTCGCCCCAGGGCTCGCCCCGTACTTCCCAGCGAACGGCCTCGGCATCTTCCTTCAGGAGGATGTGGTCCTATCGTTCAACAACAGCGGTCAGACCTACTACTACTCGATCCAGAACATGGCCGGGATCGTGCCGGGAGGCTGCCCTGTGGGTACCCCCGTCAACTTCACGGGCACGCAGTGGGAGGTCTCTCCGGGGAGCTGTCCTCCCGCTCGAAGCTCTCCGAGCAATGCGACCACCGATTTCGTCTACTTCGTAGATGAGGTCCGGAACCTGAGCGCTCCGGGGGTCGGAGGCGCCCCGTACAACAACGCGACCATGTACGGGAATGGCCAGATCTACAATGACCAGGTCTACGCCAGTGCCGCCGGATACGACTCGGATGTGCCCTTCAGCAACGTCAATCTGAGCCTACCTACCGAAGTGCAGCTCCAGGTGACCACCGGACCCTCCGATAGCGGGCCTCAGGTCTGCTTCAGCTACAATGATGGCTTGGGCTTCGGGCATGACAAGTGGCAGACCTACGATTGCGTCTACTTCCTCTGGACCCAGAACCTGAGCTCGTTCCCGGCCTTCCAGGTGAACGGCTACGCGATGAACCCGAACGGGCTCTACACCGACTCGGAGTTCGACATTGGCGGGCTCGGGAGCGGGACCTACTCGACCCTCAACAATACGAGCATCTACCTGACCATGCAATACTGGAACGGTAACAACTACCAAACGCCTCCCAACGCGTTCAGCGAAGGGAGGGACGCGACGTACTGGGTCCGCTCCGCGCTGTCCAACGTGAAGTTGCATACGGCCGAGACCGGAGGAGGGATCGGCGCCCGGGTGGTAAGCTCGAGCTCGACACTGTATCACGACCTGTACCTGAGCACCCAGGTCTCCGACCTGGTCATCAACTCGCCGTCCGCGAAGCAAGGCACCATCCATTACGGAGGGAAGGTGTTCTCGTTCACTTCGCACCAGTTCAATCAGACCGTTACTCCGGGGACCTACTCGATCCAGCTCTACAAGGGCGGTCACCCCATCTGGTCGGACACGGTGACCCTCGCTCCCGGGGAACAGCTCGTCGTTACGGCGTGACGCGAGGCCGACGGGGGCCATCGCCAGGACCGACGTTCGAGCCCTTCGATCGATACGACGGGGCCCCCGCCCTTCACCGAGGCGAGAGCCGGGCTCTGCCGTCCGTCGCGGGTCCCATGCCCGATGGGGGCTGATCCCTCCGGGTTCGAACACGGGCCGGAGCGTACCCGGACGCAGAAAGGGATCTGGATCGAACGAGCGAGAGGCCCATATGCTCGGCGGGGGCTGCCCGGCATCGTTGGACCGATCCCATGGTCGAGGCTCTCATGCGCGATTACCGAGCGAACCACTCCCTCGGCTCGGGAGGAAGAATCATCTCCCAAGGTAAGTGCGAGCTCCATCTGGACGATACGTTCCTTGTGATCAAGGGGGATCGGTCCAGCCGGATCGGGTACGAACAGTTGGAGTCGTTCCACCCGATCCCCGGCGGGATCGAGGTCCAGTTGTTCCCGGAAGGATCGATCCGGTTCGATGGGATGGACGGGGCGTTCGTCCGACCCTTGTTCGCGCATCTCTCCCATCTCCGCGGGCTCCGATGGGCGTTCCTGCTACGGTACCTTGATGGGGCCCCGGTCGATACGCTCGAGTGCAAGGTCGGACTGCCGGACCTTCCGGAGCAGGAGGCGCTCGTGCACCTCTACCCGCACGGGCTGGTCGGCATGCCGTACGGTGGAGAGCCCTTCCGGTTGCCCGTGGCGGATCTCCGGTCCATCGTTCGGACCCCGGACTATCGTTTGATCTGTTCCACCGATGACCTGAGCGCGGCGTTGTTCGGATGCGAGCCGACCTATCTTGGGCGTTTCCAGGGGTCGGTCGAGGGGGCACGGCAGAAGGCGGAGGAGGAGACGGCGGCTCTCCTGGTCGAACTGTTCCCATCCCTCGAGTTCTCCCAGGTGGATCAGTTGACCACGCTGCTGGTCGGGGGTCGAGCCGCCCCGAAGCAATTGCTCGACCAAGCGGTCCCCTGGCTCTGGTCGCGGCTAGAGGAGCTGGTCCAAACGAACGCCGTGTACCCCGAGACCTACTCCCTCCTGAGGGGAAGGGCCCGTGATCTCATGTGGTTCGGTCTGAGACGGCTCTCGGATGCGGAGGAGCGGGGCGATGGGACCTCCCGAGGGGACGCGGATCTCTCGACCCAGATGGCCGGTACCACCGGCCCGGAACCGGAGAGCGAGCCGGCGGCCGAGCGCGATTTTCTGCTGTGGTTCCTCGCCGGGATCACGGAGGGGGACGAACGGTTCTTGGTGGTCGAGGTCGACGCGGGTCGGAAGGGTTTCGCGACCTACGTGTACCGCTGCCCCGGAACGAAAGCGGACGCGGAGGCGTTCGACGAGACCGCATCCGTCGTTTCTCGCGCGATGATAGCGCTGAACTTCTATCGAGAGCCCATCTACGGGCCGCAGGTCGACATCGAATCGGGGCGGTTCGGAGAGTACAAACTGGCGATACGAAAGCTGCGATACCTGCAGGCCGCACGGGGTCTTTTCCTCGGACGGGTCATGCACGGCTCGTCGGGGACCTGGACCTCCGGCCTCAATGCCCTCTTGGCCGCGCCCGCTCCGCAGGGATCCGAGGCCGGCGGTCTACGAGGAGATCATCTCGTATCCGCTCAGGTTGGCATTGTAGAAGGTCTCATCCCAGGTCGGAGGCGCGTTGGTCGTGATCGGGGCCATGTACTGGGCGGTGAGGTTCTGTGGCGCGCCGCCCTGGGGCGTGATCTCCAGCCCGGTCATCCACCCTGAGAACTTGTACTTGGCGATCGTCGCATTGAACGACGGCTGGGCCTCGAACTGGGTGGAGGCGTCGATGAACGCCGGTCCCGAATAGGGGATGGACTTGGTCCAGGTCTTCGAGAGGTTCACGTCGACGATCGTGAACACGACCTGGTGCGCGGCGGTCTTGTAGTCGATGGTCAGATGGAGGACCGTGCCGAGCGGCGTGGCCGTGCCGACCCCCGGCCAGTTCCCGGGCCAATAGTGGGCCTCACACTCATCGGACGCGTTCCCATCGACGTACCAGGGCGCGATATGTCCGCCGGCGTCGAGGTCCACTCCCACCTGGAAGAAGCCGGAACAGAAGGTGGTACTGAGGTTCATCGCGTTGATCTGCCAGCTGATGTCGTGGGACTTGGGCACCGACCAACTGTCCAAGGTCATGGTGGAGGAGAGGACGTCGTACGTCGGCAGCGGGGCCACGCTCCCCCCCGGGCTTTCGCCGTACAACGTCATGTTCTGGAACCCCGGCTCGTAGAAATCGATGTAGTCGGTCGTGACCATGAGGTCGGTGTAATAGACCGTGCCGCTGGTCGTTTCGATCTGGACCGAGGTCGAGCTGAACGCGTTCGCGTCGTAGGCAACGAAGGGAGGGAGGCCGCTCCCGTCCACGAACACGAGGAACTGGTCCGCGGAAGAGCTCCACCCAGCGGTGAGGTACACCCAGCCCGCCGGGTAGGCCGTATGGGTGGGCACCGCTTCCAACGTCGTCAGATTGCTGAGGTTCCCCCCGGCCACGACCTTTCCGTCCTGGACGCCGACGACCAGTCCGAACTGATGGCCGGGCACGCCGAGACCGAAATAGCCGGCGGACGTCCCGGTCGCCCGGATGGCCGCCTCCAACGCCCACCCCGTGTTCCCTCGGACGAACCCGTCGGCATCCGTCTCGATCTGGGGTGTGGTCGAGGAGGCGACCGACTTGAGTGCCGGCTCTCCGGAGTAGTTGACGCTCGACCCGATCGTGGGGGTCGCCCCTTTGACCTTCTGCCATCCGGCGAGCGAGCCATTCTCGAAGTTGGAGACGAACGTGAAGTTCAGGTCCTTCGGCTTGGCCAGGGCGGGAGGCCCCGAGGTCCCGGGTCCGGGGCGGAAGGTCCCGCTCGAGTGCGCCAGGTCACGCGGCGAGAATGGGACGGCCATCGCCCCCACGACGATCGCCGCCAGAACAAGGCTCAGAGCGGCCCACAATCGGCCTTCTGGCCCGCGCGGTCGGGTCGGAGCGACCACGGCCCCAGGAGTGTCTCGAGATATTTCTGCGCTCCGCGCGGGGCCCGGGCGACGCCATCGACGTGGGAGCTCGCCGCGCTGCATCTACCGGTCCTAGTCGTAGACGTAGACCTTGTCGCTGACGGCCCCGGTCACGAACGCCTGATCGGTGGCCCCGGCGTACGTGATCCCGAAGAACCCCGAACCGGCCGGTCCGACGATCGTCTGGACGACGTTGAGCCCCTGGACCTCGGAGACATTGTCGCCGTTCGCGACGTAGATGCTGAGGTTCCCCTGGTCCCACATGACCCCCTCGGGATCGTTCGTACCGAGCGGGACCGAACCCAGCCGGTCCCCGGTGCTCGTGATCAGTGAAAGGTTGTGCGACGCCGAGTCGGCCACGTAGTCCTCGGAGGTCGTAGGATCGAACGCGATCCCTTCGGGGGCGATCCCGACCGGGATCGTGATCTTGGCCGAGCTGTCCTTGGGGTTCTCGGCGTTCATCGAGGTCACCGCGTTACTACCGATATCACTGACCAAGAGCCGGCCTCCGTACGGGTCGAAGGCGAACGACCAGGGCCCCAGCCCCACGGTCGTGGTGAACGCGATGGCGGTGCCGTTCACGAACGTGACGGTATCGGACCCGGCATCGGCGACGGCCATGTACCCATCCCCGGGGTCGAAGGCGATCCCTTGCGGCCCGCGGAGCTTCGCGTTGTGGATCGTATGAACCAGCTTCGTGCCGGAGAGGACGTAGACCTGGTCGAGCGCGTGGTCGGTGACGTAGATCCCGTTGGTGGCCGGGTCGAAGGCGGCGGCGACGGGCTCTGCGCCGCTGGGAAGTTTGACCGTCGCGACCACTTTATCCGCGCCGTTCAGCACCGAGACATCGGCCGAGCCATAGTTCGGAAGGTAGACGTCATGGTCGACCGGGTCGTACGCGGGATCCTCCGGTTCGGTCCCCGCCGCCGCCGATGTACCGTCCGGCACCGGACCGGAGCTGGGCTGGGAACTTTCGTAGATGTACGCCTTGCCGGAGAGCTCCGACGTGACGAGCACCTGGTCCGAGGCTTCATCGTAGGCGATCCCGTCGAACCCCAGGTTCCCCGAGGCGGTGATGTTCCCGATGACCTTGAGCCCCTTGATGATGGAGACGCTGCTCGGGGCGGAGCCGACCCCGAGGTTCGTCACGAGCACGCTCAGCTTCGCCTGGTCCCACACCGCCTCGATGGGGTGGTACCCCACCGGGATCGTTCCAAGCTCGTGGCCATTTCCGGTGATGACCGACACGTTGTCCGCGCCCTGGTCCGACACGTAGTCGTCGCCGTCGGCATAGTCGAACGCGACCCCGCTGGGATCCTCCCCCACCCGGATGTTGATATTGAGCTTCTCATCGAACGGGACGGTGGCGTTCAGGGACGTCACGTTGTCGCTCTCCGCGTCGCACACGAGAAGTCGATCGTAATGGGGATCGTAGGTCATCAGGGAGGGTTCACGCCCGACCGTAACGGTCCCGACCACGGAAAGCCCGTACAGGAAGGTGACCCCGGACGAGCCGTACGCGCCGTCCGAGACCGCCATCTCCCCGTTCGCGGGATCGAAGAGAAGGCCGTCCGGCGAAACGAAGCTCCCGCTGGTGATGGTGTGGACGAGCGTGTCGCCGGAGATCACATAGACCTGGTCCCGAGCGCCGTCGGTGACGTACATCTCGTTGTCGCCGGGGTCGAACGCGGCCGATTCCGGGCCGGACCCGCTGGAGAAGGTGATCGTGGTCAGGTGCTGGCAGGCGGCGTTCAGGATGTCCAGGCTCCCCGAGCCGTAGTTCGGAACGTAGACGTACTGATCGATCGGGTCGTAGCCGGGGAACACGGGATCGGAACCCACGGCGCAGGCCGAGTCCTTCGTGGCCATCATCGAGGGCTCCACGCCGGCCGCCCGTGGTCCCGGCGGAGTGGACCGGGCCGTGCCGGCCACCGGGACGGTCATCAGGAGGACGGCCACGATCAGGAGGATCGTGCCGGCGCTCAGACCGGCCTGCCCGTCACGCCACCTCGTGCCCTTCACGGCCATTGTGCGAGGGGACCCGCCCGGTCCGAGAACCCCTTCTCCGATAAGGAATTATCCGCGGGCATGCGCCTTTAAGGGAGGGACCGGACCAGGACCTCAAGAGCGAGGGACGCGAAGTTCGGAGCCGTCCCGAACGGACCCCATGGGGATCGATCCCCGACGGATCGCGACCGATCGGGCACGGACCCGGGTCGAAGGTCATCGGCAGACCCCACCGGAAGGCCCAAGGCGTGGGCATCTTATCTCCGTGCAGATAGGTGGTCGCCGCCTGCGCACGAACGTGAAAGCCGCGATCGTTACGGAAGTCGGCAAACCGCCCGTCTATGGGGAGTTCAGGGAGCCGATCCCCACCGAAGGTGAGGTCCAGGTCTCCGTTCGCGCGGCGGCGCTGAGCAATCTGGCCAAGGGCAGGGCCTCCGACACGCACTATAGCGCCACCGGTGAGGTGCCCTTCGTTGTAGGGGTCGACGGGGTCGGTCGCTTGCAGGACGGCCGTCGTGTCTACTTTGCGTTCCCGAGAGCGCCGTTCGGGAGCATGGGCGGAACGCACGGTGGTCCGCCCTTCTCTGTGCGCTCCGATCCCGGATGATCTCGATGACGTGACCGCGGCGGCCATCGCGAACCCCGGCATGTCGTCCTGGGGGGCGTTGAAGGAACGCGCCAGGCTCTCGGCGGGGGAGACCGTTCTGGTGAACGGGGCGACCGGCACGGCGGGGCGTCTGGCCGTTCAGATCGCCAAACATCTGGGCGCCGGCAAGGTCGTGGCGACCGGAAGAGATGCCGAGGCCCCGAGAACGCTGCGCATACTGGGGGCCGATGTGACCATCCCGTTCGGCGACGGGGGCGATGGGTTCGAGGAGGCGGTACAAGCGCAGTTCCGGGGCGATGGGATCGATGTCGTCCTGGACTACCTATGGGGGTCGAGCGCCGAGCGGATCATCCTGGCCGCCGCCGAGGCCGGAAAGCCGGGGGTGTCGATCCGGTTCGTCGAGATCGGTACAGTGACCGGCCCGAACATCACACTTCCGGGCGCGGCCCTTCGCTCCAAGCCGCTCACGCTGATGGGAAGTGGCATCGGGAGCATCCCGAACGACCGCATCGTCAGCTCGATCGGTGAACTGATGCGAGTGGCCACGCCGAGAGGCTTCCAGGTCGCGATCCAAAGCTATCCGCTCTCGGAGGTCGAGCACGTTTGGGCCATCGCTGACCGACCCCGTAGGTGTTCCTGATGCCATAGAAGCGCTCCCCCCGGGACCAGAGGGCACCGGTCCCGGATCTTACCGACGAGCTCGGGTCGCGGACTATGTCCCCGCTTCGCCGGGGGTCCTCGGCGGTTCGAGGGAATGGGTGGGGAACTCGCGGGGGAGGTGTTTGACCTGGTTCCACGTATACGCCATGACGGGGAGCGCGAGGACGACCAGGATGAGGATCACCACGAACGTGCCCGCATCGAACCCACCCACGTAGGTGGTGTAGAGCCCGCTCCAGTAGAGCGGGCCGAAGATCATGAAGACGATGCCGCCCAGCAATAGGGTCCGGGCCCCCACCAACCGGCCGAAGTGGGCGATCCGGTTCGGCCCGATCCTCTTGGCGATCTGGAGGGTCTCCCCAAAGAAGAAGCCGATGAACATGAGCACCAGGAAGGTGCCGAGGCCGAACAAAAGGCCCGGGACCGGGGCCAGGTAGAGGAGCTTGTACGAAACGAGGTACGGGATGGTCAGAACGTAGATCCAGGTCGAAAGGATCCCCCCGTCCGTCCCGAACCCGGAGATGAACCCGTGGATGATGCACCAGTGGACCGGGACGATGCCCGAGGGGGTGTTGACCGTTCCGTCCGGGTTCATGTGCTTCTTGAGGTCACGGTCGGTCGCCGCGATCATCGGGTGGAAGTGCGGGACCCGGTCGGTGAGGATGAGCCAACCCGCGATCGCCATCGCGATCCCGACCGCGAGGTACACCGGCCCGTTCACCGATTGGTCGGCCGTGGCCAGGCTGATCCCCCAGGCCCCGAGGACGGCGGCGAGTGCCAGGTAGACGATGAAGCTCATCATGGCCCGCTGGGCGGTGAAGGCGAGCGAGAACCAGGCGCCGGAGCGGATCCCGCCCCGGCCCGTCGTCGTTCCGACGGAATAGGCGAACGTGATCGGCCAGGTGTGCTCGTCGGGGACCACACCGTGGAGCATCCCGAGGCCGAAGCAGCCGGCCAATAGGTAGGTCAGGGTCGACGCGTCGAACAGGTCCTAGTTCTCCCGTACGTTCGCGTCGCAGGGGTCGATCGGGGCCCCATGCGGGCAGACCTTCGGGTGGCCCTCGGCCCGGCAGAGCTGATCGACCGTCTCATGGGAGAGCGCGAGATCGATCTCGCGGGCCGCGCTGCACGTCTCTTGGGGGCTCAGCCCCGCGCGCTGGAAGAGGCTCTCGGCCACCCGGTGATGCCGCCGGTATTCCGCGAGGCACGCGGATCCCCGTTTGGTGAGCCGGCTCTTGCCGCGATATCGTTCGACCAGCTTCAGCTCCTCGAGCACGGTCAGATGGTCGAGGGCGGAGGGGGAGGTCACCCGCAGGGCCTTGGCGATGACCCGTAGCGGGACCCCCTTCGGAGGCCTCTCCCCTTGGCGTACCGCGCTGAGCGCTTCCACCTGCCTTCGACTGAGCTTCTCCAGCGGCTCCATCGACCTCCCAAGTGACCAGTGATATTTGAGGCATGCCAGAATATTTCGTCATCTATGAACAACGGGAGCCATCCTCGGCGGCGTCGCCAGGTCCCTCGCTGGTCGAATCGTTCGATCGGTAGGTCGGGGGTGGGGACCTGGACCCCTGATCCTTCCTGAGATCTTCGGTCACGTCGTCTCGTACGACCAATCCCCGGTGAACCACCAGGTGTCGTCCAGAACGGGGGACCCCACCAGCGTCGCGCTCAACCCTCCGAAAAGTATGAGCGCGTTGTCCGACGGGTCCCACGCCATCACCCCGCCGAAGCGACCGTGGGGAAGGAGCGGGAGGCCCCCGGTGACGTTCGTCCAGAGCCCTTTGGAGAAGGTCCACGTGTCGTCGAGGGTCGGGTTCCCGGTCTTGTTCTGGCTCTCCTGACCGGCGAACAGGACCACCTCGCGGTCCGATGCATAGTACGCCATCTGGGTCCAGATGCGCGGCGCGGGAGAGCGGGCGATCGTTCGGTCCACCCACCCGGTCGCCTTGGTGTAGGTCCAGGTCTCGTTCAGATAGGTCGCTCCCCCCTTCGGGCCCGCCCCGTACCCCCCGAACAATAGCACGTACCCGTCCTTGGCGTCGAACGTGAAGCCGGGGCTGACGACGTCGGGGGGAGGCGCGTGGGCGGAGGCGGTCAGGTTCACCCATTTCGCGAGCCCCTTGGGCTGGCCCTCAAAGGCCCAGGTCTCGTTCGTCATCTCCCTACCGTTCCCACAGCTGATCGAAACGCAGCCGCCGAACAGGACGTCGTAGCCATCGCGGGCATCCCAGGTCATCTTGGTGTAGTGGAGGGGCGGAGGCGAGTTCTTGTACGGTTCGAGAGGGTCCGGTGTGATGTTGTGCCAGCTCCCGTTGAAGATCCACGTGTCCTCGAGGAGGGGCGTATCGTTCGTCGGTCCACCGTAGGTCCCCCCGAACAGGACCATGTCGTCCTCGGTCCCATGGTCGTAGTAGGCGAGGGCCGCGTCCGTCCTCGCGAGCGGGCAGGTCG
>JBARHO010000183.1:0-1741 GCA_049799275.1 Thermoplasmata archaeon
TCAAGTACCAAGATCATCTCCGGTCCCTGATCTCGACCGGTGGGCTCGCGAGCATCCCGCTCACGGTGGCCGAGATGCGGCGGCTCCGATCCGAGCTGCCCCCAGAGGTCCGGTCGGTGCTGGAGCACTACGAGGAGCTCGGGGAGTTCCAGGACCCGGAGTATCTCAAGGCCGTGGACGTGTTCTATCGGAAGCACATCTGCCGGCTCCCCGAGTGGCCCGAGGACGTCGTGCGGACGTTCTCGAACATGGGCCGCGTCTACCAGGTGATGAACGGTCCGAACGAGTTCACGATCACCGGGAGGATCAAGGACGTGGACATCACGGCGGACCTCGGCCAGATCCGGGTCCCCTGCCTCATCACGACCGGGCGCTACGACGAGGTCACCTCTCAGGTGGCGCAGAGCATCCATGACCACATCCCGGGTTCTCGCCTCGTGATGTTCGAGAACAGCTCGCACCTTCCCATGTGGGAGGAACGCGAGCGGTACATCGAGGTCCTCCGGGATTTCCTTCGTTCGGTCGATGCCCCGCCCCAGGGCTGAGCACCAGGACGCCCGCGGTCCCAAGTCCCTCTCCCCGATCCGGGAGGATACCTGTCCCTCCGCCGGCCCTTGGCTGGTGGAACGAGGACCGGTTCCCTAAAGACCCCGAGGAGGGTCCGCGGTCCCATGGGTCCCAAACCGCGACTTTTCACCCTCCCGATCAGCCACTACTGCGTGTCGGTGGAGCGAATGCTCGCCTTCAAAGGGATCGCGTACGACGCCGTTCCGACCCCCTACCACGATCGGCAACAACTGCTCCGCGAGAGCGGGCAGGACTACGTACCCGCCCTGGTCCATGGCCAGAGCGTGGTGACGTGGCAACAGATCCCGGACTACCTCGAGAAGCTGAAGCCGAACCCCACCCTCTACCCGGCCGGGTGGAAGGGGACCGCCCTCGTCCTCGAGGACTGGGGTCACCAGGTCCTGGAGGAACGCGTCTGGAGGGCCGTGGTGACCAAGGTACCGCCGGTCCTGGGGAGCGACGAGGAGCGCTGGGTGTTCGAGGAGATGCAGACCCGGGCCCGCGGCCCCTGGAGCGTCCTCCAATCACGGCGGGACGAGTTCCACCGAGACATGGTGACGCACCTCGCCCTTGTGGACCGAATGCTCGAAGGCCGTTCCTGGATCCTACCCGAGCCCAGCGTCGCGGATTTCGGCGTCTACGGGGGCCTCTCCCCGCTTCTCACGATCGGTGAGAGCATCCCAGCCGAGCTTCACGATCTTTCGGGCTGGGTCGGCCGCATCCAAGCTCTGGGAGGACAATCGGGGCATCCCGCTGTTCCGTCGAGCTCCGCGGCCCCCTCCTCGAGCAGCTGAACTGCCGGGGGCCCCCCCCCTCCGACGTGGGACCGCCGTCGATGGGCCAGCGCCGATCAGCGTGCTCCCGGGGACGGGGCCTCAGTCGAGCTCTAAGGTCGATTCCCTTCCGAGGATCACGCGGCTCTCGGCCTCTTTCTCGAGCTCCTCCGCGTGCCTGGGCCCGAGGGTGTGACGGTCCATCTGCTGCATGCGATCGTGGATCCATTGGAACTCATGGAAGACGAGCGGATCGGAGAGGCTCTTTCGGGCCCGGTCGATCAGGTCGACCGGGTGACGAAGGGCCCAGTAGTAGTTCTCGATCCACGTCCCGAACGCCTCCCAGACCAGTTCCTCCTCGAGGACCCTGCGATGGGTCAGCGCGCCGACCAGCTCGAAGA
>JBARHO010000184.1:0-32094 GCA_049799275.1 Thermoplasmata archaeon
CCGTATGCGCGGGCAACTTCCTCGGATCCTGCGAGCGCTAGCTGCGACCCAAGCGAAGTCTCGCGGGCGGTCAGGAATTGAGCCCGCGGACCTACCTTTTTGAACCGCGCCCTTCAGAATAATGATCGCGAGCCGGTCGCCAAGGCGGCCGGATCTGAGGAGCGATCGATGAGCGTTGTGGTCAATCTACCTCCCGAGCTGGACTCGTTCATTTCGATGGGCGGCGGGCAATCCCTGCTGATCCGAGGGCCGCCGGGGACGGGAAAGTCGACGCTCGCGCTCGCGTTGCTCGACTCGTTCCCGGGTCGGGGAACCCTGGTGTCAACGAGGGTCTCCCGGGATCTGCTTGCGCGACAGTTCGCCTGGCTTGGAAGGTCGGAGCGGGCCTTCGAGGTCGTCGATGCCTCGAAGGAGATGAACCGGATGGAGGAGTACCTTCCCGGCTCCCCCGTCGTCGCCCAGCAGATGGATCCCTCGATGGGCGGGTGGCACTCCCCCGGGCTCGAACTGTTGTCCACGCCCCTTTCGCATGTCCTCGCGTCGCAGAGCGCGCTCGAGCCTGCCATGGTCGTCATCGACTCGTGGGACGCCTTGGTCGAACGAATGACGCCGGATCCCTCTCCGACGAACGGAGTGCTCTCGGTCCGCCAGCAACTGGAGCGGACGATCATCGACCGGTTCTCTGCCACGGGGACGCTGCTGACGATCGTCGTCGAGCGTGAGGAGCGGACCGAGCTCGACTACCTGGTCGACGCGGTCGTGACGACGAGGTTGGAGACCCCCGACGAACGGGTGGAGCGATGGCTGTCGCTCTCCAAGCTCCGAGGCGTCCGGATCGGCAACCCGCAGTACCCGTTCACGCTCGAAGGAGGGAAGTTCCGATGCTTGACCCCCACGAGATCCGACCTTAGGGTCCTAGAAGCACGACCGGCAGCGGATCCCTCTCCATCGGTGAGCGGGCTCTGGCCCGGGAACCCCACGTTCGCGGGGTGCTTCGGCCGATTGCCTTGGAACGGGGTCTCTTTGCTCGAGCTCTCCTCTCACACGCCCGACGATCTAACGCGGACCTTCACGTGGACCGCGGGCGTCCACGTGGTCAGCGAAGGGGGACGGGTGTTCGCCATCCTTCCTCCGACGATGAGCACCGTGGCGCTCTGGGATGCGCTCAAGACCTGGGTCGAGCCCGGACACTTTTGCAAGCACGCACGCTTGCTCGCGGCGGTCGACCCATCCGAATACCCGACGGAGATCGCCGACTCCGCGGTCCGTTCAACGGATTGGAAGGTGTCCGCGCCGGACCCAACAGGCGCGCCGAGTCGGAGCGGCTCGGTCGGGCCGAACCTTCCGGGGATCCACCGATTCCTCCGCGACTCGGGCGATATGGGACGGCCCGTACTGGTGATCGTTTACTTGGAGGGACTGGAACTGGCCGGACGATTGGTCGGCGTGGACTATGCGCCGAGCTCGTTCCCCGCCCTCGTCCAAGCGTATAGCCGCATCCCCCAGAGCCACGTCATGGTGGTGGGCCGAACGGGAGATCCCCTTCTCGAATCGATCAAGCCGCTCGCGGCGGTGAACGTCCGGTTCAACGAAAGGCAAGGCCGGATATTCTGTTATGGGGTCCGACCCCGGACCCCTACCTTCGTGCTGACGGAGGCCCCCGGGGAGCACGGATCGACGCGAGCAGGTCTGCTCGAGGTCGCCTGAGGGACGCGCGACCCGCGCACGGCCCGGGGCGCCGGCACCAGCGGAGCATGCTGTGATCCGGCCTTATCGACGCGGCGATCCTCCTCAGAGCGAAGGATCCCAAGAGGAGCATCCATGCCGATCCCTGCGTTCGAGATGACCGTCATGAGATCTATGCGGCCGTAGACTCGGCCGACGAACGATCTTGGGCCGCTCTCGGGTGCGCAGCCCCCGCAGGGCGCATGGGAACGGCGGCGCCATCGAAGGTCCGGTCAAGAAGCCCAGAGGCCGGGATCGGGTGTATCGACCGAATGGATAGCCCCGAGCGGATTCGAACCGCTGTCGCCGGCTCCAAAGGCCAGCATGCTTGGCCACTACACCACGGGGCTTCGAAGGAGCACGGAGCCTCCCACCTAATGACAATGCCGCCATACACCCGACAGGCGGCGCCCGAACGTTCCGGCAGCGCCCGATCCAACGGGGGCAACTCGGCGTTCAGAACGCTAGGACCCTGTCTCGGACCGGGCAGTATCCTCCGCCGGCACGATCTGTTCCCGACCTGTAGCTCGGGTCGGCGAGACCAGGAGAAGGATCGGGAGAAGGACGATGGTCAGCACGCCGAGGAGGACCCAACTGCGGAAGTATCCCTCGGTGGCGGCAAGCACCCCGAATAGGATCGATATCCCGCTCCCGATCAACACCTGCACGGAGTTGACCAGGGCCACACCCAACGCCAACCCATGACCCCGGGACTCCGGAAGGTACGAGGGTACCAGGTACAGGATGGCGAACACCATCCCGTCAACGAATCCGAGCGCGGCGCACAGGGGCCACAGGGCCCAGAGGGGAGTGAACGGGATCAAGATTACCAAGATGCCGGTGACCACCCCGAAGAGGATCATGAGCGAGCGCCTCTCGTGTCCTCGCTCCGCCAACCAGCCTCCCACCGGACCGCCGGGAAAAGAGAGGATGATCACGAGGCCCGCTAGAGAGCCGGCGACGATCCCTCCCCAGGCCGGGTGGTCCACGCTCGCATATTCCACGAAGTACTGGGCGACGACGTAGATGGCCGCCCAGAAACCGACCAACCCCAGCGAGAGCGCCCAGATGGAACGGGACCTCAGGATCCCACGGCTGCCCGACCACAGGGCCGCGAGCGTTCGCAGCGCCTCCTCCTCCCGGAACCGAGGAAGGAGCAGCCAACCGATGCCGGTCGTTCCAAGCATCGCGATCCCTCCGATCAAGAGGGCGGCGGCCCAGCCGAACTCTTGCCCGATCAGTACGCCGCCGGACAGTCCGATCGCCCCGCCGATGCTGAAGCTGCCGTTGTAGAGCCCGATGACCGGCCCTCTCGCCCCGGTCGGATAGTAGGAGGCGATGAGACTCAGGGCCGGCGAGAAGAAGAACGCGGCGCCCACTCCGGCAAAGAACCGAAGGCCGGCGAGCCATTCCCACGTCGGGGAGAAGGCGGAGGCCACACAGGCGAGGCCCATGATGAGGAGGCCGGCCAGGGAGACCTTCCTCGCTCCCCAGTGCATCGCCGCGAACCCAGCGGGGATCTGGAATATTCCCACGCCGACGAGGAACGTACCCAGAACGATCCCCAGATCGGCCGCACCCACGTGCAATCCGGAACCGATGAGCGGCAGTACGGCGCCGACGTTGTACCAATTGAACGCGTAGACCGTCCGGGCCAGGAGCAGGACCCCGGAGGCGCGATGGCGGTGATCGGGCCCGGCAGCCGTACGATCACTCCGCCGGGATCAGCCCGCGGGTCCGGAAGTATCGAAGGAACCCCTTGGCAGCGAGGTCGTAGCCCGACACGAGCTCGCCACTATCCCCCTCCCCGACCTTGACCCCCTGCTGGTCCCGGGTCTCCTTCTCGTAGGTGCGGAGAGCATCCGCGATGGCCGGCTCCGACGGGGAGGTGCGCGCGGCCGTCAGGGCCCGATCGGTCCAGGCCCGGACGGTCCGTACGTACTCTTGGAGCTCCTCGGCCCCACCAGAGCTCGGGCCGAAGTGGCTATAGTAGATCGTCCGGGGCGCCAGCGCGCGCATCCGTTCCACGCTCTGGACCAAGAGCTCGACGTCCAGGTCCGGAGGCGGGACCGCCGGACGGGCCCGGGACGAACCCTCTAATCGGACGCCCGCGCCGTCCCCCGAGCAGAGCCCCTGGGTCCCCGTGTCGAACAGCGCGAGATGATGCTTCGCATGGCCGGGGGTGTCGATGATCTCGAGCTCTCCGCCCTCCAGCGGGAACCGCTCGCCCCCGTGGAGCGGGACGATCCGATCCGCCGGGACCGGAACGATGGGTCCCCAGAGCGGGTCCGCGGCCGCGCCCCAGGCCCGACGCGCGCTCGCGATCAGCTTCGACGGGTCGATCATGTGAGGCACCCCGAGCGCGTGCGCGTACAGGGTCGCTTGAGGGAACATCTCGGCGACCACTCCCATCCCGCCGGCGTGGTCCAGGTGGATGTGGGTGACGAAGACCTGACGGACCTGGTCCCTCGAGATCCCCGCGCGATCGAGCCCTCGGGCCAAGAGCTCCCGGCAGGACGCGGGACCCGTCTCGATGACGGCCCAGCCCGAGTCGGGGAGCGGCAGGAGATAGCTCGCGACCAGCCCTTCCGTGTCCCGGAAGCCCAGGTCAAGAAGGAGTCGGTTCCGACCCAGTTCCCGGACGTTGGTGGCCACCATCCCCGTCCCTCATACCAGTCGGATCGAGGTGAACAGCGCGATCGCCATGACGATCCCGAACGCCACCGCGACGGCGAAGCTGCCCGCCCACACGCCCTTGTTCCAGGTCCAGACCTTGCGCCCGTCCAGAGGACCGAACGGGAGCAGGTTGAACGCCGCGAAGTACGCATTGATCAGCGCCACCAGCGCGAGCAGCGAGGCCAGCGTGCCGTACCCGAGAAGATCGACCCCGCCCGCGGCGGCGACCAGGATGGCCCCTTCGCCGAGGTTCATGGCCGGGCCGGCCAGGCTCGTCCGACCCCAGGCCCGGATGTCCTGCATCCCACCGATGACGGTGGCCCCCGGCGCCGCCCAGAGGAAGCCCAGGACCGACGTGATGAGCGAGAGGAGGAGACCGAACGGGGACATCCGGAACTCGGCCCAATATCCCGACCGCTCGGCCGAGATCTTGTGCGCGAGCTCGTGGGCGAGGAAACCGGAGAACCCGGCCAGGACACCGAACAGGATCTCGTACGGGCTGAACGAGGTCCGGAGGACGCCGGTATAGAGGTCCTGTCCCCAGCTCGAGATCAATATCGTGAAATCCACGGACAGGACCACGAAGGCGATGGTGATATGGATCAGCTCCGTTCGCGAGGTGGTGACCGGCCGGCGGGCGGGTAGCGCGGGGGTCCCGTACAGGTAGTTCGACGTCGGTCTCCAGGCGCTCATGGTGCGGCCCCCAGGAGCACTTCGGGGGGCGACCACCGTTCCACCGGCATCGGGGCGGTCGGAGCGGACCGGTGAACGAGCTCGCGGACCAGCCGGACCCCCTCCGCGAGTCTTGGCCCGGGTCGGCTGAAGTAGGCCTCGTCGGCCAACCACGTCCCGAGTCGGGGCCGGATCTGGGCGACCGAAGCGGCGATCCTCGGATCGCTCAGCTCGCGTCGGGTCCTGGGAACATCAAAGCTACAGGGGCTCAGGATCAGGAGGTCGATCTCTTCTTGGCCCAGCCTCTCCCAGTCGGTCCGTATCCCGGGCTCCCCCGCCCTCCCAAGGACCGGGATGCCTCCGGCCCGTTCGATGATATCGGGGGTCCAGAGACCCGCGAGGATCGGCGGGTCCAGCCACTCCACGACGGCCACCTTTGAACCGGTCGCCTGCGCGCGCTCGTCCGGGCGTAGGGTTCGAAGGAGCCGTTCGCCGGCCGATGGGTCCCCGAGGGCCTCGCTCACCGTCCGGATGTTATCCCAGACCTCCGCGAGGCGTGTCGGGCTCAGGGAGACGATCCGAGGGGAGATGCCCGAGCGCCGGCAGGCGTCGGCGACCTCTTGCTCCGTGACGGAGCATACCGAGCAGAGGTCCTGAGTGATCAGGAGATCGGGGGACAGTCGTTCGAGCAGGTCGAGATCGAGCTCGTACAGGCTCTGATGCTTCGCACGGGTCTCTCGGACCCGCGCATCGATCTCGGAGGAGGAATGGTCCCGGTCCAGTGAGCGAGCCCTCATCACGACGGGAAGGGCCGCCACTTCGGGGGGAAAGTCGCACTCCTCGCTCCGGCCGACCAACCAGGAGGAGTGCCCCAACGCGGCGACCGTTTCGGTCGCGCTGGGAAGCAACGAGATCACCCGCATCGTAACCAACTAGTGAGGGGCGATCGCGGGGACCCGAAGGGACCCTACTTAGCTTTGCGGGCGTGTGTCGAGGTCGTACGGGTCCGCCCCCGGTGACCGGACCGCGAGCGCGCCCGTGCCGGAGCTCGAGGGTTCCCAGCGATCTCTTCGGAAGGGGTCGGGGAGGTGACCGTGACCTCCTCGGTGCCGGGAGCGCTCGGCGCGGAGGTCTCGCTCCGTTGCGGCGGCCTCGGAAGGCCCAACCGCTCGCAGAGCATCCGTTCGGTCTCGATCGGCAGTCCCAAGGAGCGGGCCCGATCCCGTTCTTGTTCCGCGGACGCCGGATCGCCGTTCTTCTCGATCGCCACCGAGTAGAGGAACCGGAGCCGGGGATCCTCTGGGGTCGCGGACAGCATCTTCTCGATCTCGGCCTGGGCCAGCATCCAGTCCGGAAGATCGACCAGCGCGGCCACCAGGTGGGCCCGGACGTCGGTCCGGGCCGGCTCCTCCTCCAGGAGGGACCGGTAGGCGGCGATCTCCTCGAGCGCGCGGCCCTGTGCCCCGAGCACGGCCGCCCGTCCCAGCTTGGCCTCGACGTCCGTCGGATGCGAGCTCAGCACTTCGTTGAACACGTGCTCGGCATCGGCGGTCAGACCGAGCCCCAAGAGGGCTCGCCCGATCCCGTTCCGGGCCGGGACGAACTCGGGCTTGAGTTCGGTGGCCTGGCGAAAGAACCGGAGGGCGAGCGCCGGAACCCCCCAATCCTGCCAGGACCGAGCCCGGGCCAGGATCACGTCGAGCTGAAGGGCGCTCGGTAGGAGGCGGGCCCGGACCGAGGTCGCGGGCGGTCGAGGCCCTTCCCCCAGATAGGTCTCGAGGCCCAGGCTCTTGGCCAGCTCCAGGAAACGCGCCCCGTCCACCAAGGTGGCCCCCTGCCTCGCCAGCTCGGCGAGGAGAGCGAGCGGCATCCGTCCAGGTGTAAGGAACACCACCCGGACCGGGCTTCCCTTGGCCTGACCGAGCAATTGTTGGACCCCGGTGAGCGAGAGCTCGTCCGGGTCCTCGATGAAGACGTAGAGAAAACCATCCGAGGTGTGAACGACCAATCCTTCGGCGACCGGTCGCACCCGGTCCACGCTCTGCCCCATCGCCTCGATCAACCGGCCAACGAGCTCGGTGAACGCGGGGCTCGGCATGGAGCCTGAAAATGGGCCCAGAGTTAAATACGTGGCTTCGTCGGTGCAACTCGCGACCGTGGATTTCGAAGCGCTCTCCGAGTATCTTCCCCGTCTCGAAACGAGCCTCCGCCACAGCTATGCCGAGGAGAAACGGCGGGTCGCCCCGGTCTTCCGACCGTACGTGGGGACCCTTGAGGGGTTCACGCTGCGCGGGGGTAAGCGCCTGCGGGCCCTCCTCGTGCTCGCGGGTTTCCATCTGGCCACGCGTTCCTCCCCGGCTCCCGCGCTCCCCGCCGCCGCGGCGTTGGAGCACTTCCAGAGCTGGATGCTGATCCACGACGACATCATCGATCACTCCGAGCAACGGCGCGGGGGACCGACCGTGCACCGCGCCCTGGCCGAACGCATGCGGAAGATCGGAGCGACGGGCGACCCCGACGAGCTCGGTGTCGGTCTCGGCATCACGCTGGGGGACCTGCAGGAACCGTTCACCATCGCCGCGTTGCTCCGTACCAAGGTCGCGATCGAACGCCGTCTCGCGGCGGTCGAGGAGTTCGTACGGATGACGCGCGAGACCGCCTACGGTCAGCTCCTCGACATCGAGAACGGCGCCCGGCCGGTCGACCAGGTGACCGACAAGATGGTGCTGCTCGTTCACGAGCTCAAATCGGCGATCTACACGGTCGCCTCCCCGCTACGGATCGGGGCGTACCTCGGCGGAGGGTCGAAGGCCCTTCTCTCGGACCTCGACTCGATCGGGATCGATCTGGGTATCGCGTTCCAGCTGCGGGACGACGTCCTCGGGACCGGGTTCGATGCCGGCGCGGCCGGCAAGAGCGCGAACGATCTCATCGAGGGCAAGCGCACCCTGCTCGTGGTGCGAGCGTGGCGCAAGGCCCACGGGACCGAGCGAGAGGAGCTCCGATCGGTGCTCGGCAACCCCCGCGCGTCCGAGACGATGATCGCTCGCGCCCGCGAGATCATCCGGACCACGGGGAGCCTGGACGATTCCGAGGAGCGCATCGGAAGGCTCCACCGGAGGGCCCTCGCACGGATCGAACGGAGCCGGTCGATCCCAAGGTCGGCCCGACCCCTGCTCGGCGAGATCGCCGGTAAGCTGGTCCACCGAAAGATCTGAACGGGAGCGGGTCCTAGCTCTCGGCGCCGCCCGCCGTCGCCACTCCGGCCGCCTGGAGGGCCTCCGTGAGCTCGCGCTGGAACGTCGTGTAGCGGTCCTTCAAATGGTTCTCCTGGCGCTCCAGGGCCTTGACCCGGATCTCGAGCGTCTCCTTCTCTTCCGTGAGGAGGTCCTCGACCTCCTTACGCCCCGAGGCCTTGACGAGGAGGCCCCCGACCGGACGATAGATCGCCGCGTCCTCGGGGACCTTCTTGAGATCCTCGAGGGTATGGGTGGTCTCCCGAAGCTTGAGGTCCATCTGAAGGCGTTGCTGGGAGATCGTCGACAGCTCCTGCTGCAGGCGCTGGAACTGCTTCAGGTCGTTCTGGAGCTTCGCTGGAAGGGCCACGAGCGGTCACGCCGCGGGTCCAAGATAAGCGCTTCGGGAGTTTTGGCGGAACGTCACGGGTCGGGCGCGGACCGGGCCACCTCCTCGGTGGCCTCCACCAGATCGAGCCATCCGAGGTACGTGTTGAGCCCGGCCCGCAACGCGCCGGTGTCCCGTGCGTGGATGGTGATGACCACATGCGTGGTCGCCTTTCGTTCCACGACCGAGCGTGCCCGGGGGACCTCGCGCTGGACCTCCGGGGCGAGCGTCCGTACCAGATGCTCGGCGGCGGTTCGGGTGCCGCGTTCGATATCGATCGTCGCGACCCAAGGGTGATCTGGGCTCATTGTTCCAACCTTGGCCCCAGGCGGGCGATCACCCGATCCGTCTTGGCCGCCGCGGAGGTGACGTACCTCTCGGGGTCGAGCAGCTCCAGGATCTCCGGGGCCGTGAGCCATTTGGTGATCGAAGGCTCGTTCTGGGCCCGGACCGCGAGGGGGACGCGGGTCCCCTCGTCACGGGTCAATGTACGGATCATCTCGTGCGCCTCGGCCCGTGGCACGCCTCGGGCCGTGAGGGCGAGCATCAGGTTCTCGGCCATCACGTTCCCCTTCGACCGATCGAGGTTCTCCGCCATGCGCCCGGTATCGATCTTCAGGCCGCGGAAGACGGTGGTGAGCTTGGTCAGAAGGTCATCGGTCAGCACGATCGCGTGAGGCAGGACGATCCGTTCGTTGGCCGAGTTCGATAGGTCGCGCTCGTGCCAGAGGACCATGTTCTCGAGCGGGGGGAGCGCGAGCGCACGGACGAGTCGGGCGAGCGACGTGACATTCTCCGTGACGATCGGATTGCGTTTCTGGGCCATCGTCGAGCTCCCCACCTGGCGGGCCTCGTCGAACGGCTCGGCGGCCTCCCCGATCTCGGTCCGTTGCAGGTTCCGGACCTCGGTCGCCAAACGTTCCGCGGTCGACGCGACGAGCGCGAGGAGGTTGGTCAGCTCGGCGATCCGGTCCCGACCCACGATCTGGGTGGGCGCCTCATCGGCCGTGAGCCCGAGCCGCGCCATCACGCGCTCCTCGATCGATTCGGCTTGATCTCCGAACCCCGCGCCCGTTCCGACGGCGCCGGCCATCTTCCCGACCGCGAGCCTCGGCATGAGCTCGTCCAGCCGGTCCCGGTGACGCAGGACCTCGGCCGCGGCCCCCGCCATCTTGTACCCGAAGCTCAACGGCACCGCGTGCTGACCATGCGTGCGCCCCACCGAAGGGGTGGCCCGATGAAGACGGGCGAGATCCAGGAGCGCTCGGGCGAGATCGGTGAGGTCGGCGCGGAGGATCCGTGCGGCGGCCTGATGCTCGAGCGCGAGGGCGGACTCCGTGATGTCGGCGGAGGTGGCCCCGTAGTGGACCCAGGCGCCCGCCTCTCCGGCCTGCTCCGCGAGGGCCCGGGCGATCGCCATCACGTCGTGCTTGAGCTCGGCCTCGAGCGCATCGACACGGGCCAGGGTCACCTTCGAGCCGCTGGCGGCCCGCTCGATGGAGGCCCCGGCCTCGATTGGGATCCGTCCGAGCTCCGCTTCGGCGAGGGCCAACGCAGCCTCCACCCGTAGGGCGCGGTCGAGCCGGGCCCGGCGGGTGAAGAGACGGCGGACCTCGGGCCGACCGTAACGGAAATCGACCGGACAGATCAGATCCTCGGTCGGATCCACCACGCGCCGCTCACGTGAGCCGGTATATTTAGCCCATCGGGCGAAAGTCGCGCCGCTCGTCGCGGATCCGCGAGTCCGGTCGCTCCATCCCGCGCGTAGGAGTTGAGATAAGCGGGGACGAACGTCTTTCGAACGAGATATGGCACGCGTTCTCGCCGCGCTCGGAGGAAACGCGCTCTCTCGACCCGGCGGGACCGGGGATTGGGCGGAGGCGATCCTCCAGATGCGTGCGACGGCCCCGACGCTCGTCGAGATCCTTCGGGACGGGCACGAGCTGATCCTGACCCACGGGAACGGCCCCCAGGTGGGCCAGCTCCTTCGACAGAACGAGCTTTCGGCCCGCGAGGTGCCGGCGCGTCCCATGCACGTCCTGGGCGCCGAGACCCAAGGTCAGATCGGGTACCTGATCGCCCAAGAGCTCACTCCCGCGCTCCAGAGGGCCCGTATCGCTCGCACGGTCCTTCCGTGGGTCTGCCGGGTCGCGGTCTCCGCTCGCGATCCCGCGTTCCGGAACCCGTCGAAGCCGGTCGGGAGGCTGTACGACGAGGCGGAGTCACGGATCCTTAGAAAACGCGAGGGGTGGATCATGCACTACGACGGGGGCCGCGGAGGCTGGCGCCGGGTCGTGCCGTCCCCGCTTCCGGTCAAATGGGTGGAGGCCGAGGCGTTCCGGACCTGGATCGATCAGGGCCTCTTGGGAAAGGTGGTCCCCATCGTGACGGGCGGCGGAGGGATCCCGGTGGTGGAGCGCGCCGGCGGAATGTACGAAGGGATCGATGCGGTCATCGACAAGGACCTCACGGCGGCGATGGTGGCGGCCGAGACCCGCTCGGACACCCTGGCCATCGTGACGGACGTGCCCGCGGTGGCGGTCGGCTACAAGAAGCCGTGGGAGCGTTGGCTGTCGGAGGTCACGCTCTCCGAGATCGAGCCGCTCCTGGCCCGCGGCGAGTTCGGAGAGGGGAGCATGCGGCCCAAGGTCCAGGCAGGGTTGAACTTCCTCCGGTCGGGAGGCAGGAGGGTCATCATCACGGACATCCCGTCTCTTTCCCGCGCCTTGCACGACGAGGCGGGGACCCGCATCATCGCAGGTTAGTGCGGGGCTGGGGACCCCTTGCGGATCGACCGGACGATAGCGGCTACGCCGCTCCCGTACTGGAGCGCCTTCTTCGGCCGGGCCGCAAGCGCGCTGGGCACCGAACACGCTTCCGCGAGCCCACGCAGTACCGATTTGTGCTGCGCGCCGACGGGGAGGTAGTCCGCGATGTCCTCCCCGAGAACGAGGTCCACCAGGTTCGGGTCGACGAAGGGGGACCAAAGGTCCTGGCCGAGCCGTCGGGCGATCCGCACGGCCCGGGGCCAGTCCGATTCGAGGAGCCAGCTCAGATCCGACCTTCGGCGAGCGACCGCCTCATCCGGGCCCAGCCCGCGAAAGTGGGCGTACCCGAGGAACAGCTCGTCCGCCCCTTGGCCGCACAGGGTCCGACCCCTCGGGGAGGCTTGCAGAGCGAGGATCATGGCCACGGTGACGCTGAACGACGGCTCCGGTAGGCCCGTGAGCTCCTCCTTCCAGTCCTGGAGCACCCCGCGTATCTCCCGCTCACCGATGATCCTTCGGTCGACCTCCATGTCGAGAGCGCGCGCTCCGCTCTCGGCCTGCCGCAGGTCGAACGATCCTACCGTTCCGATCGCAACGAGCCTCAGCGCACATCGGTCCCGCGCGGACCGGGCCACGAGGGAGGAATCGAGCCCACCGGAGTACAGGACCGAGGCCACGGGGGCCCCACCGACCGCTCGATCGACCGCAGCGAGCCAGGTCTCCTGGAGCCTCCGGGTACGGGCGCCCCTCACCGAACGCATGGCCGCAGAAGGATCGTGCCCCGCCACCTCCGGTCGGTCGTACCGGTCCGGCCATCAAAACGCCTTAGAGGAACGGAGCGTGGCCCGGCCAGCACCGTTATGCCCGACCTGCTCGAGCCATCCTCCGGACCTGTGACCTCGAACGGCTCCCGGCGTGTTCGGCGAGCGGTCTTCGTCGACCGGGACGGCACGCTGAACCCGGACCTTCGATATCTTTCGGATCCCTCGCGTCTCGAGCTCTTTCCGACGGTCCCCGTGGGGATCCGGCTCCTCAAGGAGCACGGATACGTCGTTGTGTGTATCACGAACCAATCCGGCATCGAACGGGGCTACTACACCGTCGAGATCGTGGAGGCGATCCATCGCCGGGTCAACGAGCTCCTGGACCGACACGGAACGGGGATCGACGCGTTCTACTACTGCCCGCACCGCCCCGACGCCGGGTGCGCCTGCCGCAAACCGAAGACGCAGCTGTTCGAGCGCGCCGCGACGGACCTCGGCCTCGGATGGAACGCGAGCGCGGTCATCGGCGACCGGAGCCTGGACATGGAGGCCGGGGAGACCCTCGGGCTGCTCACCGCGCTCGTCCGCCCCCCGGGCCATGAGCGCGATCTCGAGAACGAGCTCCGCGAAAGAGGGATCGTTCCCGATCTAAAGTCGGATCACTTCTTGGGAGCGGTCCGGCGCATCCTGGCCCGAGGTTAGCGGTACCCTCAGTGTACGTACGCGCGTACTTCGCCGCCGACGAGGGGGCGACCGCGTGGCCGCGGCCGATCGTGGTCTCCCCGCGCGCCAGAAACCTTGTAAGGGAGAACTCTTCATCGGAGGGAAGGATTTCGTGTGGTACTCTCCCTGGTCCCGGCGATCCTTGGTGTCCTGATCACGGTCCTGCTCGCGGCCGGCGCGACGTTGAGCCGGGCGTTGACCCCATTGGCCGGCGCGGTGGCCGCGGTCTTCGGTTCGATCATCGTCGTGACCGTCGGTTTCCCGTTCCTGGCGCTGATGGTGCTGTTCGTCGTCGGGAGCGTGGTGGCCACCCGATATCAGTTCGATCAGAAGAAGCGAAGCAACGTCCAAGAGGGGCGCGCGGGAGAGCGCGGGGTATCGAACGTTCTGGCCCACATCTTGATCCCGACCGGATTGGCCCTGATCACTACGTTCGATGCGGGCCTGGTCTCCGCATCCGAGTTCGCGGTGCTCTACTCCGCCGCCCTGGCCTTCGGGGCGTCGGACACGTTCGCGAGCGAGTTCGGGGTCCTGTCCCAAGGAGCGCGGAGCATTCTCACGTTCCGAAAGGTCGTTGCCGGAACGAACGGAGGGGTGACGGCGTACGGGGAGGCCTGGGCGTTCGTCGGGGCCGGCACGACCGCCTTGATCGCCTTCGGTCTCATCCTTCTCGCGCGCCTCCCTTCGCCCGGTATCGCGATCTTCCTGCTGGCCGTGATCGCCGCCGGCTTCCTCGGATGTCAGGTCGATAGCGTGCTTGGCGAGGTGCTCGAGAACCGCGGGTTCCTCACCAAGCACTCCACGAACTTTGGTTCGATGCTCATCTCGGTCCTGATCGCCGGCACGATCGTCCGGGTCGTGGGATAGCTCCGTGGTCCGACGGGTAGTTCGATCAAGAGGGGCGGTCGTTCTTCTGTCCGGCGGGATGGACTCGGCGACGAGCCTGGCCCTGGCCGTTCGGAATCTCGAAGAGGTCCACGCGCTGACCGTCATCTACGGTCAGCGGCACGAACGCGAGATCCGCTCGGCGCGCGCGCTCGCCCGCTATTACCGGATCCGTTCCCACGAGATCCTCCGATTACCCCGGTCGACCCTCTTCGCCTCTACGCTCACGGACCGCGAGCGACCGATACCGGAAGATCTTGGGCAACGGCCCGCGGGGATCCCTCCGACCTATGTCCCGGCCCGGAACACGGTCCTCCTGAGCTTGGCCCTCGCGTACTCCGAGAGCCACGAGCTCGACCAGATCTACCTCGGTATCAACTCGATCGACTACTCCGGGTATCCGGATTGCCGCCCTGAGTATCTCCGCGCGTTCCAGCGTCTGGCCCGGTTGGCGACAAAGGCCAGCGTCGAGGACCAAAGGGCCGTCCGGGTGAGCGCCCCGCTCCTGCGCTTGACGAAGGCCGAGATCGTGCGGCTCGGCGAACGGATCGGAGTGCCGTGGGAGAGGACCTGGAGCTGCTACCGGGGCGGGGCGCGGCCGTGCGGTCGCTGCGATTCCTGCCGGCTCCGGGCCACCGGCTTTGCCGAGGCGGGCGTGATCGACCCGTTGGTCGGAACTAGGCGCTAGCCGGGGCCGTCGGGGTCACGGTCGAGGTACAGAACGCACACCGGGATGCGGCTACCGGGATCTTCGAAAGGCAGAACGGGCAATCGCGCGTGGTGTCGGGCTCCTTGGCCTTCCGGGCCGCGCGGCGTTTCTCGGCCGCCGCGACCGGTTCCACGATCAAGAAGAAGACCACGGCCATCAGGATGAGGAAATTGATCACCGCCCCCAGGAGGGCGCCGAAATAGAACCGGCTGCCGTTGACGGTCGGAGCCCAGAGGTACATGAAGCTCACATTGAAGAACACGGCGATGGCGGGATCGATGACGTCGATCACCAGCGCCATGACCAAGGCGACGATCGCGAGGCCGACGACGAAGGCCACGGCCATCGCCACCAGGCTGCCCTTGAGGAGGAACGCCTTGAAGTCCGCAAGAAGGCCCATCCGAACCGTTGCCCCTACCTCCGTAACGTGCCCGGTATATCTTACTTCGCCGAAGATCGACCGGAGCGCGGATTAGAGCACCCGCTCCGCCGTGGCCGGGGGATCCGGAACCTAGGCTTCCCGTGCCCGCGGGCCCGGGCCGGTTCACATCCGTTCGAGACGGTCGAGCCCCAGGAGTCCCAAAGAGTTGCCGAGGGTCTGCCGGAAGGCCGCGACGAGGGCGATCCGGCTCTCTCGCTCGCGTTCCGCCTTGAGCACGGGGATCAGTTGGTAGAAGCGATTGAACCGATCTGCGAGCTCATGGGCGTACGTCGCGACCGTATGGACGTGGGCCGTGCGAGCGGCGTACGACACCGTCCGGGGAAGCGTGGAGATCGCCTTCACCAGCCCGAGCTCGTCGGGCTCCACGAGCTGGTCCGCAGCGTAGGTGTACGGCCCGGTCGGCCGCTCCGCCTTCCGGAGCAGGCTCGAGGCGCGGGCATACGAGTACTGCAGGAAGGGGCCGCTGCGGCCTTCGAAGGACAGGGCATCCTCCCATTGGAACTCCACCGCCTTCTCGGGTGCGATCCGCACGATGTGGTAGCGGATCGCGGCCGCGGCCACCTTCTGGGAGATCTCCTCCATCTCGGACGCCTCCAGATCCTCTCGTCGCGCCATGACCTCCTTGCGCGCGCGCGCGACGGCCTCTTCCAGTAGGTCATCGAGGAAGACCGCCTGACCCCCACGGGAGGACATCTTCCCGACACCCGGGAGGGTGATGTACTGGTAGAAGACGAACTCCGGCCGGCGCGGCTCGCCGATCTCGGAGAGGAGCGCCCCGAGGACCTTGGCGTGGAGCAGGTGGTCCTGACCCAGCACGTCGATGACCCGCGGGAACCGCGCGAACTTCTGCAGATGGTACGCCACGTCCCTCGTCGGGTAGAGACTGGTCCCGTCCCCGCGGACCACGATGATCTTGCTGGATTCCTTGGGAAGGCCGAGCGTGCCCCCATCGATGGCCAGCGCGCCGTTCTCCTCTTGGTGCGCGTGGGGGCCCGAGCGAAGGCGCTCCACGATGCGCTCGACGGAGCCGTCATGCACGAAGTCGGATTCCCACACGAACTCGTCGAAGTGGATCTCGAGACGGGAGAGCGATTCGAGCATCCCCGACAGGATCTGTTCGGCCAATCGTCGGTGCAAAGGGGGCGGGGTCCCGCTCTCGAGCTGATGGATCAGCTCCGCGAGCTCACCCGCGGCCTGCGGATGGTCCTTGAAGTACTGACTGACGGGAACGTAGGGTCGACCGAGCCGGTGGTCCGGTTTCTCTCGCGCGCTCTCCGCCGGCCCGGGCTCGGGGACCTGCTCGCGGACCGAAGGGGGCCACTCGGCGTACGGCTTCGACCAGATCCACGTGATGAAGGCGGCCTGGCGGCCCATATCATCGACATAGTACTGGGTGACGACGGGCCACCCGTCCGCGCGGAGGACCCGGGCGAGCGTATCGCCGATGATCGCATTGCGGACCCGCCCGATGTGGAACTTCATGACAGGGTTCGCGCTCGTGTGTTCGACGCAGACCGACGTCTCGCGGGGCGGAAGGTTCCCGTACTCGCCTCCTCGGGAGAAGACGAGCGCCAACGTGCGGGGCACGAGGACCTCGGGATCCGCTCGATAGTTGAGATAGGCCCCGACCGGCTCCGCGAGACCGAGCCCGGGAATGTGCGGGAGCTCCTGCGCGAGGCCGCGAGCGACCTCCGCGGGTGGCAGGCCGAGCGGTTTCGCGAGGCGATGCAGCGCCAGCGCGACGTCCCAGCCGGAAGAGCCCGATAGATCGAGCTGTTGGCGCAACAGCTCCCGGTCGCCGGGCGCACCGCGGCTGGCAAGCGCCGGCGCGAGCCGATCGAGCAGATCGTCGAGGATCGGGGCCCAGGGATCGTACGGGGACGCATTGCCCGAGGAAGGAACCGAGCTCGACATCTTCCCGGGCAAAGCGTCATAGAGAGCGCATTTCTTAATGATTCCTCGTGTCACCGATCGTCATCGTCCGCTACGGCGAGCTCGGGCTCAAATCGGCGCCGGTACGCCGGGAGTTCGAACGCACCCTGCGACGCAATCTGCTCGACCAGTTCCTCTCCGCGAAGAGCGAGTGCCGCATCCGGGCCGATCACGGACATCTCTACATCGAGTCCACGGACGCGGGTTCGGCCGCGGCGCTCGGCCGACGCGTCTTCGGTGTGACCTCGGTCAGCGTCGCGCACGAGCTCGCGACCGACGTGGCCGCCATCTCGCAGGAGGTCCTGCGGTTGGGCGATGGGGAGCTCACGCCGGGACGCCGGTTCGCGATCCGGGCCCGCCGCACCGGACAGCACCCGTTCTCGAGCCAAGAGCTCGCGGCCCAGTTGGGCGAGGTCGTCCTCGAGCATTGGCCCGAGCGTGCCCTCAAGGTCGATCTGACCCATCCGGAGGTGGAGGTGTTCGTCGAGGTCCGGGGACCCCGGACGTACATCTATTTCGGACGGCGGCGCGGTCCCGGAGGGCTTCCCCTCGGCGTGGCCGGGACGGTCGTCGCGCTCGTGGACGGGCCTCGTGGAGCATTAGGGGCCTTTCTCATGATGAAGCGGGGGTGCCGGGCCTTTCTGGTCACGACCTCGGACGGAGAGGACCTCGCCCGTTCCGTGCTCTTGCGGTTCGATCCCAAGGCGGTCATCCAACAGCTCCCCGCCGACGCGCTGTCATCCGGCCCCATTCTCAACGAGATCGCGACCGGCTCGGGCGCGGATGGGATCGTTCTTCCTTTGCTGGTCGATGATTACCCGTCGGCGCGCGAGGTGTGGGGGGATCGCGTCGTCTTCTCGCCCACGGTGGGGTTCACCGACGAGGAGGTACTCGCGCGATGGCGGTCCGTTCAGGAGCTGCTCACGTGACCGGACGTCGGCGAGCACCCCGTTCGCTCGACGAGCTGCCCCGGGAGGACGAGCGCCCGCGCGCTCCGGATCCGAAAGCGGCAGCGCCATCTATCGCGCCAGAGCTACCGACGGAGAGTCTCGAGAAGCGCCAGATCCGGTGGTTGATGGAACGCCGCCGCGTCGAATCCCTGCGCGAGCGAGCGTGAAACGATCGAGCTACCGGGCGATCCACCGATACCCGTTCTGTATTCTGCTGCGGATCCCGGCGACGCCGAGAGTTCCCTCGGCGGGCCGCTCACCAAAGTGTTAAGAACGGAACCCGGGTGCGCCGGCCGTCCATAGGTCGTTGATGCCCCATTGGTCGGTCACCGGTAGTTTCGTTGCCCGGCGGGCCTACCGGCAATCGTTCACGAAGGAATGTGAGGCCCCGTCCGCCGACCAGGCCAAGGAGTGGGCGCTCTCCGAGATCGGCGGCTGCCATCACGTGAAGCGTCACCTGATCCAGATCGAGAAGGTGGAGGAGATGACCCAATGAGCATGGCCGCTCCGCCAACCGAGCAACAGGTCCAGGAGGAGCTCGCCCGTCTCGACGCCTATCGGAGCCAGCTCAATGCGATGCTCCAGCAGTTGCAATACCTCTCGGCCTCCCGGGCCGAGCACCTGCGGGCCCGCGAGGCACTGGACGGCCTGGAACGTCTCCATGCGGATGGGGAGATCCTGGTGCCCCTCGGTGGAGATACCTTTGTCCGGGGTACGCCGATAAAGGATTCTCCTGTGCTCGTCGGCGTGGGATCGGGCGTGGTCGTCGAGATGGACCGCGCTCAGGTCACCGAGGTCCTCACCGAACGCATGACGAAGATCGAGCAGGCCGCCACCGACCTCGAAGGGCAGGCCCGTGCCCTCGACGAACGGATCCAGTTGCTCAGTCGACGCTTGGAGTCGCTTTCGCAAGGTGGCCCGGGCCGCGACGCGCTCGCCCCGGAAGATGTGGGCGGCGATTAAGGCCCGGCTCAAGGGTCGCTCCGCGTCCGCGCCTGCGGATCCCCCGGAGGAGCCGGGGGCCCCGGTTGTCGGGGCCCGTCCCGCCACTCCCGACGATACGTTCACGGAAGGGCTCCTGGGGTCACGGATCAAGGACAGCAATCTGGACGAGGTATTGGATGACCTCGAGCTCGTACTGCTGCAATCGGACGTCGCCCTCCCGGTTGTGGAGCGGTTGCGCAAGAACCTCCGGAAGGACCTGCGCGGAAAGAAGGTCCGGTGGGGGGTCGACATCGAGCGAACGATCAAAGGGAGCCTCGAGACCTCGGTCCGAGCGATCCTGGCGCGCCCGGCCCCGGATCTGCTCGAGACGGTCCGCACGAACTCCCCCAAACCCTACGTCATCCTCTTTGTGGGGGTCAACGGGACCGGCAAGACGACGACGATCGCCAAGCTCGCCGGATGGTTCCGCGACCACGGGCTGAAGCCGGTCATCGCGGCCTCCGACACGTTCCGGGCCGGGGCGATCGAGCAACTCCTCGTCCATGGAGAGCGCCTCGGGATCAAGGTCGTGCGCCAGCAGGAAGGGAGCGACCCCGCCGCGGTCGCGTTCGACGCCATCGAGCATGCGAAGGCGCGTGGGCTCGACGTGGTCCTGGTCGATACCGCCGGCCGGCAGCATACGAACGAGAACCTGATCGAGGAGGCGAAGAAGATCCGGCGGGTGGCGCATCCGAACCTCACGCTGTTCGTGGGCGATGCCCTGAGCGGCAACGATGTCGCCGACCAGGCGAAGCTCTTCCAGACCGCCCTCGAGGTCGACGGCCTCATCATCACGAAGATGGATGCCGACGTGAAGGGCGGGTCCGCCCTCTCCGCCTCGTTCATCACGGAGCGCCCGATCCTCTTCGTGGGGGTCGGACAGGGGTACTCGGACCTGACCCGGTTCGACCCGGAGTGGATGGTCCAGCGCCTGTTCGCGGAGGCCGCGGCGGCGTGACGGCGCGGATCACGATCGTCCTGGTCCGTCCGAAGGAGGACGGCAACGTCGGGGCCGTCGCACGCCTGGCCAAGAACTTCGGGGCCGAGCGTCTCGTACTGGTCACGCCCCGCGCCCCTCTCGGACAGGATGCACGCCGGCGCGCGATGGCCGGGGTCTCGTTCCTCAAGGGCGCGAAGATCTTCGGGGACCTCTTCGAGGCGGTCAAGGACAGCGATTTCGTGGTCGGCACCACCGACCTCTCCTACGGCCGTTCGACCGCCTTCCTGCGACGCTCCATCGCTCCGGAGCGGCTGGCCGAGCTGATCCGGCCGGTCGAGGGTCGGCTAGCGCTCGTGTTCGGTCCCGAGGATAATGGTCTCGGGCGCGACGAGCTCGCCCGATGCGACCTCCTGGTCCACATCCCGGCCCGCCGGGAGTTCCCCACGCTCAACCTCTCCCATGCGGTGGGGGTCATGCTCTACTCCATCCATCGGGGCAAGGGAACCGACGACCCCGAGAGCACCCCGGCCCCGGACCTCATCGAGCTCAACGGTCCCGAGAGAGAGCTCTTTTTGAGACGGCTCAATGAGCTTATGGGGAAGGTCGGCTACCCTCGACACAAGCGGAAAGGGCTCGAGCTCCTTTTTCGGCGCGTTCTGGGTCGTTCGACACCGGCCGAAGCAGAACTCCGGATGATGCTTGGCCTTCTTCGCAGCATCGATCGTTCCCTGAAGAATGCACATGACCGAAAACGGTGATTGGCTCCGAGCCCGCGGCATCGGCCGCGAGCGGTTCGCCGGGTACGTGGCGGACTATCTCACGAGCGTGGGCTACGAGGTCCAGCGGACCGACTCCACGGAGCCATCGGAGAGCGTGGTGGCGGCGCGGCTCATCCGGATGAACCCCGCGGTCCCGCAAAGCGCCCAGGTGCTCAAGTTCCGTTTCTATCCCACCAGCGGGGGGGCGGCCGCGGTCTGGATCATTCCGGAGTCGGTCGCGGAGGCCGACCGTGCACGCATGGACCGGTTCGTTCGCGAGATGGTCCAGCACCTGGAACGGAGCGTGTCGACCGAGAGCCACGCCACTGCCAAGGTGGTCGCGCCCCCTGTTCCGCGGATGCCGTGGCTACCACCGACGAACTGATCGGGGCGGGCCGACCGCACGGGTCTGTTTGGGGCGGGACGATCCGCTTTCGAACGTGCGGCGATCCGAGAAGTTCCAGAGTACGTGGATAAGGGCAGGACACCGCCAGGTCGCTTGGCTACGGAATTGGATGAGCGCCTGCGCACGCCATCTTCATCGGCCCGGAGGACGATCCGCTCGTCGGACCGCTTCGGACGATCGCGGCCACGCGGGTCGTACCTCGTTCACGCGCGGGCCGCGTGTTCATTTAGGGAGAGCAACCCTCCACGCCAACGTTCGCACTCTCCGCCCCGGGAAAGGTCACCGGACGGCCTTATGATCCACTGAGGATCGTCTGAACCAGGTTCTTGATCCCGCCAGGCGGGACCCACGTCGGGACAGTCCTCCGACCCTCGCCGAGCTCTGAATCTTTTGCATCAGCACTCTGCCGAGCGATGGGTGGAGGCTCGAGGCGACCGGGTGCCCTCGAGGCCGGAACGCAGCAGGAAGGATCAGGGGCCTGACGACCCGGGAAGCGCAGGCTTTATAGTAGACGCATAGGTCGCCTGCCGCTCCGCATGACGCGTTCCTCGTACAGCTACATCCGAGATGCCTTTCAGCAGACGATGGGGGACGAGGGCGCCACCCTTCGGCACGAACGCCTGCTCACTTGGAGACGGGATCACACCGTGACCCGGATCGCTCACCCGACGCGGCTCGACCGCGCCCATGCGCTGGGATGGAGGGCCAAGACCGGTTTCCTGCTCGTCCGCGTCCGGGTGCGTCGCGGTGGTCAGCGGAAGAGGGCGATCATCGCGGGTCGCCGTCCCAAGCACAAAGGTATCCTCCGGATGACGCTCAACAAGAGCGTCCAGCAGATCGCCGAGGAGCGGGCCCAGAAACATTACCCGAACCTCGAGGTCCTGAACTCCTACTGGGTAGGCGAGGACGGGAAAGAGAAGTTCTTCGAGGTCGTCCTCGTCGACCCCGTTGCCCCCCAGATCCTGGCGGACCCTCGGATCTCATGGATCGCGGACCCGGTCCACAAGGGCCGGGTCTATCGCGGTCTGACCCGGGCCGGTCGGGACTCGCGCGGGCTCAGGAACAAGGGTAAGGGTACCGAACGGATGCGGCCCTCGCGATCGCGCAACCGACGCGCGATCCGCCGGACGCAGAGCAAGGTCATCCCGTAGTGGCCGGGTGGGGTCGCTAGGGCCCTTCGGTCGTCAGGAAGTGGTCCAGCGGGGCGCCGGCCCGCTCGGCCATCCGTCGGGCCCAGCTCGCGAGGCCCTCCACGTGAACGATCTCTCCCTTGAGGACGATCGCGAGCCGCCGACGATAATCCAGATCCGGAGGGGTGACCCCGGGGGCCAGGAACTCCCGGATCCGGTGCGCCAGATGACCTCCTTCGGCATCCCAATCGGTCAGGATGATCACCCGTTGGCCGGATCGGATGAGCTCCTGCGCGAGCTCGCTCAGCGTCCGTCCGTGATGCACCAGCACGATCGGTCCTTGGATCCCCAACCGGCGGAGGGCTCGGCGGTCCCGCTCGCCCTCCACGAGCAGTACGGTCCCCGGCCGTTCGCTCTCGAGCCGGAGCCGCTCGAACAGCTCGAGGAAGTCGGGCCACGAGGTCCGTCCGTTCTTGGGAAGCACCATGGATCGTCCTGCTCGGCAAAGAGCCGAGAGGGCATCGTCCACCATCCGCCGTCGCCAATAAGGCTAATTAGCTCGGCCTGGGCGTCCGCCCGGGGGATCGTTCGATGCCGGATCACTACAGTCTGCTGCTCGATTGGCGTCGACTGGAAGGCTCCGTACGGGGCCTCGCCAAACTTCCGCCTGATTTCTATCCCTCCACCGTGGCGTACCTCGCTGAGCTGCGACGGACGTTCGAAGGAGAGCTCCGGGAGAATCCCGGAGGTCGCAAAGGCGACGTCGCCCGCCAGACGCACCAGCGGGCGACCCAGGTCGGACGGGATATCTACGAGGCCCGGATGACGAAGCTCCTCTCCGCGGCGTTCCAGGCCAGTGCCGGCGGGGCCAAGGACGTCGGCAACATCCTTCCCGAGGAACGGGCCTTGTTCGACGGCCTCGTCAAACTGCTCCGCGACCATCGTACCCAGGCCGCGCCGTTCCTGGACCCGTACGGTCCCGCCGCTCCCTCCGCGCGCCCGACCGCGGCCGCGCCGACCCCGTCGACGACCAATCCGCCTCCGCCGTCGCCGCCCCCGAGCCCACCCCGGGCGGCGCGTTCGCTCGTGTTCGTACGGGTGCTCAAGGACGGCCGCCCGATCGAGGTCGGCGGCGAGACGATCGATCTACGCCGTGAGGATATCCTGAGCCTCACACCCGAAACGGCGAAGATACTGATCGAGTCCCAGCTCGCCGAACGAGTGCGCCCGGACGAGCGTTCGTCCGTTACGTAGCGACGGTCGCGGTCCGCTCGGGCGGGGAAAGCTCCCAGACCCGGAACCGATCGAACCCGAAGAGCAGGTTCTTCGCAGCGAGATGGGCCTTCACCCGTGCTTCTTCGCTCGGTGCGCGGTCGAGCTCCCCGCGGATCAGCTCCGCGATCCCCCATTCCCCGAGCGCTTGCGACTGCGAACGAGGGGGTCCGACCTCGGTGAGGCCGGCAGCCCGGGCGGCGTGACGCAGCCGGGTGAAGTTGACGTACATGCTGAGATCGGCGGTCCCGGGTCCTTGCAGGGGATCGTCCGAGAGGTGGTGGTCCCGGTACGCGGCGAGCGTTCCTCGCGGATGCCCCCGCACGAGCTCCTCTTCCTCCATCCCGTAGTCCAGAAAGAGCGCGACGCCGGCCAGGAGATGGTCGGCCAGTTCCCGAAGGAACGCCTCCTGGTAGCGCGACAGCTCGAGGATGGTCCCCTCCTCGGCGCCCGCCGGCCAGGGGAGCGAGCGCCGTGGCGCGGGCGCCTCGGACCCGGCCCAGCGAAAGCGCCCGTCCGTCCAACGGACCCCGAGTTCGTGCCAAGCATGATCACGAAGGACGAAGCGTTGACCGGGAAGCGCGTCCAGGTACTCGTTCGCCACCACTACCCCGACGAACGGGCCCATCGCCCCGGCCGAGTCGACCGCTGTCACCTCCCAGGACGCCGGGGCGGCCCGACCGATGCGCTCGAGCGCTCTCTGACGCAGCGGTCCCGATCGCTCGCTGATCAGATAGCGGACCTCGGTGTCGGCCGGGAGACGGGGCCCGAGCGAGCGCACCAAAGGCTCGGCCAACGCCCCTTCTCCTGGGCCCATCTCGATGATGGTAAAGCGGTAGGGCCGGCCCAGGCTCTCGAACTCTCGGACGACGCGATTGGCCACCGCTTGTCCGAAGAGCGGGGAAACATGGGGCGCGGTATAGAAATCGGCCGCGGATCCGATCGCCGCGGAGCGTCGCGTGTAGAAACCCTCCTCTGGCGCGTAGAGCGCGATCTCCATGAACCGCTCGAAGGGGACGAACGAACCGTCCTCGGCGGCCCGGCGGAGCGACCCGGGCAGCTGCTCCGCGCGGTCGTTGAGGTCGACCAAGTTCGCCCCCGCCCAAGAGCTGGTCGATGGGCCCCGGGACGGCCGTACGGCCCTTAGCCGATGTAGCCGAGGTCCTCGCGCGCTTGAGGGGACGACTCGGAGGGCTTCTGCTCGGCCTCATGGATCTTCTGCGCGATCCGATCGATCTCCTTCGCCTTCGATTCGAGGTCGGAGAAGTCGACCGTGAGGTTGAGCACCTTGCTCAGCACCTTCAGGACGGCCTCCGCGCTCCGGTGGTCCGCGAAGTAGCCCGAGGTCTCTCCCATGAGGCAGACCCCCTCCATCTGGTAGAGACGCCCCAGCCCGAGGAACAGGCCGCTCGCCCCGATGAGGCCTCCGCCCGGATCCGTCCGGGAGAAGACGACCCCATGCTTCTTCATGAGCTCCACCCGCTCCGTCGAGGTGGCGGCGCCGAGGACCCGCGGCGTCTCGACGACGCGGCCCTGCGCGAACCCCGCCAAGGTGTAGACCTCCTTGACGCCGTAGGTGTTCGCGAGGTCCAGGACTCTCTGGGTCAGTTCGTACTGACCCTCGGGCGTGATCCCCTGATAGTCGCCCCCGAGGATGAGGAGATCCCGATCGCCGGCGCCGGGCCCCTTGCGGTACGAGAGCTCGTTCGAGACGAGACGGATGAGCCCCTCTTCGCTGACGTAGACCTGGGGAGGGAAGAACTTCGAGTAGATCGTCGCAAGGGGCTTCGCGCCGAGCTTCTCCTTGAGGTAGTCCGCTGCGAGCTTTCCGACGTTCCCCACGCCGGGAAGACCCTCGATGAGCACCGGGTCCTTGAGCTGTACCTTGTCCGAGACCCGGATGACCACGTCCTCCATGGATATGCTCGACGTCAACGGAGCGGGGTGGCGCTAATAATAGTTCCCGGGCCCCGAGGTGACGAGGTGGTCCCGGGTTCAGGTCTCGCTGTCGGCCAGGGCGAATCCGTGATCTCCCAGGCGGACGGCGACGTCCTTCGCGCGCTCGGGATGGTTGCGGATCTTCTGCAGGGAGAGGACGGTCGCGAAGCCGTCGGGCGTCGCGTTCGATCGGATCTCGGCCACGAGGTCCGCCATGTCCTCGAGCAGCCCGATCGTCCGCTGTGCGTGGACCCCCGAGTGCACGAGAAGGAGCGCATGGCCGCCAAGCGTCTGGGCGCGATAGGTGATCTGGCGGGCCACCGCGATCGCCTGCGACGGTTCGAGGACCTCCAAGAGGAAATCCAGGGAATCGAGCACCAGCCGGAACGGTGCGTCGATCTGGGAGAGATCCCCCAGGATCCGGCTCGACAGGTTGAACGTCATCGGGATCAGGTTCTCCGGCGTCTCCGCCTTGAGGTCGGCGAGGCGGAGCCCCCGCTCGCGCGCCCGGGAGATCTCCAGGTTCCGGATCAGGACCCGGTCGTAGTACTCTTCGGCGAGGTTGATGATCTTGATCGCGGTCGGGTCCCACCCTTGGTCCCGGAAGACCCGTTCCACCTCGACGGTGCGCTCGTACGTGGTGTAGTACAGTACCGGCATGGATTCGGCCCCGGCGTTCGCGAACTGTTTGGCGAACAGTTGCGAGGCCGACCCCGTCGGGCTGACCAGCAGCATGAGCCAGCCGCTGGGCAGGACCGCGGAGAGCTCCGCATCGAGCTCCGGGATGCCGAAGACGCCCAGTTCCCGGTCCACGCTCAACCTCCCGTCCGGCCGACGTCGATGCTCTCGTCCACGATGAGCGAGAGCATCGTGTCGAGCGCGGTCGCGTTCTCCTCGGAGACGACCAGGATCACGGTCAGCACCTGTCGGCTCTTCAGATTGTTCACCATGATGTGGAAGAACTCGCTCAGGAGGTCGGGGGGGTTGTGGATCGCGAGCGAATTGACCGAGTCGACGACCACGATGGGACGCGGGCTCGGATGCTTCCGCAGGAGGTACTCCACCCGGAGCATGATCCCCTCTAGCATCCGGGGGCTCTCGAGGTAGGTCGCGTTCGGGAGCGGGTCCCGGTAGTTCATCATCACATGCGAGATCGCATCGACGAACGAGATCCGTTCCATGGGCACGTCGAGCGCCTGGGCGAGGGAAGATACCAGCGACGCCGGGTTCGTGACCGAGACATAGATCGTATGGGACTCGGTCTCCATGGTCGCGTCGCGCAGGGTGGCGGAGAGGGCCGCAAAGTAGTGGTCCGCGTACTGGAGCGGGTCCATCCGTAGGGCGACCGCGCTTCCTCCCTGGAGCGCTCGAAGGCGGTCCCCGATCTCGCCTTCGCCCGGCATCCTAGCCCCCGTCCTGCCCTCCACCCTTGAGGTGGGGGGCCAGCAGCATGCCGATGGGCGTGAGATCGATCACGTACTGGGCACGTGAATGCGAGGTGCCCCGCATCTTGATCACCTGCAGCACGCGCAGGATGTCGCCCTGCCGGCGCGTGTTGCCGAGCAGGATCACGCCGTCCACGATCGCCTCCTCCACCCCGTGGAGCGAGTAGCGTCCGACCTGAGGTCCGATCTCCGAGACGAGCAGGGTCGTGCAGTGGAGCGAGGTGAGGGTCTGGCTCAGCTTGAGCATGAAGTCGCGGATGCGCTCGTCCCGACGGATCCGATAGCAGACCGAGGTCAGCGAGTCGATGACCACGCGATGCGCCCCCAGCTCGACGACGATGTCCCGGATCGCCCGGATGAAGAGGTCGATCTCCTCGAGGTCCATCTCGTCCCGGTCGAACCCGAGCCTCGAGTAGATCACCGGTACGTCGATGAACGTGAGCGATCCACCGGAAACGAACTCCTTCTTGAAGAACTCGAACGTCTCCAGGTTCGAGATGAGCTTCTCGGAGGCCTCCGTTACCGAGAGGAAGAGGGAGCGGTCCCCCTGTTCCGCACCCCGGACGAGGAACTCGAGGCTGAGCGTGGTCTTCCCGGTTCCCACGCTCCCGGCGACCAGGACCATGTTCCCGTCGGGGATCCCCCCGCCCAGGATGTTGTCCAGCCCCTCGATGCCGGTCACGCATCGTTCCCGGGCCGGCCGGTCCGCAGTGGCCGGCGCAAGGACGGTCTCCACCATCCTTTGAATTACGGTGGCGGGGTGGCTAAAAACCTAATGGCTTGACGAGCCGCGGCGCCGCCGAGAGATCTGGGCCCAGTCGGCCTCGAAGGCGGCCCGTTCGGTCGATGTTGGAGGAGGCTCCGGGAGCACGGAGCCGGGCACGGCCCGTAGTACCCAGTAGGTCCCCTCCCCATCCTTCCCGGTGGAGAGCAGGAGCCCTCGTTGTCCCAGCCCGGCTCCCACTTGACGGAGCGCGTCGTTGGGGACGCCGTCGAGCGTTCTCAGGTCGGAAAGGTGAACGGTCAGATCCGCGCCCGCGGGCGCTACCCGCGAGAGGCCCACGGCGAGCGCCCCCAGTAGGCGGCGTCGGGGGTCCGGCGGGGGATCGGTCACCGCCGGCGTGGACGTGGGTCGCTCCACCGGGGCGCCCGCAGGTCGGGGGAACCGTAGCCACTCGATCCGATGCCCTTTGCCACCCATCCAGACCGCTTCGCCGGGGTGAAGGCCGAGAAGACGGTCGGGAGTGAGACGGCCGGTCCATCGACCGAACTCTCGCGCATCCTCCGGGGAACCGCGGAACACGATGAGGTCGGAGGCATTGGTCACCAGCGCCTCCCGAACGACCTCGTTCAGGGAACCGAGCGCTTGCGTCGTGGCCCAGATGTGGAGATCGAGACGGCGACCCACGCGGAGGGCCTCCGCGATGCTCTCGTGGCCGAACCACTGTAGCTCGTCCAGAAGGAGAAAGTGTCGGGCCCGGACCGGGGCGGAGAGCAACGCGGACCAGATCAACGCGAGATACACCGCCAGCAGGTATCGGGCGGCCGCCTCACCGATCTCTTCGATATCGCCCGAGATCACCGTGATCCGGCCCGGGGATACGGCGTCCGCGATGCGCCAACCAGGAGAGGGGGAGCAGAGAAGCTGTCGGAGCACCGGCACCCGATTGAGCTCATCGAGCAGACGTCGTGCCCCCTCGACCTCCTCCGGACGCTCCCGGGCCTTTCGGTGGAGGGCGTGGGCGAGCGGCCGGACCGGCCCGGGGAGATCCTGGACCGAAGGAGGGTCGTCCTCGAGCCACCGCTGCGCTTCGACGAGGGTCGCACCGGGGCAGGCCGAGGCGACCCGCAGGGCAGTGTGGACCACCTCCTCGATGCGAGGGCCCCAGAAAGGGGTCTCGCCGTACCGGCTCGCCCGGACGCGCCTCAACGCGTGGACCAGGTCCGCGATATGACGTTCGGAGGCGCCCACATGCCCGTCCGAGGGCGTCTCGAGCGCATTGATCCCCCGCGGCGAATCGCTCGGTGATACGAGGAGGAGCCGGTCCCGGTCGGTCCGGGAGAGCCCTCGGACGAAGCGTCGCGCGGTATCGCCGATCGGATCGAGAAGGATCACGTTCCCGTGATGGATCGCCCACCCACCCGCCTGGAGGAGCGCACTGCTCTTCCCCATCCCCGTCTCTCCGACCACGGCGACGTGGCGCCCCTCGTTCGCGGGGACCGGCAACCGGACCATGGCGCCGAGCGCCGTTCGCCCCAGCGGTAGCTCGAGCCCATCGGGATCGATCACCTGCGGGCGTCCCGGGAACGGGGTCGCGACCGACGGGAAGAGCGCGACCAGATCGTGGGTCGAGAGGGGGAAGAGTGCCGGTCGGTCCCGGAGCAGCCCGATCGGGCGAACGAACCGGACGCTCCCCCCGGCCGGTTCCAACCCACGGTGGAGGGCCCGCACGGCAGCGTCCAGCGATCGTGGACCGAGGGTCCGGAGCGCGTGGATGGTGATGCGGGCCGTCCAGACCGGTGGATCCGCCGAAGGCATGGGATAACGACGGGGTGTGGGACCGCGAGGGAGACCACCCGGACCGGTCGCGGGTGCCGCGGTCTCGGTACGGGGAGCCTCCCGGCTCGATCCCTTCCGGGAGCGCCCCACGGGACGTAGCTCCCAAGAAAAGCAGATCCCTTCGGGAAGCAACGGGAGCGTCGCCAGGATCGGGTCCGCGATCCGGCCGGGGATCGGGGCGCTCGCCGGTACAGGGGGATCGTACCGGGAGCAGACGCCGAGGCGCCGACGATCCTGCGGTCCCGGTGGGGTCGGGCCCGGCGCCTCGACCCACTGGCCGGCCTGGTACCCCCTCTCGAGGAGCGTGCGCAGCCACGCCCATCCGGTCAGGGTGAGGGACCAGGCCCGTACGCAAGGGGCCGATCCCGTTTCCCAATCGAACCCGAACGGCACGTCCAGACCGACCGCCGTCGAGAGATGCGTGAGCAGTTGCGAGGTCAGTCCGTCGCGTTCGGCCGCGGGCAGGGCACGAGCGTCCGAACGGAACTCCCAGCACGGGAGCAACGTCTCGAGGGGTGTAACGACCGATGGGCCCGGCGACATGCCCCGCGCACCCGGCCGTCGCGCTATGCGGCTGTCTACTAGGGTGAACGGTGAGCAATGGCTCCGGTTCTCCTCAGCGACGGCGGGTCGCAGGACCAAACCTAAGTAACGGCGCACCCAGTGCGGCGGGCATCGGGACCCGGCATGTCGTCGTTGGAAGAGCAGATCCAGGGGGTCGAGGATGAGATCCGGAACACCCAGTACAACAAGGCGACCCAACACCACATCGGCCGACTGAAAGCGAAGCTGGCCGTCCTCCGGATCGAGCGGGAGACCCGGGCCAAGGGCAAAGGCGGCGGCGTCGGGTACGCCGTCCGGAAATCCGGGCACGCGACGGTCGGTTTGGTGGGGTACCCCTCCGTCGGTAAGTCCACCTTGCTCTCGCGGATGACCGGTGCGGCGAGCGCGGTCGGGGCCTACGACTTCACGACGCTGACCATCATCCCGGGGATGCTCAAGTGGGGCGGCGCCTCGATCCAGATCCTCGACATGCCCGGTCTGGTCCCCGGGGCCGCGAAAGGACGAGGTCGCGGACGCGAGGTGCTCTCCGTCGTCCGTTCGGTCGATCTGATCGCGTTCCTGATCGATCCCGAGCATACGGACTTCAAGGCGCTCTGGAACGAGCTCGAAGGTGCGGGGGTCCGCATCAACACCCGACCTCCCCGGATCGTGATCACGCGGGGGGATCGCGGCGGTCTCACCGTTTCCAGCACCGTCCGGCTGACCCACCTCGGCGGCGGCCTGGCCACCCAGATCGCGCGCGAGTTCGGTGTGCACAACGGGTCCATCGTCTTCCGCGAGGACGCGACGGAGGACCAGCTCATCGATGCGCTCGCTGGGAACCGGGTCTACACGCTCGGGATCCTAGGGGTGAACAAGAGCGAGGGTCTCTCGGAGTCCGACAAGGTCGTGATGCGCCAGAAGTTCAAGCCGTTCGAGCCGATCTTCCTATCCGCCCGGACCGGGGAAGGGGTACCGGAAGTGATCACGTCGATCGGCCACACCCTGGCCTTCATCCGCATCTACGTGAAACCGCCGGGACGGGAGGCCGACCTCAAGGAGCCCGTGATCCTGCGGCGAGGGGACCGGGTCGACGACCTGCTCCGCCGTCTCCCCGGCGAGCTCGCTTCGACGTTCAAGTCCGCTCAGATCTGGGGACCGAGCGCCCGCTTCCCGGGCCAGACCGTCGGTCGGGAGCACCGCCTCGCCGACGAGGACATCGTTACCGTCGTGGTGCAGCGCGGGACCCGGATCCCTTCCGCGTGATCGTGGGCGCCGCCGCCGGACGGGCGTGGCCCGCTCGGTCCTTGGTCCGTCCGCCCAACAGGTAGTGCTGGCGATGGAACGGCTCGAGCCGGGCCGGGGATTCTAGCACGACGGACGGTTCGAGAAGTCCTTCCGCCCGAGCGAGATGGTCCGCCGCGGAACGCTCTCGCCCCATGCTCGCGGTCTTGAGGGCGAGCAGGAGGCTGCCCCCGTCCCGGAGGAAGAGCTCCTGGTTCGCGATCGAGATCTCCACCTGATCGGACTGGGCGATGTCCGCATAGAGCCCGTCCACGGGCGGGACGAGCCCGAGATAGAGCTCCGGGTGGCGCGCGTCCGCGAGGATCGGGGCCAGGTTCGGGTATCGACGGGCGAGCGCGAGGAGCCGAACGAAGCTCCGGGGGCTCTTCTCGATCGCATAGACGCATCCGGTCGACGCCACAAGGTCCGCAACGTGCGAGGCCGTGGTGCCGGAGGCCGCGCCTAGGTAGAGCCATCGCTCACCGGGACGAGGGATCGGCCCTTCCCACCGGTTCAGGATCGCTGCGGCCAGTTTGCTCCGGGTCGGATCCCAACGCCGGATGGTCCGACCATCCGCCGCGCTGAGGGGCTCGCCGTAGACGGAAGGAGGGGTGCCCGCCGCTTCCGTCCAGACCGATGTGCGTCGATCGTCCTCCCGGCGCCAGAGCCGAGGCGATGCCCGGTCGCTCCGGGCGCCGGGCGTCAGGACCATCGCCCCCGGAGGAGCTCTTTCAGGCGGCGATCACGACGGAGCACGAGAGCGGGGGCCACCGGGGTCCGGGTGGTGGCATCGGAGCGAACCGCGATGACGGCCATCGCGGCGAGGCTGCGGGCGTACCGGCCCTGACGGTCGGGAGGAACGGTCTCCATCCCGATGGCCCGGAAGATGACCCCGAACCGGGGTCCGCGTCCTCCGCCCGGCCGTCGCCGGCTGCCCAAGAGCTGGAGCCGGGAGCTGCTCATC
>JBARHO010000185.1:0-2910 GCA_049799275.1 Thermoplasmata archaeon
TCTCGCGACGGCACGAGAAAGAAGACGGCCACGAAGAAGATCAGCACCGGTGCGAGCTCGAACGTCGCGAACGCGGCGGCGACGGCCAATGCCCCTACCGCGAACCGCTCGCGTTCCCAGAGGAGGACGATGGTAAAGATCTCGAGCGGAAGGAACGCTTCCGGATGGAAGTCGTACAGATTGGATGAGAGCGTGGGTGTCCAGACGAGATACGCTACCGCCGTGAGAAGCGCCAGTCTGGAGGAACCGCTGAGGTCCCGTCCGAGAAGATAGAGCGGGATCGCTGCGATGGCTACAACGATGGATTGTAGGACGAGAAGCGTGGCCTCGAACGGAAAGGCCGCATAGAGCGGGGCGAGCAGGTAGAAGACGAACACCGTGTGGACCTGGAGCAAAGAATGGTAACCTCCGGTCTCCGCATCGGCGGCCTCGTAGAACGCCCGGCCATGCGCCGTCGACCAGAGAGCTTGCTGGTAGAGACCCATATCCCATGTCCCGGTAAGAAGCTCGACCGCGCGCAGCCAGGAGAGCGTGAGTGAGATCGCGAAGTACGCGACCACAGCAACCAGGAGCCAGGTCATCGGCGACAGGCGGCGCCCGCCAACGATGGCGGTAGAACCGGTTTCGGGGACGGATGGCTCAGGGTCTTCGCTCATGGAACTCCGAGCGATCGGCCCGGCAAAGTGGACATCCGAGGATCTCGGAGGTCAGGGTCAACCTGGGCGGGGAGGCAGGTCGCTTCCAGAGCAATGCAGACCGCATGAGGCCGAAGAGAAGATCGCGCTGTCGTCCGCGCCCCTATTCCTCCCCTCCATTCCCGACCCGGGAAGGAACTAATAACTGTACACGACGGAGCAATGGGGGCCAAACAGTTCACCGGGCGCCGCGGGTACGGGGTCACAACCCGGCCAGAGTTCGAGCCGGCACACGGCGAACTCCCACGAGGTCCCACGCGCGGGAGAAGGAATAATAAGCCGAACCGAACGTGCCCACGCGGCCGACCATGAAGATCCTCGTCACCGGCGGTGCCGGCTATCTGGGCACGACGCTCGTGCCGCAGTTGGTGGACGCGGGCCACGATGTGGTGGTCGTCGATCGGTTCTTCTTTGGTCGGGCTCCGCTCGAGCGACTGTCCAAGGGCGGCCACCTCACGCTGGTCCAGGAGGATGTGCGTTGGGTCTCGGGGACCCTTTTTCAGGGCATCGACGCCGTCGTGGACATGGCGGCCCTATCCAACGACCCGGCAGGGGACCTCGACCCGTGGAAAACGTTCGAGATCAATTACCTCGGTCGCTCCCGGACCGCCCGTCTCGCGCGTGAGGCCGGCGTTCGACGGTACATCCTCACCTCGTCCTGCAGCGTCTATGGTTTCCAGGACGGTCTGCTCACGGAGGAGTCCTCGCCCAAGCCCCAAACGGCGTACGCGCGGGCGAACCTGCTCGCCGAAGGAGATGTGCTCCCGCTCAAGACGGCCGACTTCGCTCCCATCGCGATCCGCTTCGCTACGCTCTACGGCGTCTCGGCGCGAATGCGGTTCGATCTCGCGGTGAATGCCATGGTCCTCCGAGGGCTCCAAACGGGGAAGTTGCCCGTGATGAAGGACGGGGACCAATGGCGGCCCTTCCTTCACGTGGCCGACGCGGCCCGCGCGATCGGACTATTGCTCGGGTCGGACACCGACCGTTTTGCCGGCCGGACGATCAACGTGGGCGCCGATGATCAGAACTTCCAGCTGCGCGACCTCGCCGAGATCCTCGCCGCGGCCGTGACGACCCATCCGACCTTGGAGTGGTACGGGGCGCCGGATCATCGCTCCTACCGAGTGAGCTTCGAGCGGGCGGAGAAAGAACTGGGATTCAAGCCCGCGTACCGACCCATCGACACGGCCCACGAGATCGAGCGGGACCTCAAGAACGGTGGCGTCGATACCGGCCCCCGATCGATGACCGTGGAATGGTACCGGCATCTGCTCACGGACCCGGCGGCCTCGGCCGAGGTATCCTTGCACGGCATCGTGCTCTGAGGACCTGTCGGAGGAGAGTCCATGCTTCCTGGGGTCCGCCGGAGAGAGCTCAAACGCTTGCCCGACGAGCGCGGGTCGTTCACCGAGCTCTTCCGCAAGGATTGGTCAGAGTTCTTTGAAGGCGATGAGATCGTTCAGACCAACCTTTCACACAGTTATCCGGGCATGATCCGCGCCTGGCATCAGCACCTCCGCGGGCAGGTCGATTACTTCGTCGTGATCCAGGGAGCGATGAAGATCTGCGCGTACGACGACGATCCCAGCTCTCCCACTCGGGGGCAACTGGACGAGGTCGTCGCGAGCGGCGATCGCCTCGAGATCGTCCGAGTGCCCGGAAAGTACTGGCACGGCACGAAGACCGTGAGCCCGGAACCTTCCCTGACCGTCTACATGGTGAGTCGGATGTACGACTACCAATCGCCGGACGAAGGGCGTCGGGCCTGGAACGATCCGAAGATCATCGATCCGCGAGAAAAGGTCCCGTTCGACTGGAACCGAGCCCCCCACAAGTGATCCGTGCGGGCATGAAGCTCCTGGTGATCGGGGCGAACGGACAGCTGGGTCGATCCCTCGCGGCGCTCGCTCCCAACGAGGGGTGGGAGGTCGTCGGGACGTACCATCACAATCAGGGCACCGCCTCCTCCCTGCATCTGGACAAGACCGCAGCGTCCGAGGTGCGCGATGTGATCGACGAGGTCCGCCCGTCGGCGGTCGTCGATACGGGCGCGCTCCACAATGTCGATTACTGCGAGACCCATCCCGACGAAGCGTTCGCGGTGAATCGGGAGGGAACTCGGAACGTCGCTCGGGCCGCGCGCCGAGTGAACGCCCGCTTCACGTTCATTTCCACCGACTACGTGTTCGATGGGACGGGGGAACGACCGTAC
>JBARHO010000186.1:0-35062 GCA_049799275.1 Thermoplasmata archaeon
TAGCCGGGGATGAGGAAGTCCTGCGAGTAGAACTTGGGCGGGTAGGCGGGCGCGATCAACCCGTACTGCCAGGTCGTGATGGTGACCCGCTCTCCGGGTTCCATCGGACGCGCGAAGATCAACATGATCCCGGCGATGACGTTCGCCAGAACGGTCTGCCCGGCCAGGCCCAGGACGAGCCCCGCGAAGGTACCGCCCGTGAGGACCGCGAGACTGTTGACGCCGGCTATGATCAACAGGACCAGCGCGAGGAAACTGTACGCTACGATGCGGTAGACCGCGATGAACAATCCTCCGCGCCGGGAGGAGACGATGTGCGGGAGGAGTTGACGGAGGATCCGTTCGACGACCGTGACGGCCGCATACCCGAGCGCGAAGGCGAGGACCAGCTTGAGGACCAGGTCCCACGAGACGGGGACCGCATGGATGACCACGGCCGCATAGTAGAGGAGGATCCCCACGGCCAGCAGCATCACGATGAGGGCCGCGGCGAGCGCGGCCGCGTGTCGGGCCTCCAGTTTCATCGATCGGCCCAGTATCGCTTGTTTCAAAGCGGTTGCGCGACCGCTCGGTCGTCCGCCGGCTCGGCTACGCCAAGAGCCGCCCGAACCTGGCTATCGGGTCCCCCGATCCGGATCTCGCTACTCTTCCCTCCGCGGCCCGGGTCCAGGATCCGAGGAGGCTCGCCCCGGTCCGCACGACGTGACCGAGAGGCCCGCTCCACACCGAGCGGGGACGTGACGGTGATCGGCTATTTCAGGTCGCGAAACGCGTTCTCGATCTGCTGACGCGCGGCGTCGAGCTCCGTGGCCATCTTTCGCGCCATCTTCCGCATCGCGTCCGATGGGTCCTTCGCGGCGGACCCTGCTTTCGCGAAGACGCGCTCGGTGACCTTGGTGGTCGCGATGGCCAGGTCCTTCACGGACCGGGTGAGATCTTCGAGAGCCTTCTCGATCGAATCGTTCGCAGGGGGCGGTCGGGGGGCCGACATATCGCCCTAGCATCCTGCGAGCCCAAATGAGGTCTTCCACAGGGGACGCAGGATCGGGCGGGTCCTGCCCGCGACGCTTCGGTCGTCCCGGGAGGGATCCGTCCCCATCCGAGAACCAGGCCATCTTCCGATCCACGGGAGGATCTGCTCGTTCGGTCGGATGCGTCCGTTGGGTCCCGGCCGCCCCACCCGTTTCAGGCGGTTCACGCGAGTGACGTGCTGCGGTGGGAGTGAGCGCGGGCCCCCATCGGGTCATACGATCCGGCACATCGGCATCGCCGCCCGGCATGCAAGATGCGAACGGCTTTTATCGGACCACCCATCCCAAGCGCCGTGGCACTCTCTCGGGTCAGGCCTACACCGACCGTTCTACTGCTGGCGATCGCGGCCCTCGTGCTGACCCTTCTGATCGGTTCGAGCGGGGCCCTCGCTGTCGAGCCTCACGGGAGCCCGACCCCGGAAATGGTACCGTCCTCAGGGACGGAGGGCGCGGAGGCCCACCATCTGCCCGCCGCAGGCATAGCGTCGAACCCGAACCCGCACTCCGCCCTCCGGGGGTCCGCGAGCGGCCCGAACACTGTCCTCGGGAACATCTCCGTAGGCGATACCCCACAGACCGCGACCTATGACCCGGCGAACGGGGACCTGTATGTCGCGAACTTCGACAGCGACAACGTGACGGTCATCAGCGGCGCGACGAACCAGATCGTCGCCACGATCAATGTCACCTCGGCCCCGCTGGGGGCGACCTACGACCCGGCCAACCACGACATCTACGTCTCCGGGAACGGGGCCAACAACGTCACCGTCATCTCGGGGTCCAACAACTCGATCATCACCAACATCTCGGTCGGGATCGAGCCCGAGGTCCCCACCTATGATCCGGCGAACGGGGACCTGTACGTAGCGGACAACGGAGAGGACAACATCACCATCATCGACGGCTCCACGAACACGGTGCTCGGTAACGTCACCGTCGGGAACTCACCGGTCTCGGTCACGTACGTGAGCGGCAATGGGGACCTCTACGTCGCCAACGAGGGGTCCTCGAACCTGAGCGTGGTCAATGGCACCTCGAACCAGGTGGTGGCGGCGATCTTCACCGGAGGGTTCAGTGAGCCGTACCCCCCCGCCTATGACAGCGCGAACGGCAACCTCTACGTTCCCGACCTGGACGGGGATGGGATCGAGGTCGTCTCGACGCATTCGAACAGCCTCCTCACGGAGATCTTCCTCCAAGAGGAGCCGGCCGAGGAGTCCCCGGTCCAGACCCCGCCGTTGTACGACAGCCTGGACGGGGACATCTACGTGGGCCTCGAGAGCACCGACAACTTGACAGTGATCTCCGGGACCACGAACACGATCGTCCAGAACATCACCGTCGCGAACCAACCCACGACCCCGGTCATCGACCCCCTCGACGGGTATCTCTATGTCGCGACCGACAACGACAGTGATCCCTACGAGAACGAGAACCTCAGTGTCGTCTCCGGAGTGACGGACGTGGCGAACCTGGCGATCGGCGCGCAACCGGACCCGGCCACCTTCGATCCGGCGAACGACGAGGTCTACGTACCGGACTCGTACTCGGACAACGTGACCGTGGTCCAGGCGGGTAACTCCTCGGTCCCGATCCCGATCACGGTCAGCTCCTTCACCGCCACGCCCGCGGTCCTCACCCTGGGAGGGTCCACGAACCTCTCGGTCCGGGCCAGCGGTGGCTCGGGAGCTCTCTCGTACGCGTACTCGGGTCTTCCGTCGGGGTGTGCCACCCAGGACGCGCCGGGCCTGAACTGCACCCCGACCGTCGCGGGCTCGTTCGTGCTCAACGTGACCGTCACCGACCTCGCCGGAGCCACCGCGAAGGCCTCGACCTCGCTCCGGGTGATCCCGTCGATGCTCGGCGTGTATCTCGTGGGGTTCGCCGAATCGGGTCTGACCAGCGGGACCTCCTGGTCCGTTTCCCTGAACGGTGTCACGAACTCCTCGACCGGATCGACGATCACCTTCGACATGCAGAACGGGTCGTACTCCTTCTCCATCGGGGCGATCACCGGTTTCCAATCCTCCCCCTCTTCGGGTACGGTCATCGTGGCAGGTGCCTCGATCTCGAAGTCCATCACGTTCGCATCCAGCGGTGGCTCTTCTCCAACGGGCGGCTCCAAGTCATCGAGCAACGGGTTCCTTGGGCTCCCCGGAAATGACGGGTACTACCTGGTGATCGCGGTCATTGTGATCGTGATCGTCGTATCGGCGGCCTTGTTGGCGCGTTCGCGTCGGCCGCCCCGAGGAACGACGCAGGGTCCGCCCGGACCGCCCCCTCCCCCGTACGCCTATCAGCCCCCACCGCCCTACGCACCTCCCCAGTACGCCCCGCCTCCGGGCCCCTATCAGCCGCCGGCCTACGCTCCTCCGCCCCCACCCCCGGCGCCTCCTCCCCCACTCCCCCCGCCCAACGGCTGAGCGCCCTCGCCGACGGAAACTCCCTGGGAGCGGCCGTTCCGGTCGTTCCGGATCCCAACGGCCTCGCTGATCCGATATGCGATGTCCGGGTGGCCGAACCGACCATGCCGAGCAGTCAGGCGTAACCGTTCGGCCCCTGAGAGCACGAACGGTTGGCCCGCTCACTGGGGCATTCTTCTATCTCCTCTGGGGTTGCGTTGAGTGTGGGCGGACCGGCCGACGATCGATCGCCTCCACGCTCTCCCGCCCCACGGCGTACCTCTCCCCGTTTCCGGACCGTCATGGGTCCGTTGCTGATGTACCACGTCCTTCTTCTCGCGGGTGGGTTCGTCGTGATCGCGGGATATCTGCGTCATTCGTTCCCTTGGACCGTTCTGGGATGGGCGCTGATCGTAGGCGGGATCCTCATCGAGCTCACGATCCTCTGGTGGAGCGTGAGGCTCGTCCGCCGGCAGCCGGTCGATCCGGCTCCTTCCGCGTCCTCCATCGGGTCGCCAGGCCCCGGCGCGGGGCCGGCTCGATGGATCTGTGTGGCCTGTGGATGGAGGGGGCCGGAAGGGAACCGGTTCTGCCCACGATGTGGAAAGGTGATGGTCCGCCTTCCGACGGGTCCTGGTACGACCCCGACCGCTCCCCAGGCGACCTGAGGGGAGACCCGCGATGGGCCTCTCGGTCGCCGTGGTAAAAGGACCGCCCCGCCCCTCCTCGATGCCTCGGCCCCCGGGGAAGAGCCAATAAACGGTCCGGCCTACTTCCGGCGGGTTCTCGATGCCCGAGGGAGCGAACGAAGGCCCGAGGGCCGAGCCGGCGGAGCTGGACCGGCTGCTCGCGGCCCATGCGCCACCGAGCGGGCGCGGCCAGCTCACCGAGCGGGGGCTCGAGAACCTCGGCCGATCGGGTTCGACACCGGTCGACGCGGTGGTCGTGGTCGGGGACCTGCGGATGTCCACCTTGGTCATGCGAGAGGCCCTCGTCCCTTCCCTTTACGCCAAGTTCATCATCGGGTTCACCGAAGCGGTCCGGGGCCTGACCCGCGACTTTGATGGCTGGTTCGACAAGTTCACGGGAGATGGGTTCGTCGCCTTCTGGATCTATGACCGGGAGCGGCGTCCGGATATCGGGCGGATCACCCAGTTCTGCCAGACCGCCCTGTCCGCCTCGGACAAGTTGATCGGGAACCTCCGCAAGAACTCGAGGAACTTCCCGGTCGGGGTGGGGCTCTCGCTCGGGCTCGATCTGGGGCCTTGCGAACTGGTTCGGATCGGGTCGACGCTCACCATCGTGGGCGGGCCGATCGTCGGTGCGACGCGGATGGTCTCGTGCGCCTTCGCGAACCAGACCTTGGTCAATGTCCAGCTCGGGGAAACGTTCGCCGAAGAGATGGATCCGCTCGCGAAGGAGGGGATCCAGGTGGAGCGGACCATCGCCAAGACCAAGGAGTATCCCGAGGGTCAGGAAGCGTTCCGTCTACGGTTCTTGGGTCGCGGAGAACCGGCGCTCACGACCGGTTAGCGTCCGGGGCTCGTCCTATCCTTGGGACGAGACATCCGCGATCTCGCGGGTGGTTCGGGCGAACGACCGACCCCGGACCTGGAACGCCCGTCGCTCCGCTTCGCGTCCGGGGAGCCGGTCGACCGGCACGTCCGTTAGAAGTCGCTGGGGGGGATCAGATCGGACACCGTCTTCTGAGCGCTCTTCGAGTGGTACTCCTCCCACAGACGAGCGACCTCTTGGTCCGTCAGTCCCAGCAGATAGACCGGGGAGAGCAGGGGCATGACCGATGTGACCCGGATGAACACGATGGCCCGGACGCGACGCACATCCCCGCCATCGGCCTTGTACATCTCGATCGCCTTCCAGTACTTGGCACCCGTGCGCTCGACCGTGCAGGTCCCTTTGAAACGGTAGCCCTTCCGCACGAACGGATCGACGACGTTCACGTCGGTGTTCGGGTTCCCGGAAAGGTTCTTGATCGTGCGCGGGGACTCGATGTCCGCGAACATCAGGTGGTCATCGTCCCAGACGGTCAGCGATCCCTTCGGGGAGAGGTTCGGTTTCCCGTCCGGCGAGACGGTCGCGACGTACCCCAGCCTCTGCTCGCGCACCAACCGTTTCATGTCGTCGTTCAAGATGGGGGACATGGTCGAAGAGGCGAGCCGGTCCCCCTGCTTTGTCTTTGCGTCGGACAGGCCCTCGGTGGGTATCCACCGGCATGGCCCGCCCCTGGGCTCCCCGACCCTCGCCCGGTCCGGCCGGTCCGGGCCCCGGCGAACTCTGACGGCAGTTCAAAATACAACGGTCCGACCCTAGCTTGGTCGTGGACGACGACGCACCTCCCGTCGACCTCCCACTTCGTCGCTATCTCGCCGACGAGGTGGTCGGGTTCGTCCTGGCCGCCGCCGCGGGGATCCTGTTCACGATCGGTCTCTCGTCGAGCGGGGTCTCGTCCGCGACCGATGTCGCGTTCACGGACTTCCTCCTCGACCTCTCGACGACCTTCTCGGCGGCCGTCCTGGGCCTCGTCCTGGCCGCGACCGCGATCCTGGCCGCGCTCATCCCACCCCATCGCCTTCAACGGAGCTACGGGGCGGACGCGAAGGGCTTCCATCAATTCCTCTCGGCCCTCTTCTTCCCCGTCTTCCTTTCGATGCTCGCGCTTTCTGCCGATCTGCTCCTAAAGTTCGTCGCACTGAGCGGGACCGGCGAAGCTTTCTGGATCACGCTGGGCGTCCAGCTCTCGATCACCGCCTGGCAGTTCTTTTCGATACTGATCGCCATCGCGGCGATCCGCGAGACCGTCCGAGGTATCGCGACCTCTGCGACCTAGAGCCAGCGCCCTGGGCCCAAGCTCGATCTCGCCCGACTCGAACGGGTCGCCGTCCTCCGAGCAGATAGGCTTCCCGCATCTGCGGGTGGATGGCCAGATCCCACGGCGGTCCGAGACGTGCCAAGGGGAAGGCGTCGGCCCAAGGGGACCGTCGCCCCCGGGGGCTCGATGGACGCAGTCAAGCCGCCGGAACGGGTTGAGCCCGGTCTTGATCCGAGCTCGGGAGATGGCCCTGTTCCCGTTACTTGGGCGCCGCGGCGACCATCGCCTCTTCTGAAGTAGGGGGGAAACCCTCGGTGCGGAGCTCCTCCTTGCGCTGGAGCATCTCGCGGCCGATCTCCTCGAAGTCCAGGTCCGCTTTCCGGGCCTTCGGGAGCATCTCCGTTTCCTCCTCTTTCATGTGATGACGGACGCTCTCCGCCAGAACGATGAACTTGGCCTCGAAGTGGCTGGCTCGGGGGCCCATGCTGTCCAGCTCGGCCACCAACACCTTCGCGACATGGTGCTCTTCGTCCGCCTCGTTCATGGTGTCGTCCCCCACCTTGGCCCGGACGCGCGGATAGAACAGCTCCTCTTCGATCACTGCATGGATCTTGAGATCCTCGATCGCCCGCTTGGCGATCTGCCGACGCTTCGAGGGCTCTTCGGTCTTCTCGAACTCTTCGAAAAGTTCCTTGAGCTGGTCGTGGTCGCGTTTGATGATGTTGATCGCGTCCTCTTTCTTCTTCGTGAACCAATCGGCCATGGCTTCCTCTGAGGTCCCGTAAGGGGGAAAATGAATTACCACTTTCTCGGTCCGGCGCGGAGGTCTTAAGAGAACACCGGGAAGATCGGAGATGGAATAGCTAATCAATCGTCGTGGCACATCGTGAACAGGTTGAAGATGAGCGAATCATGCCCGGACTGCGGGGCCAGTGTCGAGTACCGGACCCGAACGACCCAGGTCCTGGCCGGGACCTGTGGGGATTGCGGCGAGACCTTCACGATCATCCACGACGGCCCTCCTGCGGCCGGTTCTGAGGCCGCGGGGGTCGAGACCGGATCCGCTGAGGCTCCCTCGGATAAAGCGGGAGCCCGACCGCCGCGCTCACCCGGTGTCAGCCCGAACTGCCCGGATTGCGACGCCGCCCTCGTCCTCCAGTCGGCGAACGGCCCCGCCATCCAAGCGACCTGCCCCGAGTGTCGGTCGAAGTTCACCTATCTCTTGACATCGGCTCCCGCGGCCGATATGTCGAGTGAGCGACGGCGTCCCCGACCCTCGTCGGACGACCGCGGCGACAACTTCTCATCGAGGAACGCCCGACCCTGCCGAGAGTGCGGCGGGGTGCTCAAGTTCACTACGGGTCCCGACGGCACCGTCCAGGGCGAGTGTACCTCGTGTGGGAACCGCTTCAAGCTTCCGCCACGGGAGGATCGCGGCGACCGCCGGGGACGGTTCTCGAAGGGCCCGCGTGCCTCCGGCGGATGGTCGGGAGGCTCACGGAGGGAGGGCGCACCGAGGTACGGGTCGTCCCGACCCTATCGTCGAAGAGACTCCCCGGAACGAGGCGGCGATGACTCGCCGCGTCCCCGACGGGGCCGATAGGCCACGATCCGACCCCGTCTCGGGGCCGCCGACTTTCGCCGGCCGCACTGATCGCGATCGATCGTGAGCTGCCCCTGGTGAATGGACCGAACCCGGCCCTACCGTCCCGGCCTCGACGCTTGAATCACGGAAGCGGGGGGTGGTCTCGTCCCTTCGATCCGAACTGATCCACACGCTCGAGCGCGAACCTTACACTTCCCACCGTTCGAGAGCTCGGATGAGGCGGTTCTCCAGCACACAATATCGGGAGTTCACGAGCGTCGCCGGACGCGCCAAAAAATGTACTTAAGTAGGCCGAACCACATGCCGACCCGGGGGCTAACGACGAGCGGACCCTCCCTATCGAACCCCGGATACAGCCCCAATCCGGATCATTCCGTCGCCCCGCCGGGGGCTTTTCCGACCTTTCCAGAGAGCGATTATCCGGCGGGCCATCCGACCCCTGGCTACGGTTCCGCCACCTACGGTACCCCTCCGGTGTTCACGCCTCGACGACAGGCCAACTGGCGAGTGATCGCCGGGGTCACCCGCCTGATCGGCCTGGCCATCGCCGGATCGGGGCTCCTCGTCCTAGGCGCGACCCTTGCGTCCCTCATGTCGTTGGAAAGCTCGCTCAATGGCATCACCACCGTTTACGATGACCTCGGGGCCAGTGCGATCCTGGCCGGTGCGGGTGTCATCCTGCTGGGCATCGGTGCGCTCTTCCAAGGTTTCGCAACGTACTAGCGCTCCCCTCGAGCATTTGTCCCTACCACGAGCTCGGCGATACGGGGCATCGCGTCCCATCGCTAACGACCCCATCACCGCCCGTCCGACGCCCATTTCCGGGCGGGCCTTCTCACTGGCAACCGGTGTTTGAGACGGATTGATAAAGCCCCCAGAACAAGGATTATCATTCCACTCGCGTTCCCGTGGCTGGCGTGGGTATCGCGAAGCGAATCGCAGGGGCAGGGACGAAAACCTGCAGCGCAGCAGGGCGCCTCCGGCGCCCGGTGAGCTCGGCTCGGCGCGCCCGAATGCGACCCCACGCCTCCTCCACTCATTAGACCGAGAAGTTGCCGGGCAGACGGCTCAGGGACTCAGGTCCGTTCCAGCCACCGATCGCCGCAGCGGAGCCTTCCGGGATACAGAGACACGGCCCATTACAGCGACGGCCCGCCCCACGCATCCCTTGGGGAGCCCCTTGTAGGCAGGCAACGAGTCCATCGCGATGGTCACTTGAATGCGGTCAGCAGAAGCGCCCGCCCGATCCGGAGGTGGATCACTTCAGTGCGCAGGTCCCGGAACGCGGCGCCAGCGAGCGAATCCTCGAGCGCGGGACCCACTTCTGCGAGGTCCCCGTGCTGGGGAGCGGATTGCCCGCGGAGGGCCCACTCGTGGGCCGCTACCACGAACTGCCCGCCCGGCCGAAGGACCCGCCAGACCTCTCGAAGACCCCGCCCGAGCGGACCCCAAAGAAGGATGTTGTTGAGGGACAGCACCGCATCGAAGGACCCATCGCGATACGGAAGATGTCCGGCCACCCCGCGGGTCAACCGTACCGACCCCGCCTTGACCGCCCCCAAGTTCCGTCGAGCGGCCTGGCGGATCATGGTGCGCGAAGGGTCTATGCCCGTGACGGAACCCTTTGGAACGCGTCGATCGAGCAGTCCCAGCGCGACGCCCGGCCCGAATCCGATCTCGAGGGTCCGGCTGGTGAGATCGAGGTCCATGCGGCTCACGGCCCGCCGGTTCAGTTCGGAATGGAAGAGCACAAGGAGCGGCCCGACCCATCGGCCGCTGAACCCGTGGGGCCTTTCGAACGCTGCGATGAGCTTTCCGCGCGCGGGTACCGGACTGGTCCTCGGGACGCCGGTGGCACCCGTTAGGACAGGAGCCTTCCCCGCTCTCCCATCATCGGTGCCACCCGGGTGCTCGCGACGCGATCGGTCTAATCCGTCCACCGTCATGCCCTGGGGACAGCGAACAGGTACGAGAGGAACGACCGGCGGAACGGAGGGACCTGGAAGATGCCATCGATCACGGTTCGCAGTCCCTATCTCCGGGAGACCGGTCCGGTCGTGCGAATCTGGATCAGCGCGTCGGAACCCTCGGGCGGGTCCGCCGTTCCGCCGAGGTCCCCAGAGCGACGCTCAATAGAGGTCATGGCCCTGATCGACACAGGGTCGGGGCGCAGCATCATCCAGCACGATGTGGCGGAAGAGCTGGGTCTCAACGCGGTGGGTTCGGTCCAGATCGACACACCTTCCTCCACCGACATGCGGGTGATGGAATATTGGGTCCGCTTCTCGTTCGACCCAGCATCGAGCGTCCAGGTCAAAGTGATCGAGGCGCCGCTCCAGGTGCGTAGCGTTCGCGCGTTGATCGGCCGGGACCTATTGGCCGGTGGGCGGCTCGTCTACAACGGTCGGCACGGCGAGTTCACTCTCGAGCTCTGAACCGCCCGGGAGAGGGCCGATGCGATCGTGCAGGACGGCCCGTACGACCCTTCACGTACCCGATCGAGATAGCGTGCGGCCGGGAGGAGGGGGGGCCCCCGAGGGCTCCTCGCGGGAGGGCGGAGTGATGGTCTCGGGCACCGGGCCCGGCTCCCGTTGGCTGGCCGGGTGCAGGGGTTCGGAAGCGGGCACCACACAGTCGTCGCCACATCGATGACATCTCTGCCGCGCCCTCCCGGGGAACTGGCTCGCTATCCCGAGGCACTCCTCGGGGGTGGCGTGCCCGCACGTGATACAGGGGTGCGACGGTTCCATGGCTGGGCCTCGGCCCGACGTTCAGGGCGCATCCGTTCTTAACGAACGTCGCCGGCATTCTGCGTCACCGGCTTTGGGGAAGGGGGGTCGAGAACGGAACCCTCCATGACAGGATGAGGTGGAACGAACGAGGCACCCGAAGCGGCCGGTCGAACGGCGGGCCAAAGAGCGCTCGGGCGGGGTGGGCCCAAGCTGATCCGGTCTCGAAAAAAAAAGGGAGGCGGAAGTGGTTCGCCTCCCACGCGAATGGTGAGAGGCGCTCGTTACGGACCTGGTGCTCTACCAGTACCCGCAGTTGTTGCCCCCCTGGTTGCCACACGGGTTGTGGCCGTTGTTCCCGCAGGGCGTGGGGCCGTTCCCGTTCTGGCACGGGTTCCCGCACTGGTTACCGCACGGGTTGCCGCACGGGCTGCCGCACCGGTTCCCGCACTGGTTGCCACACGGGTTGCCGCACTGGTTACCGCACGGCTGGTGGCAGCACGGCTGTCCCCATCCCTGGCACGGCTGGCAGCTCTGGCCGCCGCACGGGCTGCACGGATGACAGACCGTCTGGGTGACGAAGGCGATCACCTCAAGGTCGACATGCGCGCTGGTCGGCGCGAACAGGCTCGTGGTCCCGGTCGAGGCGATCGCGGCGATCCCGGCGCCGTCCTCACTGTCGACGAACCCTTGGCCGCCGTGGTTCACGAAGTCGCTCGCGGGGAGCTCCTCGATCAGGCCGTCCGTCTGGTCGGCGATGATCAGCGCCGCACCGGTGTTCTCGAACGTGGCGAGGTTGGACGCACTGTCGAAGGCGATGCTCTCCGCATCGCTCCACGAGGCGAAGATGCTCGAGGCGCCGCTCGGCGTGATGGCGAGCACCACACCGTTGACGTAGGTGCTGTTGATCGGGTCCCAGTACTTCTGGGACGCGATGAACATGTCCCCGCCGGCCTTCCCGAAGCTCATCGGGGCGACCCACGGGCCTTCGATGACCGTCTTGGTCAACTTCAGCCAGGGCGCGACCGTGCCGTGCGAGGAGCCCTGAGGTCCGAGGACCCAGATCTCCCCGTTGAAGCTGCTGGTCACGATCATGCTGTGGTTGAACGTCCCGACGTTGTCGAAGATGATCCCCATGTCCCCCTCGGCGCCCGGCAGCGTCGCGAAGAGCTGCACGTGGGTCCCGTCGGGGTTGATCTGGTAGATCTGGGCCTGGATCGTGCTGCCCACATCGTCGTCGATCGCGAGGTAGACCTCGTTGCACGGGAAGCCACCCTGGCCGCCCGAGATCGCGATCGCGGGCTCAAGTCCGCCGTACTGGGAGGGACCGAAGCACGCGGCGTTGGTCACGGGGACCGTCGCGAACAGCGACAGGTGCCCGGATCCGCTCACCGAGAAGACCTGGTCGCAGTCCGTCTGGTTCACGGCCACCAGGAGCGTCGGGCTCGCCGCCACTCCGATGACGCCCGGTAGGGTCGCCATCGTCGTCGCCGTCACCGTAGGCAGTGCCGCGGGCGCAGTGATCGTCTGAGCGTTCGCCCCCGAGCTGGCCATGAAGAGCGCCAGCGCGAAGATCCCGAAAAGGGGGCTCACGCGCAGAAAGCGGCTCGGTCGCTGGGTGGGTTCGTTCGGCTTCGTCGCTACACGGCCATGGCGGGCTCGTCCCGGTTCCATTTTCTTTCCTTTGTGTCCCATAGCGCCCTCCGGCGCGCCACGTCTTAGGGCCCGATCCGAGGGTCCGCGATGCCGGTCGTTGGTCTCCGTTCGTTGTCTTCGGTTCATGCGGGCTCCCCTGCTCGGACTCTTCCCCGTTGTGGGCAAGCCCCCCGTTGAGTATGCCTATAAGAATTCACCGAGGAGAGAGTACGTTCTCATACGCATTCATACGTTGACACATGAGGCACCCGGACACGCGGATCGAGACACTGGTCGGGTGGACCCCCGCGGATGTTCGAAGGATGAAGGGCTCGGGACCTCCCTCCGTTCCAGATCAAGGAAGAACGGGTCGGAGCGGCTGGGTCGACATGGGTTCCGACCCGGCCATCCTTATCGGGTCCGCGAGTGGACCGGGGCCCACCCCCGGGCGACCATCGACTTGAAGTCGGGGGACGGTCCGTGGTCTACGAGAGGGCTCTTGGATGGCAGCACGATCCCGGAAGACCGGAATCCCCCGGCCGCGCCGGAGATCCCCCACCGTCGATCATGTTCGCATCAACCGGAGGATGTGGGAGGCCCAGAGCGCGTCCTACGATCGCCGGTGCGCTCCGGTCCTGAGCGGCTCCCACGCCAGGTCGTGGGGCCTTTGGCGGATCCCCGAGAAGGAACTGCAGATCCTCGGGCCGGTCCGACGCCTGCGCGTGCTCGAGCTCGGCTGCGGGGCCGCCCGCTGGTCGATCGCCCTGAGAAAAGAGGGGGCGCTCTCCGTGGGCCTCGATCTCACCCGGGCGCAGTTGCGGCAAGCGAGACGGCTCGTTCAACGCTCGGGGATCGACCTTCCCTTGGTCCAGGGAAGTGCCGAATCGGTGCCGTTCCGAGACGGATCGTTCGACGTGGTCTTCTGCGACTGGGGGGCCATGACGTTCGCGGACCCCTACCGGACCATCCCGGAGTGTTCGCGCCTGCTCTCGGAGGGAGGCCTGCTGGCCTTCGCCTGCGCCAGCCCGATCCGGTTCCTGGCCCATGATCGACGCTCCGATCGGACCACCCGGCGCTTCCTGCGCGACTACTTCGGGATGCATCGGCTGGATTTCGACAACGAGGTCAACTTCGTTCTCCCGTATGGAAAGTGGATCGAGCTGATGCGCGACCATGACCTCGCCGTCGAGTTGCTCATCGAGACCCAGCCGGCGCCCCGAGCGAGACAGCCCTATCTCACGGCCCCGGAGGCAAGATGGAGCCGGCATTGGCCCATGGAATGCATCTGGAGGGCCCGGAAGGTCGCTGGTCCATCGGTCCGAGTATCCACCGGTCTCTAGGTCGGTCCTCCCTCTTCTCTACCCGGGTTCACCCGAGCGCTCCCTCGCGCGACGGCGGCGAGACGGGTGGCCGCCCGTTCAGCGGCAGCATTTCAATCCGGAGCGTACCTCCCCTCCGAGCGGGTGGTCACCTGACGGACGGATCCCTTCGGTCGAACGCTCGAGCGGCGCTCACGACGGGGAAGTCGCACCTTGAGGCGGCCGAGATCCTTTCGGCCCATTCGAAGTATCGAGAGGCGTACGCCCTGTTGGTCCTCGCGTTGGAGGAGTTCACCCGATGTTTCGCCTATTGGGCGGTGCTGGCCGGCGCTATCACGCTCACGGGACCGGAGGGCCGCCGGAAGATCCACGTGGACGAGGCCGACCTCATCGAACATCGGGACCGACGACCGTTCTTTGATACGCTCGTGATCAGCGTTCTCGTGCTCCTCCAATCGTTCCAGGTCGCCCAGCGAGGGTCGGACGCCGTCGACCGGCTCTTAGGCCTTGGTGCCAAGGACGAGCTGCAGGCCTACGTTGAAGGAAGGCAGCCGGACCTCGCGTTCGTCCTCGACGCGGTCGCGGAGATGGAAGAACGCAAAGAGGCCGCGCTCTACTCCTTCCATTCCCCTGATGCCCCCGTTTTCAGCCCGCCGGTGGACAAGACGGCGTACGAGAAGCTCCGCCGTCTTTTGGACGGAAGGACCATCGAGTTCTTCGATGCCCTCGTGCCGGCTTCCCCGCCACCGGATCGGTCGGGCGGATCGTAGCGGATCCGGGCCCCTACCCGTGTCCGGGCGAAAGGGACCAGGTTCCCGGTCATATCGATGGGTGGGTTCCCTGGACGGACGTGCGCCGCCTCCCCGGTCCGGTGACCGCCGGCGGCCACCTGTTCTATACCCGCCGTTCCTCTGGAAGGTTCCATGCCCGAAAAGGACGCGACCACGAATCCCCCTTCCGCGGGAGAGTCGTTCCGCAGCGACCTGGCGCTCGAGCTCTACCGAGAGCACACTGTTCTGAACATGATGGCGTCCCGGATGCGGCAGACCGCGGACCTCCTGGGCACCGCGCACCGGGTGGACGCGGCGCGGATCCAGAGGGCCCTCGATGTCCACCGGTCCTACCTGATCGACGTCCACCACGCGAACGAGGACAAGGTGGCCCAAGCTCTTGAGAAAACTCCGGACCCGGATATACGTCAAGCTCTCGAGATCTGCCGGCGCGAACATCCGAAGGCGGATGCCTTTCAGGCTGCCGCCGTAGCGGCGACGGAAGCCGGATCTCGCTCGCCCGATACCTCAGCGAAACGGTTGGCCGAACTGTTCCGACAGGAGGCCGATCGGATCGACGAACATCACCAGAAGGAAGAACAGCTCCTGTACCTGAAGCTGGACCGGGTCCTTTCTGAGACCGTGCAGGCGGCCGTCCTCCGGTCGATCCTCGACTTCAATAGCCAGCACGCCAACGCGGAGATGGCCCTGACCTCCTGGGCGTCTCAGCTGACGCCGTCCTCGGACTAGACCTCGTACGTCCATCGGCCGGTCGAACTGCCGGCACTCGCTCACCGATGAGCGGCGGTCACCTGGGTCGAACTTAGGGGAGGCGTATGCCCGAGGGAGCACCGCCACCGGGCGAGATCACGAACCCCGCTCAGAGCGCCTGACCGCACTTCTGGCAGAACTGCGCCGTAGGCGGGTTCGGCGCTGCGCAGTGGGGACAGACCTTCGGGCCAGGCCCCCCGGCACCGGTTGGCACGTAGCCCGGGGGTGGAGGAGGTGCAGCCGGATAGCCAGCTGGGGGCGGAGGGGCCGGATAGCCGGAGGGAGGTGGCGCTGAATAGCCCGGAGGGGGCGGGGCCTGGGCCGGAGCCCACATGCCAGCGGTCGCCTGGGCGATCGGACCCGGGCCCATCGACGGGTTCCATCCCAGTTCCCTCGCCGTGTACGGTTCCTTCATCGTCCGGAAATACAACAACGCGCCAATCGCGAGGAAGGGAATGCTGACGATAGCGACGTACCAGCCCGCCCCGGGCCCCCAACTGACGCCGCTCATGCTTCCGGTGAAGCCGGTTATCCCATTCCCTGCCGCCGAGGCGGTGTCAGCGGCCGCTGCCGCGATGGCCGCGATCAACAGCAGGAAGGAGATCCCGGGGAAGATGAGGGTGAGTAAGAGCTGCCATCGGCCGAAGTTCATGCCGAATGCCCCCAAGAATCCGAACAGCATCGCGATCAAGGTAAGGGCCACTGCCGTGTCCATCAGGCCCCCGATCGATTGGTAGAGACTGTAGAGGTTCCCGGATACTGTGCCCCCACAGTTGTTCACGAAACTACCGGTACAGGTCGACGAACCACCCGGGAGGACGAAACCCGAGGCTCCGTTGTAGGTGACCCCCCACCAGCCGGTGCCCGCTGCGACCGCGACCAAGATGAAGGCCAACAGGAGGAAAATCGAGGCGATGAAGCGCTTATTGTTTCGATACCGGGGTATCCGCTTGAACATCGGTTCCCGCATGAACGCTTGGGCTGATGTTGGATAACCACCCGGAGCCGGCGTCGCGTCCGGTGCCATTGGAGGAGGTACGGTGGCAACGGGGGTGGCCGACATGGGCCGTCCACACCGCTGGCAGAACTGCGCGTTATCCTCGTTCAGGAGACCGCATGTGGCACACGCCTTCATCGATCCAACTCCTTTCCCGTGCGCGAGCCAACCCGGGAAGGATCTGACAATGAAATCCTATCCACGAGTAACGGGCGATCGGGTCGAGCCCGAACTACCCCACCTCGCACGGCGAAACCATAATCGTCCAAGTATTTGATAGGACCCTAGACCTCGAGGAGATATACGAACTGAACGCTGGGAGCGCCGGATTGCTCTCGGTCGAGCGTCCCACCACAGAAGGTCCAGTAGGTGGCAAGATCACCCTCCGCAGCGAAGGCCCGGGAGGCCGAAGGGGTTGGGTCTTAGGGGATCTCAGGGATGCTTTTGCATCGCCATGACCTCTTGCTCGCTCACTTTCTTGTGATGCGCGTGGTCAGTGTGCCACTGGGTCAAGGCGACCAGCTCGTTCTTGTCCTTCGTTACCACTTCGAACCCGTCCTCGCACGAGACCTTCATCCGTCCGCAGCCCATTTTTGCCTCATCCCTCGCCTTTCGGCAGGTATCGGGAACCTGTCCGGAAAGATAATCGTTGTTGCCGGCGTCGGAGACATCGATCCCCCCCCGCTCAACGGGTGGCGACGGAATGGGCCGAGCGAAATGGTGGAACATGCAGGGACCACAGCCGTGGGCGGCGGGGGCGGGCAATGGCCCAAGGCGGGTCGTCCCAGCGCCCCGGGAAACTACTACGGTTCAGGGCACCGTCTGCGAAACACCTCGGGCGGGGGACAGCCGGCCCTGGTGCGCCCGTTCATCGCGCCGCGACCCGCACATTCGGTCCGCTCGGTGCCGTCGGGCCCAACGGCCGCGGCGGGTCCGCCATTCCGAACGGCCCGTGATCCCATCCCGGCGTTCCTGGAGCGGAGCTCGTCGTACTGGGACCGGGCCTCCGGAAGCATCATCGGAAGCGGGACACGAACGTGGACACTGATCGAAGCTCCCTGGGGATGGTCGAGCACATGGTGAGGCTTCTCGGCCTTCCGCTGATGCTCCATTCGTACCCGAGCGAGACCCAAACGAACCGCCAGTTCGCCTCGCTCGATCTATCTCGTTTAGACACCTTCTTCCTTCCGGACTCGCTGAGGGATCTCGTCGACGCGCCTCCCCGGGAGTCGACCGAGTTCATCGAGGACGACAACCGCGGGGCGATCCTCCCCCACCCCATCTCTACCCTGGATGGTCAAGCGTTCTACCTTTCGGTCAAAGGCATCGGCTCGACCGTCGATCCCTTTTCTTGGAGGGTCCTGGATCGCATCTATGCGTCCGAGCTGGTCGAAGACGGCCATCTTCGGTCCCGACTCCGGTCCGCCCCGACCGGGGGGTCGGACCGCCTCATCACCGGGGAGCTCTGGCTTCGCGGCTCCCCCTACGGAGGTCAGGGCCTGGAGCATGCGGCCACCGCGCTCGCGATCTCGGAGCGTGCGGACCTCACGAGCATCAACGGGTTCCGGATCGCGCCCGTCGTCAAGATCGCCTTCCTTCCCCCATCCCTGCAGGAGGAGGTCCGCCAGATCCACTGGTATCGAAAGTACCGTGGGCGGATGGTCCAGGAACTACGGCTGGTCCCCTCCAATGTCCGTGTCTACTTCCACGCGAAGAACACCATCGGCAACACCATCGGCCAGGTGTTCGACCTGTTCTCCATCGATACCGGATGGAAGGCGCACCGGTTCGTGACGAACTTCCTGCGGAGCGGCGTCGCGATGCTCACGCTCTTCAGCCGGTCGTTGCGCTTCGATACCGGTCGGGGTCGGTACTCGGGGCTCGATTTCCAGGATGTGTGGCTCGACAAGGACGCGGTCGTCGCCCCGGACGGGACCGTCTTCTTCGTCGACCTGGAAGGGATCGAGGAGGTGTCCGTGGAAGCGGCCGGGATCCGCGAGAAGGTCGAGGATCAGGTGTATCGTTCGCTCTACGAGCTCATGTTCGCCTACGAACAGATCGACCACGAGCGTCAGCGCCGCTTCGGGGGCGAAGGCAGCCGCAAACGCCGGTTCGAGGCCGCCCTCGAGGAGGCGCTATCGGGGGACCCGTTCGTCCGCCTGGAGCGGCGGGACCGACGCCTCGAAATGGTCATACGGAACGAGTGTGAGGGGGGTCCGGTGTACGTGAGGTTCACCTTGGTGGACGAGTAAGATGACCGACTCTCAGCACGTGTACGATTTCTTGGCCGGCGTCCGCGACCGGAACGTCACCGCGGCCCTCCCGGCCGAGGATCTCGCCCAGCTCCAGCAGCTCGACCTGATCCAGGTCATGACCGCCGACCAGTACGCCCAGACCGCGCAGCAGGTCCAGGAGCTGGGAGCGATGCAGGGGGCCATCCAGGCGGAAGCGGCCAAGCGGGCGCAGCTGGGCGGGGCCGTGGAGGCGGGCCAGCGTCGGGAGCACTCGATCATCTTCCATCTCGAAGGGCAGGCCAAGCGGACGGCCGAGCAGGCGCAAGAGCAACAGGACCGCTCGACGCTCCAGGCCGTCGACAGCGACCTCGTGGCCCGCGAGCAAACGTTCAACCAGCTGGTCGCGAAGCGATCATTGATGGATACCCTGGTCCCGTTCCCCGGCGGATACGTCGGGCTCACGGGGCTCGGCGCCGTCAAGCTCCGCGAGCTCGGGATCCGGCTCTACCGGGTCTCGGACATCCCGTTCACGACCTACTGGGAACAATCCCAACAGGTGGAGCAGGAGCTCAACAACATCGCCGACCGAGGGGCCTGGGCGTTCGCGACCGTTTCGGCCCCGCTCACGGACGTCGACCGGTCGTATCTCTGGGCGATCGCGGTGGGACTGGCGAAGCAGCCGACGGACCTCGCGACCGGCGCGACGAAGTTCCTGGAGGCGTTCGTTCGGCTCCGGGAGTTCTCTCCGAACGAGGCCAACCGGCTGATGTCGGCCGAGATGCTCTCCACCCTTCCCCGGCCGATCACCGACGACCTACCGCTCGTCGACCAGCTGCGTCATGAGGTCCACAAATTGGGGGTCCCGAAGGAGTCGTCCTTGGGAGTGGCGTCCATCCTGCTGCTCGGTCGGCGGGAGGACGGGACGTTCGCGACCTCCATCCTCCCGAGCTTCCTCAAGATCACGCGCTCCTTTGAATCGGCCGCGTTGCTCTCCATCGTGAACGAGCCGTTCGATGGCCTGGTGCAGAAGTTCAATTCCGTGCGGGCGATGTTCAACTCCTGGGGGTTCGCGCCCTCGGAGGACGTCGAGCTGTCCTCGGCGTACCTGACCATCTCGGACCTCCCCATCCAGGGGATGAGCACGAAACTGGCCATCATCGCGAAGGGCCTGGGCGCCTATCTCCAATACCCGCTGGTCGCCTCGTCCGTTCTGGCCTCCATCCCGGTGCTGGAGGCGAACGATTCGCTCAATCTGCTGGAGGACGCCTACGGGATCATCGGGAAACGCGCCATGCCCCTGACCCAGCCCGAGCTGATCTGCCTCGCCGTTCGCATGCTCCATGGGATCCGCGCCGAGACGGTGACCGGCGTCGACACGACCGCCGTCGCGGCACCTGCTGCCGCCCGGATGTCGTACGGGTGGGGACCGGGCATGTACTTCTTCCCGATGCTGGTGGTCTATGGCGCCTACTACTCGACCTTCAGCGGGATCGAGGGGGCGCACCCGGGCCATGCTCATGCGGCCGGGGGAGTGGCGGTCGGATGATGTCGAAGGTCCTACTGCTCGGCTTGGGCCTGCTGCTGGTCCTTTCCGTTGTCCCCGGAGCGGCCGCGGGACACTACGTTCCGCAGGCGGGCGACAGTTTCGATTACCATGAGGTCCTGTTCCTCGGGAACGGCACGGGGAACTACTCCGGCTACTCGGAAAGCACGTTCGTCAACGGGACCGAGGGCGTCACGGCCGTCGCGCCCAATGGCACCGAATCGGCTACCTATCAGTACACCGTGAGCTGGAGCAACAGCACGGGATCGCTCCAGCAGTGGGGCTCCCAGGGCTCGTTCACTTTCTCCGCATCGACGTTCCACTACGTGGACGGCACCGACAACCAGACGGGATACTCGAATCCGCTCGTTTGGTTCTACATGAACAACTCCCTCCCGGTGGGAGCTCAGTTCTACTTGCTCAACACCGAGCTCCGTCTCGACTCGACCAATACGAGCTACCCGCTCGCCATCGAGGCTGGTCATTACGTCCGGACGCTCTTCGCCCAGGGGAACGGGTCGTACCAACGGAACGACGTCTACGGGGTCTTTGCGGCCACGGACCACTGGAAGGCGTACTTCGACCCGTCGACCGGGTACATCGTAGGCTACTACTACACCGAAACGGACACCGACGGGTCCGGGGACGGTTTCACCCTGAGCGACCTGCTGTACGTCACGAGCACGACCTTCACTCTTACTCCAGGCGCCGCTCCCCCCTCTGCTCCAGCGTCTAGCTCCGGTAGCGGCACCTCGACGTTGGAGATCGTCGCCGTGGTGGTGATCCTCCTCATCATCGTGATCATCGTGGTGGCACTGCTCCTTCGTTCCCGGTCCCATTCGAGGCTCCCGAAGCATCCCCCCTCGGGTGCCGTCAGCTATGCGCCACCTCCCATGCCATCATGGACCGGTGCGCCCCCTCCCGTGAATCTCACGCCGTCGCAGCAGCCGCCCGTCCAGCAAGTGGTCCTGCGGGAGGTGGTCAAGGTGAACTGTCAGTACTGCGGGGCCCTGATGGATTCCACCGCCAGGGCCTGCCCGAACTGTGGCGCGCCCCGGTCCTGAGAAGGGACCTAGGGTCTGGGGAGCACCTTCAGGGTCGGTCGTACCGGAACATCTGGCCGAGCGGCCGCATCCCACCCTGCTCCGCCACACGACGCGAGGCGACGTTCCCTTCGGAGATCTCGCAGAGGGCCCTTCGGGCCCCGGCGGACCGGGCCCACAGGATCCGGGCGTACCAGATGTCGGATGCGATACCGGTTCGCCGGAACGGAGGTCGGACCGAGAGCGCGTGCAACCGGGCATACCCGTTCACCACGGAGACCCAGCCGACACCGGCGATCTCTCCGGAGACCTCGACCAAGAAACCCTTCTCGGAGTTCGAGATCGGGCGGAGCCAGTGGTCGTCGATGGGGCCGTGGATCTCCCGGATCAAGGGAAGGATCCGTTCGGCGTCCGACGGCTCCGCAGCTCGGACCGTGTGGCGGAACCGGTGCGAGCCGGTCCCACTTTCGAGATCCATGGCGTAGATGTGGTACAGCTCGCCCGGAACGCTGAGGGGGATCTCCGAGAAGAGCGAACCCGCTCCTTGCAGGCTCGCGAACCTCTCGGCCACGGCCCGCGAACGGGTGAAGATGGTTCCGACCTTTTCGGCGTCGTGGTAGATCCAGACGCCCGTCAGAACGTCGCCTTCCCAAGCCGCCGACGCGTGGCCGCCGCACCGAAGGACCTCGGCCACGAAGTGAGGGATGAACGGCTGGAACCACGGCGAGAGGTCCGGAAGGGGAGCTTCTCCCAGGTCGGTCCAACGATCCAGCGCCCGTACCGTGGCCGGGATCGACGCTCCCCATGCGGTGTCCGTCGGTCCTATGGCCGAGGGATCGGGGCCACCGGACATGTCAGACCGTGCCCACCGTCCTGCTGTGAGCCGGCATTCCGGGGCAACGGCCGGGCCCGAACGACACGGGGGGCCGGCTCACCGGGTATCCCCCCTCCGAGCCGCGCCGACGTACAGGATACCTGCTGGCCGGGTGAGGTCCGCTTGGGCCCCTCCTCGATCGACAAGGGTCCCGAGGCCCGTCGAAAAGATGGGTGGCCCGGAGGAGGTCGCGCCGTTCGAGGGGCATTGCGCGCTCGCGTTGACCCCCAGACGGAGGACCAGTTCCCCCACGAATCGGCCGGCGGGGGCCCGGAGATCCAATGCTTCCCCGACCGATCGGTTACCCCCGCACACGACCAACGGATCGATGGATCCGGGGGCTGCGAACCCCGGCGTACCGGTCGTGACGGAGGTCACGCTGCACGAGGTCAATGGGCTCGCGTTGTCCCGCAGGACGAACGGCATGGAGAACGGATGTCCCGGAGGGATCGGGCCGGAGAAGGTCGTCTCGACGGACAGGTTCGCTTGGCAGTCATTGGTGAGGAAAACGACCGAGGTGATGTCCACGCCCTGTCCCGATCCGGTCGAGGTCCGGGACCACAGATACAGACCGGTCCCGCCGGCGACCACTACGACGACCAGCAGGATCGCCACGACCTTGAGGAAGGAGGGACCCCGACGCCAGCGGTAGAGGCCCTGGGTGACCCGGGCCCAAGGTCCGGCGTGCGAACGACCATTGCCTGCCGACGGGTCCGTCTCCAGCGTCGGGGGGGTCGGTCCCGATCGCGTGGAAGTGCCGCACAGCGGACACCGATCCGCCCCCGAGGGAAGTCGGGTGCGACAACTGCCGCAGAAGTCGATCGACACCGCCCATGGTCACGGCCGTTCGGGACTTAGCGGCTCTCCCGGGACGCCGTACGTGGTCACCGTACGCGGGCCTGGACCTTCTCGACCGTGGATCGCGCCACCGGCAAGCGTTCTCGCACCGCATCGAGGACCTTTCGGATATCGGCCTCGGTGAACGAGCCGTCCAGATCGGCCGAGATGGACTCCCGTCGCTCTCGATGGACACGCCGGACCACGAGCTTGGCGTGGTTCCCGCTCCGATCTCCCAGCTTCGCTTCGAACGACCGCGCCTTCGCGAGGGCCTTCCACTCCGGCCCTCGTAGCGCATCCAAGAGATGTCCGACCGTGTTCGCATCCTTCCCGGTCGCGCTGGGCGGCAACGGTGGGGGACTTCCCGGATGCACGTTCCATCCCTCGAGCTCGGTGTACCCTTTCGAGGCGAACGCGTGGAGCGTTTGGGCCGCGAGCTCGAGCATGTCGGGACCCTCCACCACCTTGCGTTCGTCCAGGGCCCGCTCGATCTGGCGTACGACCGGGGTGCCCGAGGTACGGATCTTGGGATGCTTCAGCTCGAACTCGAGGTGGGCCGACTCGTAGACCATCGCCTGGCCGCGGCGTTTGCGCGAGGGCGTCCGGGCAACGGGCCAGTTCAGGATCGAGGTCGGTCCGGTCAGATCCGGGGCGGAGATCGGAGGGTCGGGGGGACCGCCTGGGGGCGACATGGACTCCCTCGATGTCCGGGACCCCATGAGCGTTGCTGATCGACGATCCTCCGGCCCACCGCTGAACGACCTAGGTTTTCTAGGGACCCTCTCTGAAGGGACATGGTATCCCGGAAGGAGATCGGCGAGAGCGCGGCAAAGGCGGCCGGAGAGTACTTGATCGGGATCTTGGACCTCCAGGAACGGCTCAAGAAGTCAAAGGACGACAACGCAGGGACGCCGCCGGCGGCGACCCAGTTCTTCGATCTGGCTCGGAAGGAGGACCTGGTCCACTTGGCGACGCTCCTCTCCGCCCATGAGCTGGGCAGCCATCTCTCGAAGATGTCCCTCAGCTGACGTGATCCGGACCCGGGACGGCCCAACGCGCCCCTCGCGGCGCGAGACCCCGATCACCGGCTGCCCTGGAACTTCGCCGATCTTCCGATCGCGGCCAGGATCACGAGGACAAGAACGAGGATGGCGGTGCCGAACCCTACCCCCGCGGCCGTGAGGCCGACGCTCTGGGCGGACAGACCCACCCCGATGACGGGGATCGAGAGCGAGAGGTACGCGGCCACATAGTACCCGGAGATCACTTCGCCCCGGTCCTTCTTCGGCACGTTCCGGTCGAGCACGACCAGGCTGCCCATGAAGGCGAGGCCGAACGCGATCCCGAGTAGGAGCGTGGCGGTGAGGAACACGGGGATCGATCGGAGCAGGAGCGCGGCGAGGTAGATGGCCACGGCCCCCAACATGAGCCGGAGACCGGCACGGAGGGCGCGATGGCCGTGCCAACGATAGAACACGAACTGAACGATCGCCGCGGCGGCGAAGAGCTCCCCCACGACGAGGCCGGCCACCAGATGGCTACTGACCTGGAGCTCGTCCTTGAGGTAGGATGGGGCCAGAGCGGCGAACAGTCCGTAGATCGAGTAACAGGTCCAGACGACCCCCGAGGCCACCCAGAACACCGTGCGGAGACCGGGCGGGATCACGATCCGCTGGAAATGGAACCTCCGCCCGCTCGGACCGCTCGAGATCGTTTCCGGGGTGAGGGCGATCGCGAGGATCCCCACGAGACTGAGGGCGACGGCCACCAGAAAGACGAGGGTCAACGGATCCGGGAGGTATTGCGCCGTGAACCCGCTCAGGGTCGTTCCCACCGCGAAGCCGATCATGTTCGCACTGACGCTGACCCGCGCCGCGTGACGCTCGTCCCCATGCGGCTCGAGGTCGATCAGCGAGGCACTGGCGGTGCTCGTTGTGGCCCCGACGGAGAGTCCCGACAGGAGTCGCGCGAGCACCAGGCCGAGCACCCCGGTCGCGAAGATGAACGCGACCGCACTGAGACCGGTCAGCGCGAGACCGGCGTAGAGGATCGGCTTCCGACCGATGGAATCCGAGAGAGGCGAGATCAGGAACAGCGTGGCGAAGACCCCGCCCACATAGACCGCGAAGACGAGCGTGAGCAGAACATCCGTGAAATGGAACTGCTGCTGGTAGACGATGTAGAGCGGCGTGGGGATGCCGGCCTCGAGCGAGGTCACCGCCAGCGCGTACGCGATCAGGCCGAAGGCCACTCCCTTCCTTCGGGGGGCGGGTCCATCGGCCCGTGTACGTCGCGCGAGATCGCTCTGGCCCACTGCGCCCTCACCTCCGGATGGCCTAAGGATCTCATGAGCCCGTCGGCCGAGAGATCGCGCGCCGGAGGGGGGCACCGCCCGGGTCGGCCTAGCCACCGGCTCGGGTCACCTGATCTCGGATCTCGTCCGAGATGTTCCCCCCGCTGATGACGAGCACAAGGGTCGGGCGCGCGGCGAGCCCTTTCCACTTCTCAGACCATCGGAGCGCAGCGGCGACGACCGACGCGCTCGCGGGCTCGATCAGCCGACCGGATCGCTGCCAGAGCTCCTGGGTGGCGGTCAGGATCTCGGTGTCCGAGACCGTCAGTATCTCTTGCACCCGGTCCCGGACGATGGAGAACGTAAGCTCCCCCGGCCGCGAGACCGAGATGCCATCCGCGATCGTATCGACCGGGATCGAGACCGGTTTCCCCGCCGAGAGGGAGGCCTGCATCGAAGCGGCCCCTTCGGGCTGGACTCCAAAGAGGAGCGCTGTCTCCGATCCCTCATAGGCCAATGCGATCCCGGAGATCAGCCCTCCTCCGCCCACCGGGCACAGGATCGCATCGGCCGAGATCGCGTTCTGGATCTCCAATCCCAGTGTGCCCTGTCCGGTAATGATGCGGGGATCGTCGAAGGAGGGAATGTACGCCGAGCCTTTTTGCCGGGCCAGCTCCCGCGCGAATGGCCCCCGCTCTTCGGAGCTGACGCCGTGGCGAATGGTGGTCGCTCCGAGCTCCCGGATGCGCGCCTCTTTCCTCGGGTTCACGTTCTCCGGCAGAACGATCGTGGCCCGCTTCCCGAGCCGGGAGGCTACGTACGCTACCGCGATCCCGTGGTTCCCCGACGAGGCGGCGATGACCTCCGTCTCGGTCAGCTCGATCAGCTTGTTGGCCGCGCCCCGTACCTTGAAGGAGCCGACCGGCTGTTCGGTCTCGAGCTTCAATAACACGTCACAGTCCAGGCGCTCGCTCAGGCCCGGGTCCCGGACGAGCGAGGTATGCCGGGCGAACCGATAGACGCGGTCAGCGGCCTCGAGGACATCGGCCCGATGCGGAACGGTCGCCAACTCTCCCTCTTCCGGCTCGAGCCACCGGCGAAGGTCCCCGAGCCGGCACAGGAGATGAACCTCTCGGACCCCCGGGCCCCCGTTCTGCTTCCCTTCCGCGCGATGGACGGATCGGGGCGGGTACCGATCCCGCGGAGCGGGCGCCCCGCCCCCCGGGCAGCCGGACCGAGATCAACGGCGCGGCTCCCGAGCCCTGGCGTCGAGCCGCCTCGCCGCCCGGGGGGAAGCCACCCGAGTAAACATTAAGGAAGTTCTTGGCTCCCTCAGTGGATCGAGGTCACGGAGAATGAAGAAGGACGCGAAGGACGAGAAGGATGGGCCGTTCTTGTCGGACATCAAAGAGCTCCGCCGGCGGGCACGGCAGCATATGGAGGACGGCGCGGTCACCTCGAGCTACAAGGCCGACAGGACGACGGTACTCCGCATCCTCAACGAGGTCCTGGCCACGGAGATCGTCTGCGTCCTCCGCTACAAGCGGCACCACTACATGGCGTCGGGGATACACTCCCAGGCCATCGCCGAGGAGTTCCTCAAGAACGCCCAGGAGGAGCAGGGCCATGCCGACCTGGTGGCCGAGCGGATCGTCCAACTGGACGGAGAGCCGAACTTCAACCCGGAGGGGCTCGCCATGCGTAGCCATTCCGAGTACGTGGAGGGCACGACACTGGTCGACATGATCCGTGAGGACCTGGTGGCGGAGCGAGTGGCCATCGAATCCTACTCCGAAGTGATCCGGTACCTGGAGAACAACGACCCGACGACGCGCTCAATGATGGAGAAGATCCTCACGATGGAAGAGGAGCACGCCGAAGAGATGCAATCCTTGCTCGAGTCGCTCGGTAAGGAAGAGCGGTCCTAGGCCCTTCCGGACCGCACGGGGTCGGTCGTCGACCGACCCCACCCATTACCCCCCGGACCCGCCGTTCGGTCAGCGGGCCCGTTTCTCTTCCCGTTGATCGAGCTGGATCGCCGCCTTCACCAACCGCTGGAACTGCTTCGACCGCGTCTCTTGGGCGGTCCGCAGCTTCACGTGGCGCAGGTTCTTTCCGGTTCCCTCGAGCATCGGATGTTCCGGCGCGAGGGCGCTCCCTCTCCAGAACTCGACCCCTACGTGGTGGGTAAAGGATCCGATGAGGCAAACGAGGTCCTGACCCACGTACCACGGATGACCCCATTTCGTTTCGGTCCGAAGACCGGGCCCAGCGGCCCGAACGACCCGGTTCGCTTCCGCCGCGATCTGCTCTAGGGAGTCGCCATCGGCGGCATCGACCCGCGGCGAAGGGGTCATCGACGCTCCGGACGAGGACCTTTCGCTCTTGGCCGATCCCGATCGTCCCGTCCAGGCGCGAGGGCGGTATCCCACCGCGGTACGGAGCGGGTCCGGGGCTCAGCGGACGGGCCGGTCGGGACCGTCCCGGAGGGCATCACATCCGATGGTTCTGGGCGTTGTGATCCTTGAGCGCTTCGGGAGAGGGTAGGTCCGCGCCACACTGCACGCAGTGATGACTTGTGGTGTGGTGGACCGCCTCAAGCTCGGGGTCTAGAGAGGCCTTGTGCTGGGTCATCAGGTGCTCCTCCATCTCCTTCTCCTCGAAAGGTGTTCGGCAGATCGGACATTCCTTCTGCATCATGGACCGAGCATGCCAGGCCCATACTTCCCTTTCCGGGTGCCGATATCCATAAAAGGACGAGGGCGACCCGTTCGAGCCGCCGGTAGATCACCGTACCGCCAGTGCGGTGTCTCGTCAGCGAGGCAGTCTCGCGATCGAATCGAAGCCGGGGAGCCATCGATCGCGCGCGCAGTTTTCGGGGGAATCGAATCTTATTTGAGCCGACTCGGGACTGGCGGTCGATCGGATCCCGAGGACCTCGTTGGCGCTCACCCAGACCCAGTTCATCGTGGACCTTTTCCTATTGCTCGCGGGCTCCCTCTTCGCCGGCGAGGTTGCGAGCCGCCTGGGCCAGCCGGCGCTCGTCGGGCAGCTGCTGGTCGGGGTGGTCTTCGGCCCTACGGTCTTCGGACAGTACCTGGGGCTCACCAGCCTCCCCGCGGAGTTCTCCTCGATCCAGTTCCTCGCGACCGTGTTCATCCTCTTCCTCGCGGGCCTCGAGATCGTTCCCGAGGAGATCTACCGGATGGGTGTGCTGACGGCCCTCCTCGGGGTCGCGATATTCGCGATCCCCTTCTCGGGGCTGTTTCTTGTGACCACCGTGCTCTTCCCGGGCGTATCGACCCTCAAGGCGCTCTTCATCGCTTTGACGCTCTCGATCACCGCCCTCCCCGTGATGGGGATCATGCTGGTCCAGTTCGGCCTACTGCACCAACCCCTTGGTAAGTTCTTGATGAACGCCGCCCTCATCAACGAGCTCACGGCCGTCACCGTCTTCGCCGTGCTGCTCGAGCTCTACACCGGTCACGGCTCGGGTACCGCCAGCGTCGGGCTCGCGGTCGTCGCCTTGGCGGTGTTCCTGTCGGTGATGATCGGCATCTACGTGATCCTCCGAGCTCTCCAAAAGACGCGCTTCTGGGGCGAGATCCGGGACCGTTTCGCGCGAGACTGGAGATCCAAGGGGGCGGGCTTTGCGATCCTGATGGTCCTCGTGGTCGGCGCCTCGCTCTTCTCCCAGTTCCTCGGGCTCACGTTCGTCGTCGGTGCTTTCTACGCCGGGCTCCTGGTCACCCGGGAGACCGCCGGGGTCACCACCCACAAATCGATCAGCACGGTCTTCGACACCATCAGCTGGGGTTTCTTCATCCCCCTGTTCTTCGCGTTCGTCGGCCTGCAGATGGACCTGCGGCTCTTGGACTCCCCGTACCTCCTGCTGGTCTTCTCCTCCCTCCTCGTAGTGGCGGTCGTTCTGAAGGTCCTCGTGGGGGACCTGGCCGGACGTCTTCGGGGTTGGAACCCGGTCGACTCCCGGGCCATCGGGTTCCTGGTCTCCAGCCGGGGCGCGGTCGAGCTCGCCATGGCGGTCATCCTCCTGCAGGACGGAGTGTTCAATGTCCAACTGTTCACGATCGTTGCCGGCGTGGGGCTCCTGACCACCATCATCGCCCCGATCGGGGCGCTACGGACCTGGCAATCCACCGAACAGAGCCAGGAGGACCTCTTCCAACGCGTCCCGAGCCTTCGGGACTCCGCGGCCCGAGGTTGGATCCGCGCCCCGGCCCTCGCCTGGGGTGACGTCCGGGACTTCCATGTCGATCCTTCGGACGTCGGGAGGCCCCTCGCCCCGGCCCCCCGCGCCGAGACGACCGAGACCCCGGCAACACCCCCTGCCGCGGCCGCCCCGGACGCTCCCATCCGGCCCCCGCTACCCTCGCCCCGACGGAAACCCCCGGTCATCTAGGTCGCCGGGTCCGGATCGGGACCGGTCAGGGACTGCGGCCGTGGGGGTCGCGGCCCTCGTCAGGGCGGCGCGGCGACGGTCTCCTGCCGGAGCAGTTCGCTCTTCCGCCCGAGACCCCACCGGTATCCCCCGGCCCTTCCATCCTTCCGGATGACCCGATGGCACGGAACGACCACCGCCACGGGGTTCATCGCGCAGGCGCGAGCGACCGCGCGGGCGGAGCGGGCCTTTCCGATCGTCCGTGCGATCTCAGAGTAGCTCGCGGTCCGTCCTCGCCCGATCGCCCGGATGGCCTGCCAGACACGGGCCTGGTAAGCCGTACCTCGGATGTGGAGGGGAACATCGAAGCTCCCCGAGGTAGGATGGGCCATCTCCTTACGGAAAAGGCCGGACCACTCGCTCACGATCGAGCCGCGATCCGGGGAGATCTCCGCTCGGGGGAACTCTCGTTGGAGCTCGCCCACGAGCGCGTCCTCGGAGGCCCCGAAGCGGACGGCACAGACGCCTCGGTCCGTTCCCGCCACGAGGAGCGCTCCGAGGGGAGTGCTCGTGACGGCGAACCGGATCTGAATGCCAGCGGCTCCGGCCTTGTAGGCACTGGCATCCATCCCGAGCGCTCCGTTGGGGGGCGCGTAGAGCCAGCTGACCGATCGATAGCCGGACTGGTACGCCGCGCGCCGCACCGAGCGACGCTCGCGAAGGGCCGAGCGCATCCGCTGCAGGCGGAGCGAGCGAGCGTACTGTTTGGGAGAGACACCGACGATCCTCTTGAACGTCCGTTGGAGATGGTACGGGCTCCAACCCACCTCCCGCGCGAGATCGGACAGGCGCGACCCGGTCCCCGGACGGCCCTCGAGGAGCGCACATACCCGATGGATCCTCTCGAGCTGAGGCCGAAAGCCGCCGTCGAGCTCGGGTCGGCATCGCAGACAGGGACGAAAGCCGGCCCGGGTCGCTGCCCGCGCGGACGGGAAGAAGACCACGTGCTCCGGCGCCGGACGACGGGCCGGGCAGGACGGGCGACAGTAGACCGAGGTCGACCGTACGCCGTAGACGAAGGTCGCGGTACCCGGGGGGTCCCGGGCCGCAACGATGTCCCAACGAGCGTCGTCGACGACGGCCGAAGGGTCCGGGTGGGAAGCTCGGACATCGAGGGCAGGCCGGGTCGCGGACTCAGGCATGCCGTTCATCGGAGGAGAGACCACCGGGCACCTAAAGCCGATTGGCTCTCGATCTTGCTCTCGAACTTTCATCGACTCGCGGGCGGTCCCGGGGCGATCGGGACTCTCGCTCGGGATCGGTCGGCGGGAACGAAGGGCCGGGACGAGGTCGGCCGTGCACGAAGGGCCGCGGTTCCCTCCGCGGACCTAGTCGATCGTGGTCGGGTCCCAGCTCGTATGGAACCCTTCGTCGAGACCGTCGAGCTCGCCCATCTCCTCGGGCGATAGTTCGAGATCGAAGACATCCGCGTTCTCCGCGATGCGGTCGGGGTGGGTCGACTTCGGGATCTCCACCACGCCGTGCTGCAAGCCCCACCGGATCAGGACCTGGGCGGGCGTCTTGTGGTGGGCGGCCGCGATGCGAGCGATCGTCGGATGGTCCATGCGCTTGCCGCGGACCAGGGGCGCATAGGCCTCGAGCTGGATGTGGTGCCCCTGACAATATCGTAGCAGTTCCTCCTGGAACAGGAATGGGCTGAACTCGACCTGGTTCACGGCCGGTACGACGCTGCTCTCGGCGAGAAGCTCCTCGAGGTGCCGGACAGTATAGTTGCTCACACCGATGCTCCGGCATCTTCCGGTCTCGAGCAGATGGACGAGGGCGCGCCAGCTCTCCGTCCGCTTGCCCGGCACCGGCCAGTGGATCAGGTAGAGATCGACGACCTCGACGTCCAACGCCTGCCGGCTCTCTTCGAAGGCGCGTAAGGCCAGGTCATATCCCTGGTCCTTGTTCCAGAGCTTCGTGGTGAGGAACACCTCGTCGCGGGGCAGCCCGGAGGCGCGGACCGCGGCCCCCACGTCGTGTTCATTGCCATAGAGGGCGGCCGTGTCGATGAGCCGGTAGCCGGTCGCGAGCGCGCTCGCGACGGCGTCCTGGGTCGTCCGACCGGCCTTCGTCTGGTACACGCCGAGCCCGAGCCGAGGCATCCGGACCCCGTTGTGGAGGACGACCGTCGAGCGGATGCCGTCCGAGAGCGATGCGCTCGGATCCCGCGCCGGGGGCCTCATGCGCATCTCCGTGGGCTGTCCGACGGTCCGGTACGACCCCGAAGCGCGGCCGTCAGTGGCTACTCCCCCGCCGACGCCGATCCGGTCTTGGGCGAAGCGAGGTCGATCTCCGGTCTCTTATCGCCCCCGACGTTCCCGGCCTGTACCTGATCGAGGAACTCGAACACCAAGCGGTCGAACTCCTGGGGGGCCGAGTAGTTGAGCGTGTGATCTCCGCCGGGGACCAAGAGGTACTTCGCGGACGGCACCTGCTGGGCGAACCGCCCCATCATCATCGCGAGGGCGGGGTGATCATGCTCACCGCACAGCGAGAGCATCGGGATCCCCATGGTCCGTAGCCCCTCCGCGACCGGATATCCCGGGGGCTGGTTCAGCGACTTGCCCGAACTGAGCGCGACCAATTGGGAACAGTTGTCCCGGGCGATCTTTCGCAGATAGTCCTTCGCTTCACCCTGCACCTGCGGGGCCCAGGCGAGCAGCATGGCGGAAACGGCCTCGTCGATCTTCCCTTCGCTCGCGAGCGTCAGGATCCGCTCTCCGCGATCGCCGAACGTGTCGAGAAAGCTCGCCTCTTCCTCCGGGGTCGGGTCGAGATCGGCCGGACCGCCGCCCACGAGGACCAGGCCCCGGGCGCGACCGGGATACCCGGCGACGAACTCGCTCGCGATGCGGGCCCCGTTCGAGTTGCCCAGGACGACCGCGCTCTCGATCCCGATATGGTCGAGCACGTCCTTGAGATCGATCGCATCCCGGTAGCCCGTGCCCGCCTTGGTCGAACGACCGTAGCCCCGCACGTCATACCGGATCACCGTGTATCGGCGCGAGAACGTCTCGAACTGAGGGTCCCACATCCGAGAATCGAGCCAGCCCGAATGGACGAGCACCAACGCGGGACCGGCCCCCTTCCGTTCGTAGTAGAGCTGGCCCCCATCGATCGGGACCTTCCCGTGGTCCGTATCCGTTGTCACAACGCGCCCACGAGCCCGCGGAACATAAGCACACGGGCGGCCCGAGGACCGGGGAACGGGCCGGCCCGCCCGTTCCAGGATCCTGCGCTACGGGTCCGAGAGGGGTCCGCGCTCCCGTTGGCCCGGACGTGATCAGAAATGTCCGCCGCACGAAGGACACCGCGCGTCGAGCTCGGGATACACCGTCTTGCAGTAGGGGCAGCGGACCATCACTTGAGGAGGGGTGACCGCCGCGGGGGGAGTGTGGATCGTGATGTGGATGGGAGGAGCGTGCTCGGCCACGGTCGGCGGACGTGCCGGCGGGGTCTTGGCCGCGGCCACGCGAGCGCGGATCTCGGGTTCAAGCCCCTCGGCATGGTCGACGTGGACCTCGTGGCGCGGCGGCCCGATCACCTCCCCGCGAAGGGTGGTGACCACGAGCACGGTCCGCTGAGGCTCCCCTTCGATCGAGACGCTGTCGATCCCCGTGAGGGGAAGCGAGAAGAGCGTCCGGATGCGCTTGCTCACGACGCCGGTGGTCCGCTCGAACACCAAGTGACGGTCGGTCAGCGTGAGCGCGCCCGCGATCCCTCGATAGCGGGCCGGAACGATGGCGATCTGTACCTCGCCCGGTTCAAGGAGGACCATGCTCTCCTTCGATCTCGAGCGCGGCTCGGGGACAAGGCTCCGACGTCATGGGTCGCCGATACGCGTACCGACCGCACAGCCCCGGGTGAGCCGGTACCTCCAGAACCGGGAGTAGACCCACTCGAGCGACCGGCGTACCGGAGAGACCCGCTCTACGACGCGCTCCGCGTCCTTTCCCGCCACAAGCCCGATCCATTGCGGCAGGGCCCCCGCCCCGGTGTGCGTGCCTTCTCGATCGTGGATGTGAAAGGCCTTGTTCCGATCCGTGGAGGCCATCGACGTGAGCAACGTGTCCGCGATCGGGCCGTCGAGCGGTTCGATCTGGATCGGGCTCCGGGCCATCCCATGCGTGAGGCGTGCCCAGAACGAACAGGCCCCGCAACTGCGATCATAGAAGAGGAGAACGGGTGCGGCCGAAGGCATAGGAACAAGGAGCCTTGGATCGGTGAAAAGACTTGCTTCGCGGGGAGCCTCACTGCCCATCCACACGGCGTTACACACGGGCTCCGGCCCGTACCTCCTTCAAGGCGATCGAGTAGCGCAGTACGACCCCGGCCCCATCGTCGGCCAGCGGAGGTCGGTCCGGAAAGGCCCACTCCACTCGGAGCCGGAGATATTCTCGCACCATCCGACGCGCTTCGACCATCGACCGGGCATCGAAGTGTCCGATGCCGGGGATCACGACCCGGTAGCCCTCCGTCTCCTCGAAGATGTGCACCTCGAAATGGGACATGCGGCGCCGAGCGCTCGCGGTCCTCAAATGGGCTCGGAGAGGTACTGAAACGGACCGGGCGAAGGACCGGAAGCGCTCGGCCGCTTCGGGATCCGGGGAGGCTCACCAGGGGCGGGGCCGTCCTTCGCGAGGCCGATGCTTCGGTGGATCGGCCACGGTCCTGGTGCTCGGTCCACGGACGCCTCGGCCGGCCCGATGCCGCGTGCCCCTATCGCGCAGGATGAGGGTCCAAGGATAAGCGGCCGAGATGTCCTTCGATCGGTAGAGGGGTCGTCGGACCCCGGGCAATGGTCACGATGCTCTCGGCGGACGATCTGGGAATCGGGATCCTCCTGGGCTTTTCGTTGACGATCCCCCCGGGTCCCATGAACGCGCTCATCGCGGCCCGCTCGGTCCATTCTCTCCGAGCCGGTACGGTCACTGGCCTGGGAGCGCTCAGCGCGGACCTCATACTGGGAACGATCATCTTCGCCCTCCGATCGACGATCGACCTGGCCTCCTTCGTCCGGATCATCTATGCGCTCGGGAGCGTCGTCATGGTCGTGCTCGGGGTCCTCGTCCTTCGCGGTCGAGATCGATCCGAAGAAGATCGAACTCAGGGCCTTCGGGCCTACTCACAGTCCGTCGCGATCGGGGTGACCAACCCCTTCCAGATCTTGTGGTGGCTGACCGCGGGCCTCGCCTTCGCGTTCGTCGGCGGGATCATTCTGTTCGTGGGACTGTTCGGGGCGATCGCGATCTGGGTCGTGGGCTTTCCTTGGGTCGTTCATCGCGGGACCCTCCGCTATCCGAGGCTCCGAGGGCTGATCACCATCGTTTCGGTCTCGATCATGTTCGGTTTCGCGGTCTACTTCGCCTTGCTCGCCATCCTGATCTGAACGATCCCCCCGGTCGCGGAAGACCGTCGCCGATCGCCCGGGGTCCACCGGGACAGGGGGGGACCTGGACGCTCCCGCGGGGTCGTCGGCCGGAGGGATCCATCCTCTATCTCCGACCCGGTCCGTTCTGGTGCCCGCCAGATTCGGAAGACACTTATCCCGGCTCCGATCTCATACCCGTACGTCGGCGCTGGATGCCCTCAAGGATCTCCTCGTCGATCAGGGTCTGCCGGATTCGAGCGCGCGGGTCTACGTGGCGGCCGCACGGGCGGGCCCCCAGAGCGCCTCGGAACT
>JBARHO010000187.1:0-13859 GCA_049799275.1 Thermoplasmata archaeon
GAGGCGTTCGCGGCCAACATCCGGAACATCGCCTTCGCGATCTTCGTCCCGCTCTACTTCCTGGCCGTGGGTCTCAAGGTCAACATCGCCTTCGTGATCGCGCATATCGATGTGCTGGTCGCCCTGATCGTGGTCGCGAGCGTCTTCAAGCTCGTCTCGATCTACGTGACCTCACGACGGTTCATGGGGAAGGAGCGAGCCGGACCGGTCGCGGTGCTGATGAACACGCGGCTCACGAGCGCGACGGTCATCTTGACGCTCATGCTGGCCTTGGGGGTGATCACGGACGAGTGGTATTCCCTCTTCATCTCCGGCGTCATCATCCTGGCGCTTGGGTCGGTGGCGACGCTCCGGTTGTTCCCGGCGTTCAAGAGCCCGGCGAGCGCGCAAGCGTTCTTCCGGTCCGCGGACGACCCTCCCGGCCCGATCGTGAGCGGAACCATCGTGGTGCCGCCTCTACAGGCGAGCCCACCGTTAGGTCCGTAAGAGGTCTCCAGTTCGTACTCTGCCCGAGATCAGCATGCGCTGTGGCTGCGGGAAGGACCAGTTCGCGGCAGGGGCGATCCTGCGACGTGACGGGAGGACCCGGTTGTCAAGGCATGTTCGTTGATGGGCTCTCCGCGCGATGGCGAGCCCATCCCGGTCCAGATCCAGCTTCCCATCGGATCCGGTCCCTGGACGCTGACCCACGCCGGAAAGCCCTCGTATATGAGGAGTCGTTCCACGCCAGCCGGTAAATGAGAATCCCTCCCCGGATTCTCAAGAATTTTTCATCGGGATTAAGCCCCAGACCCCGTGGTGCCGCTTGGTCGCTGATGCATCCTCAACGCTCCGCCGTGGTACGTGCTATGGTGGGACTTTCCTACGGTATCGGGAGGACGGTCATCGTCTCCGGACCGCCCGAGAGCGGGAAGAGCGAGTTCCTCTCGTACCTGAAAGGGGAGCTCGAGGCGCGCGACTGCCGCGTTCTAGAGGCGCGCGGGAACCCCAAGCATCCCACGGCCCCGTTCGATGCGGTGGAACAACTCACCCGACCCCCCACTATCACGTTCGACCCTCGGATGGGATCGACTCCGACGCCGGGATCCCCGGCGGAAGGGGCCGGCCAGGATCACCGAACCGATCCCCGGGCGACCCAGGCGGGCCGTGGTCCCGATCCCTTCCGGCTCACCAAGTACGCCCCGGCCCTAGTGCCGGCTAGAACCGCGTGGGACGGACAAGCCTCCGAGGGAGGGATCTCCGGGTCGTTCGGGGAGCGTTTGGCCCGTTCCTCGGCCGTGCTCATCGACGACGGGACCCGCCTCGACGAATCGAGCCGCGATATCCTCCTCTGCCTTTCGGAGCGCGTCCGGGTCCGTCCGCTCCTGTTCGTGATCGCGTTGGACAACCTCGCCTCGGCCTACGCGGGCTGGGAGACGCGATTGGCGAGCCGGCCGGATGTGGATTGGATCCGTTTCGCCCACACGGTCCAAGGTCCGGACGAGGCCAATGAGTGGCGAGAGGCGTTCGGAGCCCTTCCCGAGCGCACGCGATCGGCGCTCGGCTATGTCGGACTGGCCGGCGGATCGGTCCGTGATACGGTCCTGAGCTACCTGACCGGCCGTCGGTGGTCGGACCTGTCCGACGCGTTGGCCCCGGCGATGGCGGCCGGACTGCTGTGCATCGAAGGACGCTCGCTGACGATTCCCTGGGAACCCCTCGTCTCGGCCATCCCCGAGCTCCTCGGGGCCGATGATCGGGAGCGGATGCATCGTCGTATCGTCGAATCGATCCTCGTCTCGGACGAGGAGCTCGACCTCTCCCGGCGCATCGCATTGGCCCAGCATTTCTATTCCTGGAGACGCGGACCGGAGGCCTACCGGTACCTGTGCGAGGTCGCGGAGGACCTCGAGCGGATGAACGCGTTCGATTCCGCGGAGTTCGTGACGGCCCAGGCGCTGACCTGCGTGGCCCCCATCGAGGAGGGCTCTACGTCGGCCGGGTCCTTGGGGCTCCGGATCCAGCACGTGCGTCAGTTGTTCTTCACCGGGCGCCCGTCCGAGGCCGAGGCCGAGCTTTCCGAGGTCTTTGCGGCCTCGTCCACCGAACCGGATGTCGCCCACTGGGCCCGATTGACCGAGCCGCTGTTGCCCACCTTGGCCGCGGTGGGACCGCGGCCGGGATTGCTCAAGATCGTGGACATGGCCATCGATCGGGGACGATCCCATGGGGTGGAACCGGTCGAGGTCCTGTTCTTGGGGCTGCGCGCGGATCTCGAGCGCCAGCGCGGGAACTTCGCCGGCGCGCTCAAGGATGCCGAGCGGGCGGTGAGGGGGGCCGAGTCCCTTCCGGACCCCGGCCTGGTCGCCCGGTCGATGATGACCGAGGCCCTCGTGCGGATCGAGTCCGCGTACGATCTCAAACAGGCCGAAGAGATGCTCACGAACGCCGAGGCCGTGGTCCCCGCGGATCCAAGCCCCGACCTTCTCGCGAAGGTGCACGAGCTCCGCGCCACGATCGCGCGGCTCCAGGGCAGTTCGGAAAAGGCGCTCGCCGAGTACCGGGAGGCCGTCCAGGTGAGCCGGGAATCGGGGCTCCTTGCGGCCGAGCTCGACCCCCAGCTAGGGATCGCCCAGACGGCGCTCGATCTGCCGGATTCCGAGGAGATGCTCGCCAACGCGCTCACTCGGTGCGAGGAGATCGTCGCTCAGCTCCATCTGGTCCCGCCCGCTCCCGGGCTCCTCCTCCTGAGGCTCCTGCAAGGACGCAGCCTCGCGTACCAAGCCCGCATCGATGCGGCCCAGGAGTGCTGGCAGTTCCTGGTGGACCTTCCCAAGACGATGGTCCCCCCGGCCCTCCGTCGGGAGGCCGCGGTCGGGCTCATGGTACTGAGGACGGCGTACCACGACCGGTCCGTGGTCCCGAAGGACCTGAGCCGGTCCGCCGGCTTCCATCTCAAAGGGAACTATACCCGAAGTTGGCAGGCGCGCGTCGAGGCGCTCGAACGGACGCTGTTTTCCCGTGAACATTCCGAGGGTGGCTGAACGGGCCTTGGAAGGAGCGTGGGAAAAGATCGGACCAAAGCTTGGAGGGATCGATCCGATCGCTCGCCGTTGGGGGACGACGCGGAGAGCGTTCGGCAGATCGTCGCACCCACTTGACGCCTAGAGGGATCGATCGAGTGATCGTCCCCGAACGAACTCCTCGGCCCCGAACGCCTGACCCGTCACTTCCTTGACCCGCGGGACCCAATCATGGCGAGTCCCGTACCGCAACCAGTTCTCGGTGAGCCAGCCCGCGAACTTGGGGTTCGGCCATAGGGGACCGTCGATCTGGGACCGGACCGCCGAGAGGATCTGCTTGTCGAAGAGCTCCGCCAGGATGTAGCTCTGGGAGTAGACCGGGCTATCGACCGTGAAGGAGTCGGCCGCGGAGAGGGGCCGGAAGTCGTCGAAGCCGAGCATCTCCTTCTGGAATCGGAGCATCTCGGCGGCCGGGTCCCCTTCTGGGTCCAGGTAGAGGCCGATCTCCTGCCGTACCCATCCCACGAGCGACACCATCCGAGAGAGCTCGGTCTCCTGTCGCCGGTTCCGGAACTCGTTCACCAGCCGAGCGTCAAGGCCCGGACGCGTGGTGAGCCATTCGGCCGAGCCGGGCAGTTCCTCGAAGAGCCCACCGATCCCCTCGACCAGGCCCTGGAACCCCAGGACGGACTCGTGCCCGCGGAGCAGGTGGCTCGATGCCCGGGCCGAACGGGAATGGATGCCATGTCCTACCTCGTGGAAGAGGACCATGTACCACAGCCATCCGGATTTGGGATGGACGATGATCCGAACGTCCTTGGGCGGATGTACCGCGATCTCCATCCCGCCGAACGGAAGGTCGTGCTCGTCGATGCGGAACTTGAGCTGGGAGGGGCGGAACCCCCAGCCTCTCACCCCTTCTAGGACCGCCGGGACCAGGTCCAGCGCCGGGAACGCCGGGTCCGGTAGTCCCCCCTCGGCCTCGTGAAGGAATGGTAGATCCCACGGGAGCCACTCGGTGAGCCCGGTCCGTTCCTGGAACCGCGCACGCACCTCGCGCAGGCGCCGGGAAGCCCCGGTGAGGGCGGTCTCCATGAGCTCGAACAGTCGCTCGACGGTCAGACCCTCGTACCCGAGCTTGTAAGCCGGGTACGACCGGAAGCCGAGATCCCTCGCCCGGTCGTTCCGCGCGTGGACCAAGCGGCGGAGCTCGTTCTCCAACGGCCCATACAGGGGCTGCTCCGCGTAGAAGGCCTTCTCGCGCTCGGCCCGGTCGGGGTCCCGGCGCAGGACAGTGTCGATCTCCGCCCGATCGACCCGACGACCCTTCCACCGAGGGCGGTACGCGGTGATCCGGCGCTGCAACCGGGCGCGCGCCCGGGCGATCGGCGGGTACTGCTCGATCTGCGATTCCACGACGACGCGTTCAAGGAGCTCCATCCTCCTTCGGAGGAGCGAGCCCCGGACGGTCCCTTGGGCACCGCGAGCGAACTCGAGCAACGCGGGATCCGAAAGCCACTCGTTCCGGCCGAGCTGCCAGGAGAGGCTCCCGCTCGAGGACCGACCGGTGAAGAGCCGCCAATCCGCCAAGGCGATGCCATGATCGAGCATGGTGAGCCGGGCCTCGGTCCGGCGCAGGAAGGCCGAAACATCCGCCGAGCTCGCGTGCGGTCCGAGGGGTCGTAACGGCCGCATCGTTGGGAAAGGGCCCCTGCCGATAAAATGACGGCCGACCGGGTCCCAGCGGTCCGTCGATCGACGAGGAGTGGTGTGAGCGCGGCCGCGGTCCTTAACGGAACTGGACGGAGAACGTGGCGAGCGTGATCGTGAGGGCCGCCACGTACATCGGGACCTGGATGGTCGCGACGGTCCCGATCGGAGGGTTCTGACAGGCCTGCGTGTTGTTGAGGCAGACCGGTGCGGTCGGGAAGGCGGTGCTGTTCACCGTGGCGAAGTAATTCATCCACGCGGTGGGGTAGGGCGTGGTCATCGTGAACATGAGGGGCGAGAGGGCCGGCGACGTGCCCGCGCTCGAGTTGAGCGTAAAGGAGTGGGTCGAGAGGAGCGTGGTCTCTACGACCGCGGTCCCCGTCCCGCTCTCCGCGGCCTGGGTGGGATACTTCGCCGAGGAGTTGTCCACAAAGGACAGCACGGTGAAAGCAACGTTCACCTGCTGGGTGGAAGTGTAGGTGAAGCCCATCTCCGGCGGGGAGATCATGATCGAGGACGCGCTCGTCACCGCCATGACGACGGCCCCGCTGTCCAGGGCCAGTTGGGCCCCGGGCGAATAGTGGTTGTTCAGGTTGACGAAGATCCCGGAGCTCCCCACGATGGGGATCGTCTCGAGGTACGTGAAGGGGCACGCCGCGTAGGCTACGCCGACCCAGGTCTCGGTGGTGGTCGGCTTCGAGCCGGACGGATGGGCCACGGCGTTGTAGCCCACCGCGTTGTTCCAGGTCACGTACTGGGCCGCGGTCCCCGTGATGGAATCCGCGGTGTACGTGTCCGTGGCGGAGGCATTGTCCGAGGGGCAGGTCGTCCCACTGAAACCGGTGAAGGTCGTTCGCAACGTATCCGTCCCGGTCCCGCAGGCGGCGCCGCTCGCCGTGTACGAATCGTCGGATCCGAAGATCTGGAACAGGTCGGTCGGGGCCGCCGTCGTGCAGGTGCTCGTGAGCTGGACCGTGACCGAATCATCGTTCCCGCTCACGACGACATTGAGATCGCCCCCGTTGATCCCCCCGACCTTGATGGCGATGGCGTCGTAGGAACCGGACACGTTGAGGCTCATCGGACACGCTCCGGTGGTGGCGGCCGTGGTGAACGTGACGGCCTGGGGGTGGCCCGAGGTCCCACTCACGTTCACGTTGTAACTGAGCGTTTCCGACGGGCTCGGACAGGTGGTCGGGCACGAGCTGGAGGTGCAGGTACCGGTGCCGAAGACGACCGGCTGGGGGATCCGCTCGCTGATGGAGAACTGCGACTGGGGATATCCGAGCGAGGACGTGTTCCCGAGCTCGGTCGATACGCTACCGGTCGCGGCCGCCCCGAACGGCGGGACCGATTGCGAACCGAGGGTGATCGGGGAGGAGATGGTGGCGAGCAGGGAGGGTTTCCCCGCTTGGGCGTACACGGCCGATTGGAGGCTCGAGAGCTGGTTCTCGACCTGGAGGGTGTGCTGGAACTCGACCTGGGTCATCTGTTGGGGCAGCTGGTACAGCAGGTAGTTCGAGATCATCGTGACCAGGAGCATCAGGCCAAAGAGCGTCGCGATGGCGCTCACCTGGGCCTTGCGACCGTGGAGATGCCAGCGACGGCGGTCCCGCTGACGATGGCGACGACCCATTCCTGCCCTCAGGGCTAAATATACGCAAAGAGGGGGTATTTAACGAACGGTTTTCGGGGGAGGGGATGTTGCATCTCCGTAGCCGGTCCTCCTCCCGTTGGCCCGCGTCGCTCGCCGTCTGGGTCTTCCGAACCTCGGTCCCGCCCTCGCCAGCGCAGGCATCGGACCGGACGGTTCAGCAAGAACTAATTGCCGGGCGGATTATCGGTCGTGGGGTCGCTGGGACGGTCCCGGAAGCAGGAGAGGGGTACGATGGCGAAGGCGGAATGGAAAGGGTTTGGCTCCCCCGACGAGACTCGCCAGTTCGAGAAGGGAAAGGCCGAGCTGGTCAATATTGGCGGGGGCGTTGTCGGTCGGCTCACGCTCCAGCCGGGCTGGCGCTGGTCTGTACACTTGAAGCCCGTCGTGAAGACCGAGTGGTGCGAAGCGGCGCACTTTCAGTATCAGGTGAGTGGACGGCTCCATGTCCAGATGGCCGACGGAACGGAGCTCGAGACCGGTCCCGGCGATGTCGTAGCCTTACCCTCCGGACACGACGCCTGGGTCCTAGGGAACGAGCCCGTAGTGGTGATCGACTGGTCCGGGGCGAGCAACTACGCGAAGAAGTAGTTCGACCGTCCGTCCATTTCAGGTCGCGGTACCCCGGAGCTCCTCCGAAGGGGCTCCCGATCTCATGCGATAGATCCCCCACGCGGGCCTCGCCCCGTGGGCCGACCGCCGTCCGATTCACCGGACCCTTCGATGCTGTCCGCGACGATAGCCGGTTCCTTTCGGCCGGTCGTCCGCCGAACCTCCGGACGGGCCCGAAGCGCCCTCGGATCACCGAGTAAGGAGGTCTAGCCCACTCTCGGTGGCGGGCCCGCGGAGGGTTGCTGAAGGTCAAGAGGGGCCGAGCATCCGTTCCCTTCCGATGGCGAACGACCGTCGGCGGCCCAAGGCCCGATCTACCGGGGCGACGCGGCCGACCGTTCCGCGGATCCGGCGAGCTCCGGACGAGGTCCAGGCCAAGGATCGGGAGGATCCGGCCACCGTCTCGTCCTCGATCGTACGACCGGGGCGGCGCGTTGGGCGCCCGGTCGTGGTGTCGGATTTCGACGGGACGCTGACCGGGAACGATCTGGGGACACTGGTCCTCCAGCGGTTCGGGCTTCCCGGCTGGGAGCGGCACGACGAGCTCTTCGACAAGGGTCTGATCCGCATCGACGAACTGATCCAAAAGCAATCCGCGATGATCCGGGCCCGGTCGCAAGGCGAGATCCTCCGTTACGTGGCCCCTCTCTCGCGATTTCGCCCGGGAATGGGGCGCCTCCTCCAAGCGTGCGCTCGCCGAGGGGTCGATCTGGTGGTAGCGAGCGCCGGGATCGACTTTTGCATCCGTCAGGCCTTCCGATCGAACGGGCTGGCGATGCCGAAGCTCTACTGCCCTAGGACCACCTTCGCTCGCAGCGGGCTCCGCGTCGTGATGCCGTTCTCCCCTCGCCTCCTCGAACGGACGGGGGACCGGCCTTCGGTGGACCAGAACTTCAAGCGAGCCGTCGTGGACCTGTACCAGAGCCGGGGCCGGAAGGTGATCTTCATCGGGGATGGCACGACCGATATTGCCCCCTCGACCATCGCGGACAAGGTGTTCGTGATCCGTGGATCGCCTCTCGAGAGAGCGTGCGTTGAACGAGGGATCCCCCACTCGTCGATCCGGACGCTCCAGCCGGTCGCCCGTTTCGTACGGGTCGGACCCTTCGGTGGGTGAGAACGAGGACTATCCCGGATCGGGGGAAGCGACCGGGCCCACCGGATCGCGGGCCCGGTCGGAACGCACGAGGAAGATCGAGACCGCGAGCATCCAGAGCAGGACGGATCCGATGAAGATCCGTTCGAGGAGGCCATAGGCGTGCTGGAGGAGGAACGGTACCGGGGTCGCGAACGCGAAGGCCACGAAGGAGAGGAGGGTGAGCACGGCGAGGATGTGGGCCGGGGTCGCGAACGCCCGCAATCGTTCCTCCTCCCGGAAGTGCCGGGATAGCAGTACCACCCCGACCGTGGCCGCTACGAACGCGATCAACGCGATGAGCAGGTGGAGCTCGCCATGGCGGGTGGACTCGGTCGTGCCGATGTCGGTGGGGAAGACCGCGAGGAGGACCGCCCCGACCCCCCAGATGCCCAGGAGGGCGATCCCCATCCGGCTCCGTGAGCCGATCCCGGTCGCGGTCGTGAGACCGAGCAGGAATCCGATTGAGAGCAGACCACGAACGACGAAGTTGATGGACATGATGTAGCCGTAGGGCCCGACCGCGAGGTCGCTCTCGGCCTGCGAGATCGGATTGTAGTGAGGAGGCAGCAGCTGGGCCAGGATATCGAGGACCACGTAGACCCCGATCAGGACGATCGTCGAGGTGAGGGCCGCCCGGGCCCGAGAAGGGATCCGAGCCGGCGGACCGGGGCGTCGGGTCGTTCCGTCCGCCGTCGTGGGTCGCTCCGAGGAGGATCATGAGCGATCCCAGAAAAACGTACGCCCTGGACGTGAGAGCCGGATCCCCCGAGCACCATCCGATCCGACCCGGGGGCTGAACCGCTAAAGGACCGAGCGATCGAGATCGTCAACCAATGTCGGCAGGATGCCCATGACCAGATCCGCTCGCCCGAGGGCGCGCGCAGCTGGGCTGGCCCAGAGCCGGCGTCCTACTTGCGCTCCAGGCGATCCCCGGCCCTGAAGCAATCCCAGAAGGAAGCTTCGATCCAGGTGGTCGACCTACGAAGACCGGACGAGGTCCGACGCGAACGTCACCATGACCGTGGTCGTAGCCGCGTTCACCGTGACCGTGCCGGTGGGACTGTCTTACCCGCTCGCGCTCGCCGTCCAGGTGAACGTCCCGTTCGGTAGGTCCATCTTGAGGGTGGTCCCCGACCCCGACACGGTCTTGTGACCCGTTCCCGCCACGGCCGTCCAGTGGGTCCCGTGCGAAAGCCCGGTCTCCTCGAACGTCACTTGGTACTGAGCCTGCGTGAACACGATCTTCACCGTCCGCGTCGCCCCGTTCACCGTGACCGTGCCGTTGAAGGTCGTCTTGTACCCGTCCTGGGGATGGGCGATCGAGATCTGATAGGAATACGTCCCGTTCGGAATGGGCGGCGGCGACCAAGGCTCCGGCGACCACGTAGACCAGACCTTGGATCTCCAGGATCGGGATGATCCCCGCGGGTCCCCCCAAGACCCCCGCGACCACCGCCCCGGCCGCGGCCGTCATCAGGATCGAGGTCTGAACGAGGGCGAGGTACCGACCCCGATGGCTCTCCTCCACCGCGGACTGCTGGAGCGACGTGGACGAGGCCCCCACCGCAGAGGCGGGAAGACCGACGACGGTGATCAGAAGGAACGCGAGACCGATCCCGGGGACGACGAGCGGATAGTTGAACAGCACGAGGTCCAGGGTCCCGAACAGGACCGAGGTCACGGGCAGCACCTTGGCCGGATCCCACCGGTGCGCGCGGGCGGCGACGAAGATCCCCCCGGAGATCCCGCCGACCGCCTGCAACGCGTTGAACCATCCGAAATCCGCGCCCGTGCCGTGCAGGATGCTCACGACGAACGGGGCCACGAGGGTCGTGAATACGCCCTCGCCGAAGCCCGTGATCCCAACGAACAGGAGCATCGTGAGCGCTTGGGGGGACCGGGCCGCGACGGCGAGGCCATCGACCCACTCCTGCTTGAAATGGACGAGCGCGGAACGGACCGCACGACCAGCCCGCGCGAGGGTCGCGACCCCTTTACGGCCCGGTTCTCGGACGCCGAGCACCAGAGCGGCCGCAACGACAAAGCTCGCTGCGTCCACGAACGCGATGGCCGCGAGCCCGAAGAGCCCGACCAGGATCCCGCCCGTCGCCGCGCCGATCAGACGGGCCAGCTGACCCCCCGCGCCATAGATCGAGTTCGCCTGGAGCAGGTCCTTGTCCCCTACGATCGCCGGGATCAGCGCTCCTTCGGCCGGTGAGAGGAAGGGAACGATGCACGCTTCGAAGATGGCGACCGCGTAGACGATCCAGAGCTGACCGGTCGAACGCACCAGGAGAAGCGGGAGGAGACCCACGGCCAGCAGGAGGTTGACCGCGACAATGGTGCGTTTTCGCGACCAGCGATCGACGAAGACGCCCGCGGCCCAGCCGACCGCCAGTTGGGGCAGGACGGCCGCCAGGAAGAGGGTCCCAGTAGCGAGCGTGGAGCGGGTCAGCGTATAGACGAAATACGCCAGCCCGATGGTGAGGGCCCAGTCGCCGACGGCCGAGACGATCCCCACGGTCCAGAGCAGTGCGAAGGAGACGTTCCGGAGGACACCGAAACGTACCTTCCATCCATCGGCGCCCATGGCCCCGCCTTTGGGGAACGCACCCGATCCGGGGACTTTCAGCAGACGCACGAAGGGCACTCACGTCTGGTGAGGGGACCGGTATCCGGACCGGGGCCGCCGGCGGGCACGTCGCGTCGATTCCGAGAGGGCAACTACTCCGAGGCGGGATCGACCTGGCCGACCGCCATACCTTCGAGGACGGTCTCACCTGGTGCCCGAGGGCGAGCGCGCGCGCGACCCTGAGCATCAAAGATTATTTCCCTGAATTGAACACCGACCCGGCATACCTCCATGCTCACCTACAGCGTTTCCATGTCCTTGGATGGCTACGTCGCCGGTCGAGACCAGGGCCCCGAGCACACCTTGGGAGTTCGTGGGGAACTTCTGCACGGATGGATGCGGGAGCTGACGGTCTGGAGAAAGGCCGCTGGTCAGAAGGGCGGGGTCCTCGATGGGACGGGGGGATCCGAACCCTTGTAGGTTTGGGTCTGACTGCCCGGACCACTTACTCCGGGATCGTGCTCGAGTTCGTTCGGGAACGGCAGATCGTTCCGGACCCACTTTTCGAATGAATCTCGGCTTGAGGCAGTCTATGAGCATCGTATAGGTTCAGATAGTTCAGTAGATTTTAGACACGTGTGGAGATCACGACCATCCAGCTCCGTCCGTCGACGAGAGACCGACTGCGGGAGATCGGTCGCAACGGGGAAACGTATGACAAGATACTGCGGCGCTTGATCGCGGCCTCGGAGTACTCCGAGTTTCTGGAGGAGCAGTATGCGATCCTCCGGAGTGAGAAGCACTGGGTCCGCCTCGTGTAACTACCGTGCTCCGTCCCAGGACCTACGGGGGACTCTCTGGCGAGACCAGAGCGCGCGAGAAGGCAGCCTTGAAGCGAGTGGTCTCCGGCGGGAGGGCCGACGTGAAGCGCCTGCGAGGGGCGCAGGGAAACGCGGATCTCTTTTGGCTCCGCGTCGGGGACTACCGGAACGTGTTCACTGTGGCGGGGAACGAGATCCGCGTGACCCGGATTATCCATCGTACCGAAGGCTACGACTGGCTCTGACGCCCTTCGAAGCGAACCGAATGCCATTGGTCGAAGGACACCAACCCGTAGAGATCCCGGCGGTCTCGGGGGCGATAATGGAGAGAATGCCCGAGTGGCGAACCGTTCGACAAGGTGCATTCCCGATGCGGCACCAATCCACGCTCATGAGATCAGATCCGGAGCGGTCGTTCTCTCTCCGAAGGCCCGGAAATCTCGAAGGCTTAGGAGAACTATACCCGTCACGAAGATTCCGATGGCGGCAATGGTGATCGTGCTACCCACTCCGTAATGAGCGATCAGTAGCCCACCGACCACCAGTCCTGCAGGGATCGCAACGAACGATCCGAAGTCCCCGATGGAGAGCACCCGTCCGAGCACGTGGCTGGGGACGGTGGCCTGCATCACCGAGTAGTAGACCGTGTTACCGAAGCCGATGCCGATCCCCGCTCCGAAGGCCGCCAACACCGAAATGCCGAGGCTAAAGGAGACCGCAAGGACGCCGTACATGGCGGCCTCGAACAAGACGGTAGATCCCATCCACCAACCGGCACGACGCCGTGTGGGGAGTCGCCCCACGATCAGTCCCCCGGCAGCCGTCCCGATGGCGAGGGCACCGGCCAGGGATCCGAAGGCCACCGCACTTCCGCCGAAACGAATGGAGGCGTACACCACAAAGAAGGGGGTGACGAACGACGACAGGAAGTTCGACGGGAGGTAACCGAAGGAGACCTCCGAAAGGGTCCGACTTGCCAGGACGTATCGGATGCCCTCGGAGAAATCCACGCTGAACGAGCTTCGCTCAACCGTCGGCCCTACGCGCACCCGACCGAGTTCGTTGGCGATCTGTAGGATGAAGATCGCCGAGAGGGCGTACGTGACCGCGTTAATGCCCAGCCCCCAGACCGGGCCCAGGACCGCCACCACCACACCACCGGTAGCAGATCCGACGCTCCGAGCGACGCCACTGCTCGAGAAGAGCAAGCCGTTCGCGTCCTCTAACGAGCCTTTTTCCACGAGGCGGGGGAGGATGGCCTGGCTGGCGGGCGTGAATAGGGCCGAAAAGGACGCGACCACGATCATGATCGCGAAGATGAGCAGCAGCGAGAACCCCAGGAAGTAGAACGCCACCGCGAGGATGGCCATCCCCACCATTCGCGTGAGGTCGGCGGTGACCATCAGCGATCGCCGGTTGTACCGGTCGACGACGACCCCCGCAGCCAATCCGAGCACGATGCCGGGCCCAATCTCGACGAGCCCGAGGTACGCCACATCCAGGGAGCTGGCCGTGTAATGGTAGACGATCCAACTGACCGCGATGATGGAGACCGCAGCGCCGAAGGTCGAAGCGGCGCTGGAGGAGAACAGGTTGCGAAATGCGGGATGTCCCAACGAGTGTCCGAGACCACCCGATGGGACGGGAGCCGACGCGGAGCCGATCGATGAAGAGGTCATGTCCCTTGTCGGGTAGAGAGGGTCGAGTCTCCCCCTACTATAGAACTCTCCCCAGATTCTATCGAATAGCAGTGGGATAGGCAGCCACCGAGGCCTGAGGTTTGTCGGAGGTGAAAGGGTAGGCGAACTGTACGATGACGACCCCGGATCGTGGGAGGGCAGATCGATAGGTCGACTTCGGTCCCCAGTTCGTGCGACTATGATTGAGATTTCGACGACGGACGGTAGCCCCGAAGTCGCGCCATTCTTCCAGCGCTTTAAATCCAGTCGAATGATCGACTCGGGGCCATGAAGGTGAAATTCGAGCAGCTGTTCGCCGAGCTTACCGAGCGGCAATTCTCGGTCATAGAATCTCCCGTCCAGATCGGAGACAAAACCTACTACGGTGGGAAAAAGTTTGGCCCAACGTTCGAAATCTTGGGGCGTAAGATTGTCGATTTGGTCGGACTTGAGTTTGAAGTGGAAGTCGGGCCAAAGAACGTTCAAATGATCAAGAAGGTCTACTTTCGCAACGAGAGCGAGGCCCGGGGGTTGTAGCGTCCGGAAAGGAAGGGCCTCGCCCTGAGCAGGGGCTCTCAATTCCGAGACCCCGCTCGTTCCGCTTCCGCCCTATCGCCGATTGCTCGGGCCATTCGTGCGACCCGAGTTGCGTGACCCCCCCGGATGGTGGG
>JBARHO010000188.1:0-9530 GCA_049799275.1 Thermoplasmata archaeon
GCCGCCGGCCCTCGGCCATGGCCCGAAGGTCGGTGAACCGGCGGGCCACCTTCCGGGGCGTCGTCGGCGGCCCGGCGGAGGGCGAGCGCGCCCGCGCTCTCTTGGGCCGAGCGACCATGGTCCGGGAAGCCCCCTCGGGCCTTAACCCTCTCCGGGTCGTCCGGTGTCGAGGCGGGACTGCGATGGCCCTTCGGGGGATCGGTACCGCCCGCGCGGGGGCGGTGGAGCGACCTTCCAGCGGGCCAGGAGGTCCGCCCGCCGCACCCCCAGGGGAGCGAGGAGGGTCTCGGCCGAGCGCGCGAGGAGCTCGAGGTACGCCGCCCGATCGTACGGGGCCTCGTCGAGGAGCTCCGCCACCTTCACGCGGTCCCGCCACGAGCGCGACGACCGGTCCTGGACCACGTAGCGCACGGTCTCCCCCGGCGCGCGATCGACCCCTTCGGCGGCCAACTGGCGCGCCGCCGCCAGTGTGTCGGTGAAGGTGACGAACGAGGCCGGCGCCTGGATCAGGCGGTGGGCGATCAGGAGCTCCTCCCTCGGCCATCGGCCCGCTCGGAGGGCCTCGGCGAACAGGTCCGCCCGCGCGAGGAGGCGGGGCAACAGGGCCCGGACGCCGTCCGCGTCCTTCGCCCGGGAGAGCGCGTTCAGCACCTCCTGCTCGAACCGGCGGATCACCATCGGGGTATCGTGGCGCCGCACGCCGATGCCGCGCAGCTTGAACTCGCCGCTCGCGTAGAGCCCGTAGTACCGGTTCGGGACGCCGAGGCCGTGCGTCACCGCGGGGAGGAAGACCACCCAGCGGTAGCGGCCCTCGTAGGTGAGCGGGAGGTCGAAGAGCTCGCTCATCCGGCGCGCGAAGAGCTCCGCGTCGGGCGGGTCGTCGGGCCGCTCGGGCACCAGCCACAGCGAATCGACCAGGCCATGGACGACCCGATAGCCCACGCGCTCCGCCTCGGGGATCAGACGGACGATGAGGTCCCGCGCGTAGGCGTTGATCGCCTCGTGGCACTCGATCCGGCCGAACCGGGCGTTGCGGTAGCCCTGGTACCCGAACGCCGTCACGAGCACCCACTTGAGCATCTTCGTCCGGTGCGTGAGGCGCTGGGCCTCGGCGAGCGGGAGCCCGCCGGCCTTGAGCCGACGCTTGTAGGCCAGACGACGGATCAGGAGCGGGGTGAGCGTGCGCGGGATGAGCCCGACCCGCCGCACGCACGAGCGGTAGCCGAGCCCGGGGGCGACCTTGGGGCTCCGGGGGCAGCATCGGCAGTTGAGCGTCTCCGTCGAGAGGTTCTGCCGCACCATGATGTGCGGGTACAGGCTCGCGAAGTCGAACTCGTCCACGTGGTCGTGGACCCCGACCGGCGGGAGGAAGAGGACCCCGCCGCGGTCGGCCGCGACCAGCTGGCGGCCCGACTTGAACTCCTCGGGACGGTTCTTCTTCCACGGGATGTGGACGTCCTCCGCGAGCGCGTGCGCCATCTCCATCGCGGTGAAGCAGGTGCCGGGCGACTGCCGGACGACCGTCTGCAGCGAGAGCCGCGAGAGCCGTGCTGCCTCGATGAGACCGTCGATCGAGGCGTCGTCGTAGAGGAAGGAGTTCGACCGGTCGACGTGGAAGCGCCCGGCGAGGGGGAAGGTGGCGTCCACGTGGAGGATCCGGCCGTAGGTCTCGAACGAACGGGCCGGGCGGGCCGATCGGAAGAGGACCGGCTCGCGTCCCAGGAAGAAGACCTCCTCCGTGAGACCGGACGCGACGGCCCGTCGGTAGAGCCACGGGAGATCGAAGGCATCCCCGCCGTCCGTGGTGAGGAGATCGGGGTCCTGCCGGGCGAGCTCGCGCGGGAGCTCGGCCAGCATCTCGGCCTCCCCGCCCTCGAGCCGCGCCGGTCCCACGACGAGCGCCTCGATCCGGCCGTCGGTCGGCGGGATCCGTCCCCGCCGGTGACCCACCAGCTCGACCGTGAGCTCGGCGCCGCGCAGCGGCGGGGGGTCGTAGTCGATGGTCTCGGCCGGCTCGGTGGCCGTGACCGCCTCGGCGGTCCAGGTCACGGGAGCGAAGGGGTAGAGGCCGTGGGTGAGGTGATAGAGCTGCGGCGCCGAGAGGTCCACATCGTAGAGCGTGAACTCGTGGTAGTTCCCGAGCGCATCGACCTCGCCCGCCAACCTCCGTCGGGCGAAGTTCCGCCGCGGCCGGACCGAGAGCACGGTGCGTGGCCGCCGATCGAAGAGCGAGGGGCGGGCCGTCCGTCGCTCCACCTGGTCGACATCGGGGCGAGCGGTGAGCTCCTTCTCGAGACGGGCCAGCCCGTCCCTCGGACCGGTGACCCAGAAGGCGGGCCGGAACGGTTCCCGCCGCGCCACGACGCGCCCGGACCGCTGGGACTTGAGCCAGAGGACGACCCCGGTCCCCGCCCGGTCCTCGGTGATGTCGAGGAGCCAACCGGAGGATCCCATGCGCGTTCCCCGGTCGGTCCGAGGCGGTGGGTCCCCGGACTATCTCGAACGACGCGGGATCACCGGAACGGAGGGGAGCGGCGTCGGGGAGCTCCGTACGGCGAGATCGAGGAGGACCGAGAGCAGGATCGATTCCAGGAGGTCGGGGCTGCCCACGTACGTCGCCTGCGCGACGTAGCGGCGGGCCCCGGTGCGGAGCTGTTCGAAGGCCGCCCGTTCCTCGGGCGTCGTCAGTAGACGACCGAACGCCTCCCAGCGTTTCATCCGCTCCTCGAGCGCTTGGCGGTACGTTGGTGCCGTGCGTCCCATGCGATCACCTCCTCCGTGGCCTCGAAGGTCCCGAACTCGTCGAGCCCGTGCTGCCCGGCGGCCCGGGCCACGAGCGTGAGGCGGGCCTCCTCGCGATACGCATCGAGCACCAGTTGGTGGGGACCGGGCGTGAACCGGACCATGTCGTAGAGGGGCGGCCCGTGCTCGCGCAGTCCGGGGAACTGGGAGAGGCCCCCGGGACAGGTGATGAGCAGCGGGCAATCGGACGAGCGGGTCAGCGCCCGGAGCGTGACCGCCACGTGCTGGAGCAGCGGTCCCCGTTCGATCTCGGGGACCTCGCTGGTCAGGAACAGGTCGTTCGGTGCGTGCGCGACCATCAGGGAGGGCGGACGGCGACGGACCTCCGACGACCAGGCGTCGACCAGGGAGACCAGCTGATAGGCGGTGAAGGCCCGGGCCAGGCGCACCCGTTCGAGGACCGTTCCCGGGTCGATCCCCAAGGCGCGACCGCGCTCCCCGATCCGGTACGGATGGAACCGGTTGGCCCCCTCGAGGAGCGAGACCCGTCCCCGGACGAGCGCGCTCCCCGCATAGAGCGTTTCCAGGAGCTCCTCGATGGCCCAGGAGGCCCCCACCCAGAGCGTCGCCTCCCCCGCCGCGAAACGGCGGGCCAGCCAGCCGAACAGGGCCGGGTCCTTCGGAAGGACCGACCGCGCGGAGCGACGGGCCCGACGGGGCCGGGACAGGGGGAACCGCTCCCCCTCGGGCGCGAGGGGCGGCGACGAGGACGAGGGGGGGACCGGTCCCACCGGGGGCCCTTCGAACGGGAAGGGGAACGGCGCTTCGGGCCACCCCGCCAGAACGTCGATCTCCTCCGCCGGGACCTCGATCACGATGGGCCTTCCTGGCCCGTTCCACCGGGACCTCGGCTCTTAAGCCGGTCACCGGAGAGGGAGAAACGGTCCGGGAAGGGAGCGTTTCCCGCTCACTCGGTGCGCAATTGGTCGAGGGCGTCCGTGTCGGCGAGGAAGACATCGGTGTGTCCGCACTTGCGGCAGACGTGGGCCTCGAACCGCCCGACCGAGGAGATCGCTCCCCATCGGAGCGCCAGGAACGTGGTCCCGCCGGCCCCGCCCCCGGTCATCAGACGGGGGATGCGCCGCACATCCTCGTTGCCGCAGATCGGACAGGCTCGGGGGTTCGGTGCCATCGGGTGGGGCTCGCCCGGAAGAAAAAGGGTCCTTCTGAGGGATAAATGCGCCGCTCGCGACCGGGGGCCGATCGGCACCGAGTGGGTCGTATAGGGGACCGATCCTTGGCCCCCCCATGCCCCAGCGCCCATCCAGCCCGGAGGAGCTCAACATATGGTCCGAGGTCGACCGGTACTACGAGGACCTCCTGAGCCCGGCCGACCCCGTCCTGGAGGCCGCCCTCTCGGCGAGCCGGGCGGCCGGCCTCCCCGATATCCAGGTCTCCCCGCTGCAGGGGAAGTTCCTCCACCTTCTCGCTAAGGCGTGCGGGGCGCGACGGATCCTGGAGATCGGGACCCTCGGCGGCTACAGCACCATCTGGCTGGCCCGCGCGCTCCCTCCCGAGGGCCGCCTCGTGAGCCTCGAGGTGGACCCGAAGCACGCCGAGGTCGCCCGCGCGAACGTGGCCCGGGCCGGACTGGGCCCCGTGGTGGAGATCCGCCTCGGCAATGCGCTCGAGACCCTGCCCAAGCTTGCCGAGCAGAAGCAGGGACCGTTCGATCTCGTGTTCATCGATGCGGACAAGACGAGCTACCCGGAGTATCTCGACTGGGCCCGCCGTCTCGCGCGAAAGGGGAGCCTTCTCGTCGCGGACAACGTCGTTCGAAGGGGCGATGTGACCGTCGAAGGAAGCTCGGACCCGAGCGTCCAGGGCATCCGCCGGATGAACGGGCAGCTCGCGGGGGACCGACGGCTCAGCGCGACGGTGATCCAAACGGTCGGGGTGAAAGGGCATGATGGCATGACCGTGATCCTCGTGGCCGAGGATCCCTGACGTTCCCGTCGACCCTGGGCTAATCCCGAAAGGAACGTGAGGCCGGCCGATGGGAGCCGGGCCCGGGGCGTGCGCAGTGCTAGCCCGTACACCTCAAGAGGAAGTCTTTTTGTGGGACCTGCACAAAATCTCAATCTTGCTCTCGGCGAATCCTTAAAGTCGACACGGATCGCTGGAAGCATGGTCACGATACGTGCCGCAGAACATTCGGAAGCCCGGGCGATGATGAGTTCCGAGCGAAAGCGGCTGCCGTTCCAGAAGGCCTTGCTCTGTACCTTGGGCCCCAGCTCGTTGAACGAGCGGGTGATCTCCCAGCTCGAGGCCACGGGTGTCACGAGCTTCCGCATCAACATGTCCCACACGGCGATCGGCGACCTGGAGCGGGTCGTTCAGCTCATCCAAAAGTGCACGGAGGTGCCCATCTGCATCGATACCGAAGGGGCCCAGATCCGTACGGGCCTCATGAGCGACGGAGTGTCGGTACAGGAGGGCAGTCATGTGCGCCTCGTCCCGGACGCGATCCGGGGCGACGCCTCCACGATCCCGCTCACCCCGGGGAATGCCGTCGAGCGCCTCGAGCCTGAGGCGCGGATGAGCATCGATTTCGACTCGGTCACGCTCCGCATCGATAAGGTCGGCAATGGGGCCGCCGAGGCCACGGTCCTGACCGGCGGAGAGATCGGATCGCACAAGGCAGTCACCGCCTTTCCGTCGCCGCAGCTGCCCCTCTTCTCCGAGAAGGACCTCTTGGCCATCCAGTTCGCGAAGGAGCATAACATCCACGAGTACGCCCTTTCCTTCTGCGAGAACAAAGGGTCCGTGAACCGGCTCCGCGAGATGGTCGGGCCCAAGGATACGATCATCGCCAAGATCGAGAGCCGGGAGGGTGTGCGGAACCTGGCGGACATCGCCCAGTCCGCGGACCAGATCCTCATCGACCGGGGGGACCTCTCCCGTGCGGTGCGCCTCGAGGCGATCCCCCTGCTCCAGAAGGCCATCATCCGCAAGGCCAACGCGCTCGGGATCCCGGTCTACGTCGCGACGAACCTCCTGGAGTCCATGGTGACCCGACGTACCCCGACCCGGGCCGAGGTGAACGATGTGATCAACACGCTCCTGGATGGGGCCGATGGTCTCGTCCTGGCGGCGGAGACGGCGATCGGCAAGTACCCGGTCGAGGCGGCCCGAATGATCGCGGCCCTGCTGAAGGAGTACTCGGGGGCGATCGAGGGGTACCACATCGATGACCTCCTGGGCATCCATCCGCTCGCGCTTCCTCGAACGCCACGTGGCGGGGCGTAGAGCTCGCGGACCCCGATCGCGCGCGGGAGGCAGCCCCTTCCGTCAGGCTGACGGTCCTTCGACCATCCGAGGGGGAAGCGGTCCCCAGTCGTGACCAGGCGAAGCTGATCGGTCAGAGTTCGGCGGAGCCGCTTACCGAGCTCGACCCCGTCCCGAACGCCGCGATCCGGTCGCCGATGCCGGACATGGATGTCGAGGAGACGACGACAATGGAATCCGAGTTCGAGAGAACGACGTTGCTGATGCCGGCGGGGTACCCCCACTTCGCCGCCGTTCCGGAGTAGGTCGCGAGGATGCCTCCGTTCGCATTGGTCAGCAGCACGTACCAACCACCGGCCGTACCCGTGCAAGAAGTGAACTGGTCGGCCCCCGTCGTGGTGGGGAGGCACGAGGCCCCTGTCGTGGCGACCGACGCCTGTCCGACCCCGGCCGGGTTGGCGATCTTCAGACCGAAGAGCCCGGTGTTGAGATCGTTCGTGACGCTCAGCGAGAACACCAAGTAGGACGTCCCGGCCCCGGACGACACCTTGGGCGATCCGAACCCGACCGTGTACGGCTTACTGGAGCTACCGCCCGTGAGGCCGGAGATGAGGATGTACAGTACCGCCGCCAGGACGACCGTGATCGCGACCAGCAAGATCGTGGCGATGATCGGCGATACTCCTCTCTGCCGCTTGTTCCTCCGCCAAGGTACCTTGCGTTGCATTGTCCGGTGTCCGCCATGGGTCGAGGATCCACGGGTGCCAGAGTCAGGCCTTCGGTTGGGGTAACCGACCCGGCGGCAACGTTACACCCCGTTCCCTTTCGACCGTAGCTATCTGAAATTGGCCGGCCCACGCTATGTAAATCTTTGTCTGATCGAGTCGATCCGGCAGGCGTCGACAGCCACATTCCTCGAGCCCTCGATCCTGGCGCAAGGCGCCCACATTCTTTCGCGGTGACGATCCTGGTGTACACCACTGCGGGTATGTGCGCGGCGCCCGCATGCGTGTAAGCAAGTATCTATATCCCGAAGCCTTCCCGAAAAATCGCTATGGTGGAGCCCTTTTCGATCTCTAGGACGGCTCGGCGAATCCCCTACGTACTGGTCCTCTGCGCGCTCATGGTCCTTCCCGCGGGGGCGTTCCTCGCGGCGGGAGCCCAGGCGGCAACCCCACTGGCCCCCCCGGCCAACCATGCCTCGGACCTATCGAGCCCCGTATCGGGCCTGAGCTCGACCGGAGCTAATGGGCTGAGTTCCGCGGCCACGACCTCCTCCGCCTCCTCCCTCTTTTCCAACCTCCCCAGTGCTCTCAGCAAGACCCCATGGGTCCAATCGCTCACGCACCAGGGTCCGACGTTGAAGTCCTTGGTCTCTCTTCCCAATCTCAATCTCCTGGCCCATCCGGGCGCCATGGCGGCCGGGCACGTGGACCCCGGGTACGTGGCCCAACCGGCCCCGCTCGGGATCGGTGACATCGGGGTAGGGTCGCACACGTACTCCTACACCACTCCCCACTTCCAGGGTGCGGTCACGTTCAACACCCCGCCCAACGCCACCCAGCCGGGTGCGACCGGAGTCATCCTGACGTCCCATGGGGCCCAGCATCAGGGCTACGTGGGGAGCGTCTACGAGTTCGGTATCCAGCTCAACACGGTCGTCATGAACATCTCGATCCCGGGATCGGACCAGGGGTTCTTCTGGACCCAGAACGTCGTCAACTGGAACGACACCGGCATCCACTTCGTGGACGACACGTTCAACATGACCAGCGGCAACGTCACGCCGTTCTACATCGCCCCGGGCACCATCTACTCTGGTTGCAACAACAACAGTCACGGCGTGCAGACCATCTTGGACGTCTACGGCGGGGTCTTCCAGTGCGTGGGGACCACGATCCCGGTCTCCGCTGCCTCCTATCCGGTGACGATCCAGCTCTACAACAACGTCTCCACCAACGCTCAGCACCGGTCGCAGCTCACCTACGGATACCGGATCACCGAGACCGGCACGGGGACCGTCTACACCGGCATCACCGACACGATCGTCTTCAACAATCCGAACCCATCGGTACCTCCGGCCAACACGCCCGGGTTCACGGTGGACGGGTTCGCACTGGCCCCGGCCGGCCTGCTGCGGGACGCGGAGATCGATCTGGTCGGCGGCATCGGTGGCGACAACGCGGTCTTCCGATCCTTGAACGGCACTGTCACGCTGAAGTACTCGGACGCGGCCTCCGGCGGCTGGCTGAACGTCCCCTCGGCCTTCAACTTCGGGAGCGACACGGGCGAGACCTCCACGGGGATCGCGGACTACTGGACCCCCAGCAAGGTGCTCGAGGTGAACCAGGGACCGACCATGCTCTACGGCCTCTGGAACTCGGTCCCGTGGGCCTCGGTGGGCCCCGGTGACATCCACCTCGCGGGATCGATCACCCCCTCCTACGGGTTCGTCTTCGTCAGCAACACGCCGCCCGTGAAGGATCCCTTCGCGAACGGGGCCCCGCCGGACAACATGAGCTGGCTACCGACCACGGATTCCGGGACCTTCAGTACCTACCTCCCACCGCTCGGGTCGCCCTGGACGACGCAGTACTACGTCCAGGCGTACGCGTCCGGGTCGAAGGAGAAGAACGGGACCCCCGTGACCGGCTCGGTAAGCGGGTACACCCTGCGTCTGGCCGCCGCGCCCGGCGTCCTCAACGCTCCCCTCTACATGTTCTCGAACACCCAGGCGGCGGAGCTGAGCCAGAGCGTGACGGGATCTTCGGCGACCCCGTACGACTTCTCCGATCTGAGCGTCAACGTCAACGCCTCGTTCGACCACCTGAACGACTACGATTACCCGTCGTTCGAGCTCGTGATGACCCAAGGGGTGACCGCACCGGTCGTGGTCAACAACTCCTACCAGGGAGAGGATTCCCCATCGGGGAACCTCTACATCTGGGACGGTGCGCCGTACCCTCCCGGCGTGACGGGGATCCTCGTCCCGGCCCCGGAGATACTCGGACCCTATCCGAACTTCACCGCGCAGATCAACTTCTTTGGCGGAGTGGGGGACCAGGTGACGAATGAGCTGCTCGAGGGCTCTGGCGGCGAGGTCGTGCTCTGGCAGGACACCGACGCTCAAGTGTCCGACACGACGGTGTACTCCGGAACGATCTGGGTCGGGGACTCGAGCCGCACGGTGGTCGACGGCGCATTTGTCATCGCGGAGGATGCCATCCAGGACATCGGCTCCTTCCACACCACGATCTCGAACATCTATGTCTTCGGAGGTGTGGGCATCCTCGCCCTCAGCAGCGCCGGCGGCGTGTATTCGGACATCTCGGTCGAGGGGTTCTCGATGGGCATAGAGAGCGGCATCGACTTCGGCATCGGAGCGGCCTACGACCCCTACTACTACTTCCCCGGCACGATCGCACTGACCGTGACCGATCTCTCCGCCGACTTCTACTCGATCGGAGCGAACATCTCATTGTCCGCTGGGACGAACTTCA
>JBARHO010000189.1:0-1680 GCA_049799275.1 Thermoplasmata archaeon
CGCGTATGTCCCGTTCGACTCCGAGAACGTGATCTTGTTCCCCGACGAGACCGTGGTCTTCCCGTTCATCGTGACCTGCCAACTGTAGTGCGAGGGCAGCCCCGTCTCCGTGAACGTCACCGTATACTTCACCAGCACAAAGTGCACCGGCACCGTCAGGATGATCTGGCCCTGGCCGCCGCCACCCGAGATCGTCCCCGATCCCGTGTACGACCCGCTCAGGCTGTAGTTCGCCACGTGCCCGATCGAGTAGGTGTAGGAGCTCCCGTTCCGGATACCCGTGAACGCGATCGAGCTTCCGGTCGTGCAGGTCGTGGTGCTGTTGTAGGTCACGCACCAGGTCGTATGCCAGGCCGAGGTGAGCCCCGTCTCCGTGAACTTCACCGTGTAGGTGGTCGGCGCGAACGTCGAGTGCACCGTCAGCGAGGTCCCCGTGATCACGAACGTCCCGTGGTCCACCGTGTGGTAGCCCGAGATCGGTCCGACCGCGAACGGATACGTCCCGTTCGTGACGTAGAACACGATAGAGGTCGGGGCGGAGGCGCTCTGGGCGATTCCGTTCGACGTGACCTGCCAGATCGTGCCCGACGGAAGCTTCGACTCCGTGAACGTCGCCTTGTAGAACTGAACATGGACCGACGTCGGTCCCGATACCGTGAACGGCACCGAGTTCCCGCCGATCCCTCCGGTGACGGTCGCGGTGTAGCTGTAGGACCCATTCCCCTCTTGGATCACGATGGTGGTGGTCGCAGAGGACTGGGTGGTCGATCCGACCGTGACGCTCCAGCTCGTGCCCGCTGGAAGCCCGCTCTCGGTGAAGGTGACGGTCACCGTCGGGATGATCGGGGAGTAGTCGCCGCCGACCTCGATCCCGTTCTCATACGAACCGACCACCGGGGGGGCCACGATACAAGGTCCTTTCGGAGGCTCGATCGTTCCGCATCCCAAGGGGAAGATGTTCGACCAGTCGGTGTAGGCGAACCGACTTACGTAGGGGAGGGTCGAGGCGTTGTTCACGGAGCCGGCGCCCGTGTGTCCGTAGTTCCACCAGAAGTTGCCGCCCTGATCGGCCGAGGTCGCGCCCACGACCGTGAAGCCTGCCCCCATGATGTTCCCCGAGAGGTTGTACCCGTTGAACGTGTGGACGTTCGAGGCGGCCTGGGGCGTGATGTTCCAGCTGTTGCCGATCACGTTCGCCAGGACGTTGTAGTACCAGGCGTTCCCGGGTTGGTCGTGCGAGCAGCCGCCGAGGGACTGCGGAAGACAGTCCGCTACGTTCGCGTAGTTGTAGGGCAGGAGGACGACGGGATTGTCGACCTCGAAGTTGTTGTTGTAGATCAGATCCCCGCTCTCCGCCATGGCGATCCCGGCGTAGGAGCCGGAGTAGCTGTGGGTGATCCCTGGCGGATCGAGGAAGGTGTTGCCCCAGACCTCGTTGTCCGTCCCGCCGTACATGACGAGCTCGTCCGGAGCGACATGCCCGCTGGTGGGGGGAGTGCCGACGAACGTGTTCGACATGATGAGGTCGTGGGTCGAGTTCCAGACGTACACCTCGGCCTGCGGCGCCGGGTTCTGGGACGCCGGGACCGTGATGTAGAACGAGATCTCCGTCCACGCCGGCCAGCCATGGATCGCCGAGGCGTGGGAGAGCGTCACGTTCGACGTCTCAAAGAACTGGAT
>JBARHO010000190.1:0-2328 GCA_049799275.1 Thermoplasmata archaeon
CTCCGGTGGCATCGTCGAGAAATTCCTCGGCGATGGCTTCCTTGCGGTGTTCGGCATCCCCCATTCGCACGAGGACGACCCCCAACGCGCGCTCGGGGCCGCGCTCGAGTGCGTTCTCGCAGCTCACGAGTCTCGCTCGAAGGGCGGGCACCTAGCGATCCGGGTGGCGATCGAGACCGGGGAGGCGCTCGTGGAAGTCGGGGCTCGAGGGGGCGACCGGGAGCACGGGATCGTGGGTGTCTGCGTCAACTTTGCCAGCCGCCTCCAAGCGGAGGCCGCCGATGGGGAGGTGCTGGTCGGGCCTGCGTGCCACGAGGTCGCGGCGGATCTCGGGGAGTTCGAGAGCGTCGGCCCGTTCGATCTCAAGGGACTCGGCCGCGTGCCGGGATGGCGACTGGTCCGCCTTCTTGAGGCACACTCCACCGTTCGTCCGCCCTTCGTCGGCCGTCGGTCGGAGCTGGAGGTCCTGACCCGGTCGTAGCCGCCACACAGAGGAATTCATCGATCCGTTCCGCCCGCAGGTCGAGATCCTCGTGGCCCGCTGTCGTCCCGACGACGAACGGGGCTCGGAGAACCCGTTCCGGCAGCTTCTCGCGCAGAACGGTTCGTCGCCCAGCATCGACGCGCTCGGGTCGAGGCTCGAAGACCTCCTCCCAGCCGCCGAGGATCGGGGGCGAACGGTACGAGCCCTGGCCCATAGCGCGGGGATCGCCCTGGACCCGCAGTTGCTCACCGTACGGGTCTCGACACGAGAATCGGAGTTCATCCGCGGCTGGTCCCAGTACCTAGATGCCCTCTCGCAGCGGCGTCCCGTGGTCGTGCACATCGAGGACCTCCAGTGGGCCGAGCCGAGCTTCACGCGACTGCTCTCGAGGTTGGCCGAGCGAGGATCGTCCCGGCTCCTGGTGGTAGCGACCGCTCGGCCCGAGGCGCTCGGTGCGGTCGCTCTCCGACCGAGCGCGAACCTGGTCGAGCTCGACCTCGGACCGCTCGACCCCAACGCGGCGAACGAGCTGGCGCGGGGTGTCGGGGCCGACGATCCCGATAGCCTGGAGCGCGCGCAGGGCAATCCTCTCTACCTGCTCGAACTGGCCCGGTCCTCGAGCCATGCCGGTCCATTGCCCTTGACCATCCAGTCGGCGATCGGTGCCCATTTGGACGCGCTCACGCCGGACGACCGGGCCCTCCTCGGCTCGGCCTCGGTCATCGGAGAGGAGTTCCGGATCGGCGAAGTGGCCGGCCTCGCGGACCGTCCGCCCGCCGACGTCAGTGCGAGCCTCGGACGGCTGTCGCACCTGCGGTACCTCGCTTCCGCGGAGGGACGGTTCCGCTTCCATCATCGGCTCGTCCGCGATGTCGCGTACGCACGCCTTGGCGCCGAGGATCGGCTGCGCCTTCACGCCCGGTTCGCGCGGGAGGGGCTGGCCGAGGACGAGGCGGAAGGGATCGCCCATCATTGGTGGGTCGCGCTCGGTTCCGCCGAGTCCGACCGGGTGTGGAGAGACGACCCTGACCTCCCGTTCCTGCGTCGCGAGGCGTTCCGCGCCCAGATCTCCTCCGCCCGGCGCCATTTGGAGAGGGCCGCGTCCGACCGTGCTTTGGAAGTGGCGGATCGGGCGGTCCGGTTCGCGTCGGCGGCCGAGGAGACCGGCGAGGCCGAGTGGCTGATCGGGGACATCCGTGCCTTTCGCGGCGAGGGCGATGACGCGTGGTCCGCCTGGCACCGCATGCTCGACGCGTACCGGGCGGCGGGCATTCCACCACCTCTCAAGGTCTACGTCCGGATGGTCCGCCAGGCGTGCTGGATCTGGGGAACTTTTCGAAAATTACCGAGGCCGGAGGAGGTCGAGGGCCTCATCGACGAAGGGTGCGGCGTTGCCCGAGCGAGTGGCGACTCCCTCGCGCTCGCGAATCTGCTCGTCTGTCGGCTCGGATTTGTGGGGAGCGCCCCCGGGCTCGAGGAGGCGCTCGACGCTGCGAACTCGACCACGGACCTCGACGAGCTCGGGGAGACCCTCGTCAGCCTCGCCACGGTGAGATCGCTCCAGGGCGACCTGGTGGCGGCGCTCGCGACGTGCGACCGGGTCGACGAGCTCATCCGACGTGGGGCGAAGCTGGACGAGCATCAGGCGCTGCTCTGGCGCTTCATGGCCCTCTATCACGCAGGTGAGCTCGATTCGGCCGGGCGCGTCGCCGAGCGGGCGGCCCTGCTCATGCCGGGTCAGAACCCTCACTACCAGTCCCACACCCTCGGGATGCGTTCCTGGGTCGCCGTCGCCCGCGCCCGTAGGACGGAGGTGGCGACCCTCGCGGCCGAGACGGAGAGGC
>JBARHO010000191.1:0-9478 GCA_049799275.1 Thermoplasmata archaeon
GCTCCGGGCGGCTGACCCCGACGACCGGGGCGGCCCCCCGCTCGGCCAGCCAATGGAGGGCGATCGACGCCATCGGAACGCCCGCCTCCGAGGCGAGGTCCCGGATCTTATGGGCACGGGCCCTCAACAAGGGGAACCGGTCCTCCTCGAACAGTCGGTGCGAGTACTGCTTCACCTCGCTCGAAGGATGCTGACCGTCGAGATAGCGCCCGGCGAGGAGCCCCCGCGCCAACGGAGTATAGGCCTCGATCAGTATCCCGTTCGCCTGACAATACTCGCGGATCTCATCCCCATCGGTCCGGTCCATCAGGTTGTACCGGACCTGGTCGACCACGATCCGTGCCTTGCCGAGCGCATCGTTCGCCACCTGGAGCTCGTCGACCGAGAAATTGCTCACGCCGATGGACCGGATCTTGCCCTCCTCCAGGAGGCCCTCGAGGGCGTGCATGCTCTCCGCGATGGGCACATGGGGGTCCGGGGCATGGAGGAGGAGCTCGTCCACCTGGGGTCGGCCCAATCTCTGCAAGCTACCGAGCAGGGCGGCCCTCACTTGACGAGGCCGAAGGTGCTCCCAAGAGACCTTGGTCACCAGAAAGCAGGAGGCGGCGGCCGATCCGGCCCGGGAAAGGACATCGCCCAGTACCCGTTCGGATCGACCGGAGCCGTAGACCTCGGCGGTATCGAACCAACGGATGCCCCGTTCGAGGGCGCGTCCGATGGTCGCCTTGGTCCGCGCCTCGTCCTCGGGCTTCCAACGTCCGAGCGCCCAGAGCCCGACCCCGACCGGCGGATGGGTCAGGCCGCCCGGCAGGGCGATCCCAGCGAGCTCCTCGGTGGGGGCCGGTCCTGCGGAGGCAGGGTCTGCGGTTCTCTTGGTCCGAGCGGTCCTCTTCATGGTCCGGTGGCCCCGGATAGGTTCTCGGACAGATTAGCCTCGATGCGTCGGATCCGTCCGGCGAGCTCCTCCGCTTTGGCCTCGGCGCCGCGGACCACCGCCTCGGGTGCGTGCGATCGGAAGTGCTCGTCGGCGAGCTGGGCTTGGGTCTTTTCCAAGAGGACCTGCAGTTTGGCGCGTTCCCGGGCCAGAGCGTCCGTCCCAGGGCCCTCCGCGGACAGTTCCACGAGGAACTCCCCCGCGGGCGCGACCGCGCTCGCGGTGGCGGTGGGTCGGTTCGCGCCCGGGGGAAGGACCTCGAAGGTGCGTAGGCGGGCGAGCCGCCGGATGGTCTCCGACTGTTCCATCAGCAACCCACGCTCGGCCGGCCCGGATGGGATGACCCAGGCCGGCGGGAGGACCTGAGCGGGGACGCGGTTCTCGGCCTTGAGGTTGCGAAGGAGGCGGATCGCCTCGAGCACGGTGGCCATGTCCGACTCGGCCCGAGCATCGATCTCGACCTCGGTCGGCCGGGGCCACGAGGCGATGGTCAGCGCCTCCCCCTCGTGGGGCAACGCGTGCCACAGTTCTTCCGTCACATGGGGGATCATGGGGTGCAACTGCCGCAGGCTCCGTTCGAGGACAAAGAGCAGGATGGTCCGGGTCCGGCGCTGGGCACCCTCCCCCTTGGTGCCCGAGAGGGCCTCTTTCGAGATCTCCACATACCGGTCCGCTAGGTCGTGCCATAGAAAACCCCACAGCACCGATGCGGCCGTCGTGGGTTCGAACTGCTCGAGCGCGATGTCCAGTGCCTCGGCCGTCCTCCGCCACCGGCTGAGGATCCAGCGGTCCTCCAACGGCGCGTTCGGGTCCACGGGAGGGGCGGCGCGGACCGGATCGGTCCCCTCGGGCATGTGCCCGAGGGTGAATCGCCCGAGGTTCCAGATCTTCGTGAGAAAGTTCCGGGCCTGGTCGAGGGTCGCCGCACCGAAGGGGGCGTCCTGGTCGACCGGGTTGGGGTACAACAGAGAGAACCGGAGGGTGTCCGCGCCCCGCTCCCGGATGAGGACGCTCGGATCGGGAGAGTTGCCGAGGTGCTTCGACATCCGACGTCCCTCCTCATCGCGGAGCATCCCGGTGAAATAGACGTCGGGGAACGGGGCGCGGCCGGTGAAGTAGAACCCGGCCATGAACATCCGGGCGACCCAGAAGAACATGATGTCCCTCCCCGTGACCAGGACGTTCGTGGGGTAGTATCCGGCCAGGTCCGCCGTGGCCTCGGGCCATCCCAACCCGGCGAACGGCCAGAGCCAGGAGGAGAACCAGGTGTCCAGTACGTCCGGGTCCGCGGTGAGCTCCGAAGAGCCACATTCCGGGCAAGCGGTGGGGGTCTCGAGCGAGACGATCTCGTGGTGACAGCGATCGCAATAGTGGACGGGGATCGGATGGCCCCAAACGATCTGCCGAGAGATGCACCAGTCCTCGATGCTCTCCATCCATCGAAGGAACGTGAGGTCCCACCGGTCGGGATGGATGCGGATCTCTCCCCGTTGGAACGCGGCTAGGACCGGCCCGGCCAGGGGGCGCATCCGCACGAACCATTGCGTCGAGAGCATCGGCTCGATCACCGCATGCGTGCGTTCGGACCTCGCCACGGCGTGGCGAATGGCTTCGGTCCGGTCGAGGAACCCTCCGCTCCGCAACGCGTCGACGATCGGTCCCCGGGCCTTCTCCCGCGTCAGGCCCCGGAGGTCCCCGGGGACCCAGTCACCGACGAGGTGCGCGGAGGGGTCGAGGATCGTGGGCGGCATCGTCAGGTCCGGGTGACGGCGGAAGATCTCGTGATCCAGGAGGTCATGCCTCGGGGTGAGTTTCAGGGCGCCGTTCCCGAATTCGGGATCGACCTTGTCGTCGGTGATGATCGGCACGATGCGGTCGGTGAGCGGAACGCGAACGGTCCGGCCCACGGACGAACGATGCCGCTCGTCGGAGGGATGGACCGCCACCGCGATGTCGCCGAAGATGGTCTCGGGTCGCACGGTCGCGATGACGATCCCCCCCGGGGACCCGTCGCTCCAGGGATAGCGGATGTACCAGAGCTCTCCCGGCTCCTCCGAATGCACGACCTCGAGGTCGGAGACCGCGGTCAGGAGCTCGGGGTCCCAGTTGACGAACCGCTCCCCCCGATAGATGAGCCCGTCGCGGTGCAGTCGGACGAAGGCCTCCCGGGTCGCCCGTACGAACCCCGGGTCCATCGTGTAGCGGTAGCGGCTCCAATCCACCGAGAACCCGCCCGCGCGGATCTGGGAGCGGATGATCCGCTCGTGGTCGCTCCGCCATTCCTCGACCCGGGCAAAGATCTCCTCTCGGGACAGGTCCTCCAAGCGGATGTTCGATTTGACCAGTCGCCGCCGCACCTCTATCTGCGTGGCGAGCCCCGCGTGGTCGACGCCGGGGAACCAGAGGGTATCGAACCCCCGCATCCGGTGCCAGCGGGCGAAGACGTCCCGGACGGTATCGCCCATCGCGTGCCCGATCGTGAGGATCCCGGTCACGTTCGGAGGGGGGTGCGGGATGGTGTACGTGTCGCGGGTCGGATGCTCCGGAGCGCGGAAGTACCTCCGTTCCTCCCAGAACTCCTGCCATCGGGCCTCGATCCGCGCGGGGTCGAACCGGGTCGGCAAGGACGGCGCGCTCATCGGGATGGACCCCGGCTCAACGCGAGCAGCACCAGGAAGACCCCGACCAGCTCGATGACTGCGGCGAGACCCATGATCCCGAGGGCTCCCGAGGTCGTTTGCGAGCGGAAGTAGGTGAAGAGGAAGAGCGGCAGGCCCGCGAGAACGAGACCGGGGATCGAGACGAGGGTCGTTCGCCACGCCCCCGTGTACATGTTCACCAGCGGTACTCCCACCTTCTGGGCCTGCCGGAACAGGATACCCATCTCGAACGAGGCGGCCGCCACCACGGCGGGGAGCTCAGCGAGCACGAACAAAAGGAAGACGCTCGGCGCGAAGACACGTAGGCTCGTGAGGCCGACGATGAGGAGCGCCGCGGTGAGGTAGAGAAGGGTGACCAGAAGGGTCTTCCCGGCCACGACCGATCCCGGTCGGAGGGGGAGCGTGCGCGTGTACGAGAACCCGATCACCTCGATCGCGAAGAAGGCGGGAGCAAAGAACGTCGCCAGGAGCGCGGCGGTGGCGACGGCGGCCGCGCCGAGGTTGAGCACGTCGGTATCGGACGGATTCGCCACGAAGGCGAACAACCCTACCGCGACGGCATCGAGGATCGGGAGCAGGATGAGGAACGCGTAGCCCGGGGTCCGGGAGGCGGTCCGAAGGTCCTTCCACAGGATTGAAAGAGCCGCGGACCTCGGGCGAAGGTTGGTGTGGACAGCGCGGGCGCCAAGGACGACCTCGGTGCCCCCGCGGGCCATCGCGCGAGCTGAAACCCCGATCCAACGCGTCAGCGCCGCGGCCGCCAGAAGATACCCCGCGACGGAGAGGAGGACCCACCCGCTTCCCGGGAGGCCCCCATCCGAAGGAAGGCCCGTTCCGACCGTCCCGAGGGTCGGCAGGGCGGCCAATGGGAACGGAAAGATCACGGACAGGGCGGTCAGGTCGGGAGCCGGCCCGTTGGCGGATAGAGCAGTGAGCGTGCGAAAGAACGTCGAGCTGAAGGTGAGGAACCCGTACATCGCGAACGCGGGAACGGCCCAGAGAACGAGGTAGGTCCAGCGAAGGACCGTTTGCCCCCCTCCGCCGCGAGCGCCTTGGACCCGTCGAACGAAGAACCGACCCGTGACGAGCGCGAGGCCCACCGCGAAGATCACCATGACGAGGACGGCCGGCACCGCCAACAGCCCCGCGGTGACCGAGCCGAGCGCGATCCCGACTGCGAGAGGGGTCATCACCAGACACCCGAGGATCGGAAGGTCGAACAGGCGCAGTAGCAGGATAAGGGCCAACTGGTCCAGGGTCTGGGCCTCGACCGGAAGCGTCTCGAAGAGCGGCAGGATCGCCGAACTGAGATACGTCGGCAGGACCTGAAGTCCGGTCCACCACAGGAACGCGAGCTGGAGCACGAGGACGGCCGAGAGAGTCCCGGCGACGTAGAGGCCCACCGGGAGATCCGGTGCCAGTCGGTCCCGGACCCCGCTCGATAGCGTCAGGATCAGGCTGAGCGAGATCAGGCCGAGCAGGACGGTCACCAGGAGCTTGCTCTGGAGGACCCGACGTCGCGCCTGCCGGTCGAGGGTCTCCGCCGGCTGGGGAGGAAGGAGGTTGCCTCGACGGAAGCCGTAGATCGCCTGGAAGGAGAGCTCCGTGAACGCCGTCCGGGAGAACCGGGCGGCGGTCCGCCAGGACATCGGATCAGGTACCCCCGAGGGCCTGCACCGCGTCCCGGACCCCTTCCTCCTCCTCGGTCAGTCGAAGGAAGATCTCCTCGAGCGTCGCGTTCCCGTCGGTCATCTCCTCCCGGAGGTGCTGAAGGGTCCCCTCGCCCCGGAGGACCCCGTGGTCCAGGATCCCGATGCGATCGCAGAGGCGCTCCGCCACCTCCATCGTATGGGTGGAGAACAGGATCCCTCGCTGACCTTCGTGGGCGTATCGCAGGAGGAGATCCTTCATGATCCTCACCGCCCGGGGATCGAGGTTGTTGAACGGTTCGTCCATGACGAGGAGCGGAGGCTGGTGCAATAGGGCGGCCATCAGGAGGACCTTCTGACGCACCCCGTTCGAAAGCGTCGAGATCGGCCGCTCGAACTCCGCCTCGATCTGGAACGCCCGGGCGTAGTTCGCGACGCGGGGGTTGACGTCCTCCGGAGCGAGCCCCCGGACGCCCGCGATGAACTCCAGGAACTCTCTCGGGCTGAGGGCGTCGAACAGGAGGGGGGACTCGGGCACGTACCCGATCTGCCGTTTGGTCAGGACCCCCTCGATGATCGGGTCATGGCCAAAGACCGAGAGCGACCCTTCGGCCGGTCGCACCAGCCCGACCACGGACTTGATCGTGCTCGACTTACCCGCTCCGTTGCTCCCCAGAAGCCCGTAGACCTCTCCGGGCCGGATCGCGAAGGTGAGGTGATGGACCGCCCATCGCTCTCCGTACCGGACGGATAGGCCATCGACCCGCAGGGGGACCCCGGGATCGCTCGAGAGGAGACGGGGGGCCATGATCACCGCCGGCCACGGGGGCATGGCCGTATAAATGGCCGAGCCGCTGCCGGCGGGGGGTCCGCCATGGACGTCGTGGCCATCACGAACATCGCGTTCGCCGGTATCGCCGTCTTCGGCGCGTTCCTCTCGATCATCGCCGGACTAGCGCTGCGTCGGTCCCCGTCCCCCCGGATGGCCCTCGTGACCACCGGCTTCGTCCTCATCACGGTCCAAGGGATCGTCGTAGGGGTCGGTCTCTTCAGCGCGGGCTGGGGCCTGCCGACCCTTCTCCTCGTCTCGGCCATCTTCGAGGCGGCGCTCCTGATCGTGCTCTTCGTGGCCACCCTCGTGCGATGATCGTCATCAAGACGGACCCGTGACCTCTGAAACGCGGACGGGCACTTGGGCGGAGACGCTGCTCACGTTCATCCAGCGCTATCCGGGGGTCCATCTCCGGGAGATCCGAAGGAGGTTACGGATCCCCATCGGGACCCTCGACTACCACCTGTACCGCCTCGGAAAGGAGGGCCTCATTTCGGTACGCTTTCAGGGCGGGTACAAGTGCTGCTACCCGGCGGGCTCCGCGTCGGTCGCGATGCACCTGGAGGAGCAGGAGAAGCTCTTGCTCTCGCTCTTGAGGCAGCCGGTCCCGAGGTCGATCCTGCTCCACCTGTATCTGGAAGGACCGAGCCCCCCGGTCCAGCTGACCCAGGCGATCGCGACGAGCGGACCCAACCTCTCGTACTTCCTGAAGCGGCTCGAGGCGGTCAAGGTGATCACCCGGGAGGGGCAGGGCGCGAACCGGATCGTCCGATTGATCGACCCGAAGCAGGTGCACCAGACGCTGCTCCAGTACCCTCCGCTCCCCGAAAGTCCGATCGATCGTTTCCTGCGCTTTTGGCTCGAGCTCCACCCATGACCGGGGTTCAACGGCTGTTCGACAAGGGTTATACGCAGCTTCATGCGCATACGAGAGTAATGAGGAGTGCCCAGAGGCTCGAGGCCCGAGCAGCGGTCATGGCCTCCGTTCTCGCGGGGATCACGGTCCTCGTTCTCGTGACCAGCGCGATCACGGTCGCGCTTCCTTACCCGGTCGTGGGTCTGTCCCATGCACCGATCCGGGCCTTCGGGCAGCCCTGGGCCACGAACGATACCGGACGCGTGAACGTGATCTTTGAAGGACCCGTTCCTTCCGTGTCGCTCTACCAAGACGTGAACGCCTCCGTAGCGGCCTCCTTGGCGATCGACGGCATCCTGGAGATCGCTCCCCCGGTGAACGGGCATCCGGCCGTGGTCGCCGAGGCCCTTCCCCTCGCCCTGGCCTATTTCAACGGCACGCCACCCGCGAACCAGCGCGGACCGTGGTCGTTCTCGCTCTCGGCGGATCTCAGCGTCTTCTCGGTCGACTCGGCCCTGTGGAACAGCTCGGCCACGTCCCCGCCGGCGACCCACGGCCCGGCCATCGGGGTGATCCAGCTCGTCGTCCACTACCTGGTGGTCCCGGGGCCGAACGGCACCGGCGCGGTGGCGATCGGTTGGACGGTCTCGAGCTGGCCTTGGGTCTCGGATTCCGATTACCTCGTGGTGGAGGCCCACTTCGTGATGAGCCCGACCAACCAGCTGCTGGTCTGTTCCCGGACCAGCTCGCTCACTATCTCTGCTCCGCCGTGCCAAGGGACCGCGCTCTCCACAGCGTCCGGCGCCCCGATCTGGAACCCGAGCTCGGCGAGCATCGAAGAGGATAACCAGAGCGGCCCCACCGCGGCCATCTCCTGGTCCTCGAGCCTGGTCACCATGGGGGCCAACGGCCTGGCCCCGCGGGTGACCACGGGCGTCCTGGCCACCTCCCCGGGAGCGGGCGAGCTCGTGATGGGTGGTCCCGCGCACGGGGCCTCTTCGGTCGGGGGGAACATCACGCTCGCATTGATCGGACCGCTCAAGGCCCTTCCGTCCCCCGCGGTCATCGTCGGCGAGACGATGCCATACATCGCCGCGCTCGCCGTGTTCGGCGGAGCGGCGTGCGTCGGGCTCTGGGCCTACCGACGGTCCGATCGGCGCGCCCGGGATGAGCTCTAGCCCGGAGCGGGGCCGCTGGGCCCTTCTTCGGATGCGGGCGGGGCCGGGCCGGTCCTCTTCGGACGGTTCCGGGCGGTCACGAACAAGATCGTGTCCTTGATCGAGGTCACGCCCGAGAGCGCCATGAAGATCCGCTCGATCCCGCCCCCGAAACCCGCCGTCGGGGGCATGCCATAGCGTAGGGCCTCCACGAAGTCCTCGTCGAACGCGTAGGTCTCTCCGACGCGGGACGACAGCTGTTCGCGGAACCGCCGTTCCTGCTCGTCGGGGTCGTTGAGCTCGGTGTAGGCATTGCCGACCTCGTACCCCCGGCAGAACAGCTCGAACCGCTCGACCCGGCCCGGGCGGCTCCGATGTCGCTTCGCCAGCGGGGTCGTCGCTTCGGGGAAGTCCATGACGAACGTCGGTCGTTGCAACGACGGCTCGACATAGTGCTCAAAGAGCTTGTCGAGGAACACGCCCGCCGGCGAGTCGTCGGGGACGGTCGCCCCGGCCGCCCGGGCCAGGTCCCGTAATTGCACTCGGTCCTTGCTCAGCAGATCGGAGATCCCGGAGCGCTTCTCGAGCTCCTCGACGAAATCGATCCGCGCGAAGGGCGGTCGGAAGAGATCCGGGGCCTCGCGCGCGGTGGGCATGTCCGGGAGCAGCTCGGGCATTCGACGCGCCAGACCCACCAGGAGCTCCTCGACCAAACCCAGCATGTCGAGGTAGTCGGCGTAGGCCCAGTAGAGCTCGAGCATGGTGAACTCGGGCGAGTGGGTGGAATCGAGGTCCTCGTTGCGGAAGCACGCGCCGATCTCGTAAACGCGCTCCAGACCCCCTACCAGGAGCCGCTTGAGCGGGAGCTCGAGCGCGATGCGCAGCTGGACCTCCTCGTCCAGGTAATTGGAATGCGTCGAGAACGGCGCGGCGGTCCCCCCGCTCGCCACCGGCAGAAGGACGGCCGTCTCGACCCCGAGGAACTCGCGCTCATCGAGGAAGTTCCGGATCGTCCGCTCGACCTCGCTCCGCGCCTGGAAGCGGCGCCGGCTCTCGGCGGAGGAGAGAAGGTCGACGTACCGCCGGCGGAGCCGCTCCTCGGGGTCCTTGAGTCCGTGGAACTTCTCCGGAGGGGGCGCGATCGCCTTGGACAGGAGCCTGAGGGCATGGACCCGGAGCGAGGGCTCCCCGCGCTTGCTGACCATGGCGACGCCGTCGGCCCCGACGATGTCGCCCGGGTCGATCACGGACAGCTGGGCCGCATAGGCCGCCGCCCCCAGGTCATCGATCCGGAGGAAGAGCTGGAGCGCCCCGCTCCGGTCCTCGATATCGAGAAAGGTCGTCTTCCCGTGGGACCGGATCGTCGTGAGCCGGCCGGCCACTCGGAACG
>JBARHO010000192.1:0-1627 GCA_049799275.1 Thermoplasmata archaeon
GCGTAACGCCTCGTCCACCCGCGCCAGGTCCTGGATCGCTTCGGACCAGCTCTGGTGGGTGATCGGCGTTGCGATGTTCTGGAACGCCGCCTTGAGATCGTCGGGATACCGGGCTCCCGAGGCGAGCAACTGCTGGCCGCGCTCGAGGACCGCCTGACGTCGGGCCTCGAACTCCGGACGCGAGGCCGTGTCCAGAAGCCCCAGGAGCTCGCGGGCCTGCGTCTCCACGGCGTCCCAGTCCGAACGCCGGGCGAGATCATGGATGCGGACGAGCCGGTCCGCGGAACCCGGGACCGAGATGCCGAGGCCGGCCAGGAGCTTGGAACGGTCCTCCGCGTCGCGCAGTACCTGCTCGGCGGTCTGGCGGCGCTTCTTGAGGAGCTCGGCCTTCTCTTGAAGGACCCGGGTCAGGCGGGACGAAGAGAGCGCGCCCATCCCGCCGGAGCCCGCCATCCCTCTACCTCTGTCCGCCGTGCCCGGCTCGCCGGTGGTGCGGGGCCTGCACGACCGAAATCATGATGACCCGCGGATATAAACCCGAGGGGGATCGACCGCCGGGTCCGGCGAGGCGGGACGCCCGCTCAGGCGCGAGTGATCCGACGCTTCCCCATCGCATCGAGGTACTGGATCTCGGCGCCGGGGGTGAGCTGGCCCTTGAGGTCCTCGTCGAGCGGCATGGAGAACGTCTCGTACGACTCGAGGTCCATCAACTGGACCTCGCTCGACGTCAACGAAAGGACCTGCGCCTGGCGCTTGCCGATCATCGGGACCTGGACCTTGTGCTTGACCGGGAACACGACGCTCCGCTTCGACCCATCGAAGAGACCGACGGCGTCGATGCGGGCCTTCGCTTCCCCGTGCTTCCCGGGTTTCGAGGTCTGGATGCTGAGGATGCGACACGGCTCTTCATCGATGAGCATGTAGCGGCCTTCCTTGAGCTCGCGCACCTCTTGCTGGGTCCACGCCACCGAGATCGACTCCGACCCCGATCCATCGTCCTGGATTCATAAGAGTTGCTGGGCAGCACCGGTATCCTTCCCGGATCGTACGTTCTCCGGCGGGGACCCCGGTTCGCTTCCATCGACAAGAGTTTATCGTGCGCGCGACCGCTGAAGCCTCCGAGGGCCTGTTCGATCAAGACCGATGCCGGCCGAATCGACGTCCTTCGATCCCTCGGCGACCGAGCAACGGGTCCGCGCGTTCTGGGACACATTAGGCTCGGGGGCCGCCGGCCGGAGCCTCGGTCCACCGAACGAGCCGGTGGTCCATCAGATCCTGACGACGGGCGGTCCCGGAGAGGGCCCGTCCCAGGAATGGCAACGGCTCTACGTGGCGGATGTGCAGGCGCGGCACCTCGCCTCGCTCGGCGTCGCGACGCGCGCCTACCTGCCCTGGCCGACCGGACGGTCCCGCACCACGACGTTCCCCGAGCGCTGGGAGCGCGGGCTCTGGACCGGACGCGAATGGTCGGGAGAGGTCCCGGACCGCACCGAGCGGCTCCAAGAGCTCATCGAACGCCTGGCCGCCGACCGACTGCTCGTGGTACGGGACGCGCCGATGCGTCTCTGTCCGACCTGCCAGCTCCCCGCCGCGGCCGAGACCGTGGTGTACAATCCTGAGGAAGGAC
>JBARHO010000193.1:0-6804 GCA_049799275.1 Thermoplasmata archaeon
AGCTCGACCAGGTGGGACGAGCCGGTGGAGAAGTAGATGGTCGGGCGCCCGAGGGCCCGGAGCTCCCCGAAGATCGTCTGGAGCGGGGCCAGGAGGTGGCGCTCGAACTGGTCGGGCGTGAGCGCGCCGACCCACGTGTCGAAGAGCTGCAGCGCGGCGGCCCCGCTCTCCGCTTGGAGACGGAGGTAGTCGACCGTCATCTCCGCGAGCCGAGCGATGAGGCGATCGAACGTTCCGGAGTCGGTATAGAGAAGGCGTTTGGTCTCAACGTAATCGCGGGACGGCCCCCCTTCGATGAGGTAGGCCGCCAAGGTGAACGGGCCCCCCCCGAACCCGATGATGGGGCGCTCGGACTCGAGCTCGAGGAACCGCTCGATCGCCTTCCCCACGAAGCCGACGGAGGCCCGCGCGTCGAACGGGGTCAGCGCGTCCACGTCCGCCCGGGTCCGGATCGGGTGCGGCACGACGGGACCGAGCCCCGGATCGATCGAGAAGGGGATGCCGAGGCCCAGGAACGGGAGGGAGATGTCGGCGAACACCACGCCCGCGTCCACATCGTACCGACGCACCGGCTCGAGGGTCACCTGCGCGGCCAGCTCGGGGGTGCGGGCGATCTCGAGCAGCGAACGGCCCTCCCGCAGCTTCCGGTACTCGGGCAGATGGCGCCCGGCCTGGCGCATCAACCAGATCGGGGTGCTGTCGGTCTCTTCCCCACGGAGGGCCCGGACGAGCCGATCGCGCGTCATCGGGCGGCCCTTCGGGCCGCGCGGAAGCCCGCGCGCAGCCCGGTCTCGGCCCGGGCGAGGTCGTCGGCCCGTATCGCGGACGATACGAACGTGGTCTCGAGCGCCGACGGCGGTAGGTAGATCCCGTGGTCGAGGGCCGCATGGAAGAACCGGGCGTACCTCCGTCGGTCCGACCGTTCGGCCCCCCGGTCGTCCACGATCGGTCCCGGGGCAAAGAAGAGCCCGAGCATCGAGCCTACCCGCTGCACGGTGAAGAGGGGCACCCGTTCCTCCTCCGCCAACCGTGCAAGCCCCTCACCGAGCCGCGTGCTCGTCCGCTCGAGCGTCCGGTACACGGCGGGCGTCAGGCGGTCGAGCATCGCCCGGCCGGCGGCCATCGTGAGGGGATGACCCGACAACGTGCCGGCCTGGTAGACGGGGCCGACCGGCGCGACGGTCTCCATCACCTCTCTCCGACCGCCGTACACCCCCACCGGCATCCCGCCCCCCACGATCTTGCCGAGCGTCACCAGGTCGGCCGTGAGCCCGAAGGCCCGATGGGCCGTGCCTCGACGAAGGCGGAACCCGGTGATCACCTCGTCCGCGATGACCAGCGTGCCGCTCCGATGCGCGAGCGCCGAGACCGACTCAAGAAAGCCCGGACGGGGTGGGATGACGCCCATGTTGGCCGCGACCGGCTCGATCACCACCGCGGCGATCGATGGCCCCTGGCGCTCGAAGATCTCCGCGAGCTGCTCCCGGTCATTGTACCGGCAGACCAGGGTCTCCGCGACGACGGCCGGAGGCACGCCGGCCGAATCGGGGAGGGCCTGCGTGGCCACGCCGGATCCGGCGCGGGCGAGCAGGCCGTCCGAGTGCCCGTGGTACCCCCCCGCGAACTTGATCACCTTGGTCCGGTGGGTGAACCCGCGAGCGACCCGGACAGCGCTCATGACCGCCTCGGTACCCGAGCTCACGAAACGCAGACGCTCGAGCTCGGGCGCGGCGGTGCGGATCTGCTCGGCGAGCTCGTGCTCGAGCGGAGAGGGGGCCCCGAACGTCAGCCCCCGGCCCGCGGTCCTCCGCACCGTAGCGACGATCGCGGGCGGGGCGTTGCCGAGGATGTTCGCGCCCCAGGACCCGACCAGATCGAGGTACCTTCGGCCGTCGACATCGACGAGGTACGCGCCTTCGCCACGATCGAAGAAGACGGGGTTCCCTCCGACGGCCCGGAAGGACCGCACCGGACTGTCGACCCCCCCGACCAGTACCCGGACCGCGCGGCGCCAGTGATCGCGGGAGCGGGGTCCCGGAGCGACGGGGCTCACGGAAGGCCTTCTGCCAGATCGAGCATGCGGCGGGCGGAGGTCAGCACGCACGTGAAGATCGGGGTCTCGAGCGCCGTGTACCGGCTGGCCTCGGTGGAGCGGAGCTCGCTCACCAGGTCGAGGAACTCGGCGGGCGATCCCGCCTCGAACGACAGGATGAACTCCATATCGTCGAGCCCGAAGGAGTAGCCCGTATGGATCTGGACCTTCGGGAACCGGTGGCCGATACGGATGTGCTCGCCCATGATCCGTCGGCGCTCCTCGAACGCGAGCCCGTACCACTCCCGTTTCTTCACAAAGGGGTAGACGAACAGGTACGGGAGGTCGACCGGTCGGCGCCGGGCCTCCGACCCTTCGCCCCCGTGGGCGTGGTCCCCGACGTACTCGGACCGTCGGCCCATCCCGAGATAGGAGTAGGGCGTCTCGAGGTACCCTCCCAGCGGGGTGCCGAGCAGCCGGGAATGGAGCTCTTGGATCGAGGAGAGCTCGGGCGCGATCGCCCACACCAGCATCTCGGTCCCTGCCTTGAGACCGACGAGCGAGTACGTTCGGACGAGCACCCCGTCGGGGGGATGGTCGAGGATCTGTACCATCCGACCCTTGCCTCGCTCTCGTTCCTCGGCGGCGAGCCGCCTCCACTCCGGTCGAACGTGGAAGAACGTGTACTTGACGAGGTCCCGTGGTCCCTCGACCGCCTCCTTTTCCACCGGCCCGGACGGTGCGGAGCGCTCCGTCATCGGCCCTCGTGGGACCACCGGGCGACGTCCCGCGCGAAGTAGGTGACGATCAGGTCCGCGCCGGCGCGACGGACGGCGGCGAGCGTCTCCTCGACGGCCGTCCGTTCGTCCACGATGCCGCGTTCGGCAGCGGCCTTGAGCATCGCATACTCTCCGCTCACCTGGTACGCGGCGAGCGGAAGAAGGAAGCGCTCTCGGGCCCGAGCCAGGAGGTCCAGGCTCGTCAGCGCCGGTTTCACCATGAGGATGTCCGCGCCCTCGGCGACGTCGAGCTCCATCTCCCGGAGCGCCTCGCGCCGATTGCGGGGGTCCATCTGATAGCTCCGCCGGTCCCCGAACGTCGGCGCCGAGCCCTCCGCATCGCGGAACGGACCGTAGAAGGCCGAGGCCTGTTTGGTCGAATAGGCCAGGATCACCGTCCCCTCGTGACCCGCCCGATCGAGGGCCGCCCGGATCCACGCGACCTGCCCGTCCATCATCGCGCTCGGGGCGACCACGTCCGCCCCCGCCGCCGCATGCGCCACGGCGACCCGGGCGAGCCGCTCGCACGAGCCGTCGTTGAGGATCGTCCCACCGCGGACGATGCCGCAGTGACCGTGGGAGGTGTACGCGCACAGGCAGACGTCCGTCACGACGACCAGGCCGGGGGCGGCCGCCTTGATCGCGCGTATGGCCTGAGGAACGACGCCGTCAGCGGCCCAGGCCTCGCTCCCTTCCGCGTCCTTCGTTCGGCCCAGGCCGAACAGGAGCACCGAGCGGATCCCCTCGGTCTCGAGCTGATGGGCCAGAGCGGCGAGATCCCGGACCGGGTAGCGTTCGAACCCGGGCATCGACGGGATCGGCTCCCGATCCCCCCGGCCCGGGCGAAGGAAGAGCGGGTAGACCAGCCGCCGTAGCTCCACATCGGTCTCGGCGACCCAGTCCCGCAGGGCGGAGGTACGGCGCAGCCGGCGTAGGCGGACCGGCAGCGCGGGCGCGATCGTAGCGCGGGGGACGGGGCGCCTACTTCGGGCCATCGCGAAGCTCCCGCAGTAAGTGTTGCGTAAATCGTTGTGCGGTCGTCGACGGCGCCACCGAGACGTGTCGGAAACCATGACCACGGGCCGCCCGTTGGGAGCGTTCGCCGAGAACGACCAGATGGGCCGTACGCCGGAGCCGTTCGAACGAGCGGCGGGGGAGGGCTCGACGAACGTTCGAGAGGACGGAGGGGCTCGTGGCGATCACCAGGTCCGCCCCGAGGAGCTGACGGCCGGCACGTGCGGTGAGCGGATGGGGCGCGGTGGTCCGATAGACGATCTGGTCGAGGACCCGGTGGCGCTGCCCGCGTAAGAGACGGGCCAGACGGGGACCGGCGAGGTCGGAGCGAAGATGGACGATGGTCCGAGGGGTCGACCGGCGGAGAGCATCGGCTACGGCGAGATCCCCCACTCCCTCGGGTCGATGCACCCGTCGGACCCCGGCCCGCCGGAGCGCCTGGGCGGTGCCGGGTCCGACGGCCCAGAACTCACACCGGATGGGCAGGGGGCCGGCCTTCCGCCACGGCACGACCCCCATGACCACGGCCATTCGGCTCGTCACGACCACGGTGTCCGGGGGTATGGATCTCGTGAGCCTTCCCAACCAGCCCCTCGGTTCGATCGGCCGTGGATGCAGTACGGTCCAGCGAAGGAGCCGGACCCCGGCGTGGTCGACCAGCGGATCGATCCGTTCCAAGGTACCGGGGCCGGAGAGGAGCACGACCGTCGGGCGAGCGCGGTCGGTCATGAGCGCCTCCTTACCCCCGGGCGGCCGAGACCAGGTCGAGCCCCCCTCGATCGCCCATCGCACGGCCGAGCCTCGATCCGATCCGCTCGGCCTCGGACGCCGGTCCGCTCCGGTGCATCCGCAGCCGCGTTCGGCCGTCGCGGGTCAGCACCTCTCCGATCAGGGAGAGGGTCCGATCACGGACGTTAGCGAGAGCGCCGAGCGGTACCTCACAATCGCCTCCGAGCTCCGAGGCGAACGCACGTTCGGCGGTGACGCACATGCGCGTGGGCCGGTGGTCGACCGTGCGGACCGCGATGGCGAGCGAGGGATCGCCCGCCCGGCCGACGACCGCAAGCGCGCCTTGGGCCGGGGCCGGCAGGAACGTCGAAAGGGGAAGGGCCCGACCGATCTCCGCGGACCGACCGAGCCGAAGCAATCCTGCCACGGCCAGAACGGCGGCATCGATGGACCCGGACCGCACGAGCGCGATCCGAGTGTCGACGTTCCCCCGGATCTCGACCACGGTGAGGTCGGGTCTCCACCGGAGGAGTTGCGCCCGTCGGCGGAGGCTGCTGGACCCCACGCGGGCGCGCGGGGGCAGCGTGGCCGCTCGCTTCGGGCGGGCGACGACCACGCAGTCCCGGGGATCGACCCGCGGGGGACATGCGAGGAGCTCGAACCGAGGGTCGAGCTTGACCGGGAGGTCCTTGGCGCTGTGCACGGCCAGGTCGACCTCTCCTCGAAGCAGGGCTCGATCGATCGCGTCGGTGAAATCGGGGGAGCTGCCGATCGAGCGGTCGCGGTCCCCGCTCGTGTCCACGGCGACCGCCTCGAACCGGAACCCCGGCGCCTTCCGCGCGAGCCGGGCCAGGACGAGATCGGTCTGGACCCGCGCGAGCGGGCTCCGCCGGGTCCCGACGCGGATCCGCTCGGTCAAGGGTCGGCGAGGGGCAGGCGGAGCAGCTCGATGGCCAGGCGCCGCAGCGCGTCGCCATCTGGCCCCGGAGGAAGGGAACGGATCCGCTCGGTGGGCGAAGAAAGAAGGCGGGCGACGAGCCGCTGCGTCAAGCGCTCCACCGCGATCCGTTGGTCCGGGCCGAGCGCGCCCAGGTACGGTCGGGCCCGGTCCAGTTCCGAGCGTCGCACCGCCTCGGCCGCGCGTCGGTAATCGCTGATCCACGGCTCCAAGAGGAATCGCTCGAGTCGATCGGAATGCTTCTCCGCGAGCTCCTCGACCCGACGGTCGTCGGCATGCATCGAGGAGGATCCTCCGGTTCGGGCGTGGAGCTCCGCCAGATCGATCAGCCGCACGTTCGGAAGCTCCTGCACCCCGGGATCCACGTTGCGAGGGACCCCGAGATCGACCAGGACCAGCGGGCGGTCCCGCGGCAGCTCGGAGGCGTGAAGGCCATGGTTGCCGAACTTGGCGGCCGTGACGACGGCATCGGAGCTGGCGAGCGCTTCGCCTAACCGCTCCAGGGGGACGGCCCGAGCACCGGTAGCGCGAAGGAACGTCTCCTCGGGCGAACGCTGATGGAAGACCAGGGTGACCCGAGCGAACGGCGCCAGGCACTCGGCGACCTGACGTCCGACGGTGCCGGACCCGACGACCAGCACGTTCGGGTCCGATCGGCCGACGAGATCCAACAACCGCGAAGCCGCGATCGATGCGATGGAGCAGGATAGGGGCACGGATGGACGGACCTCCTCGGCCGTGCCGACCGCCCCGACGAACAGGTCCCGTAGGACGGGTCTCGGGTGACGGCTGAGGATGGATCGCTCAGCGGCCCGGACCTGATGACGGACCTCGCCCTCTCCGATCGCGAGCGACTCACGGCCCGCGGCGACCCGGAAGAGATGGTGGACCGCCTCCCTCCCCTCCCGGGACCTCCACGAGCTCCGGCGACCGGGAAGAACGTCCCGCCACCGGTCGACCTCGTCGAGAGAGCGGACCAGGAGAAGGATCTCGACCCGGTGGCAGGTGGAGAGGAGGGCCACCTCCTCGGTGCCTCGATGGCGATCGAACCACTCCGCCACTTGCGCCTTGGTGACCGTGCGAGTGACGGTCTCGAGAGCATCGAGCGAGGCGGTGTCGAGGCTGAACTCGAGACCGGCGAGCATGAGGGGCGTCGTCATCGATCCCGACCCGGTCGTCGAGGGTTGTGGTCCGGGATCCTCCGGGACCGGAACAGCGTGTGCGACCGGGATTGCGGGCACGGCGACCTCCTCCGTCGTCCTCTCGGATCGCGGGCACGCTTTATGAGACGA
>JBARHO010000194.1:0-5286 GCA_049799275.1 Thermoplasmata archaeon
CCTGCGGGGCCTGACGGATGATATCGAACCCCGCGACGGTCGCGCTCCCGGAGGTGGGCGGGAGCAAGGTCGTGAGCATCTTGATCGTGGTCGTCTTTCCCGCGCCGTTCGGACCGATCAGGCCGAAGATCTCTCCGGACCCGACCGTGAGCGAGAGCCGGTCGAGGGCCGTGAACTCCCCGAACCGGCGGGTGAGCTCGTGGGTGGTGAGGACGGGGGCGGGTGTCGGCGATCCCATGATGTGGGAGGCCCCGAAACGGCACCCGTACTAGTGCTCATCAGTAGGACGTGGCTTTGGATCCGGACGTGAACGCCGGAGGGGACCCGATCATCATCGTTCCGGCCGATCCGCGCTGGTCGGAGGAGTTCGTTCCCATCGGTAAGGCCATTCGCTCGGCCCTGGGTCCTCTGGCCCTGCGGATCGACCACGTCGGCTCGACCGCGGTTCCGGGGCTCGATGCGAAACCCGTGATCGACATCCAGGTCTCGGTCCCGACGCTCGAACCGAGCGACCCCTTCGGTCGTCCGCTCGGCTCGATCGGATTCGTTCCGCATCCGAACAACCCGGACCGGACCCAGCGGTTCTTCCGAGAGCCTCCCGGGACCCGAAGGGTCCACTTGCACGTGCGGAGAGCGGGGAGCTTCGACGAACAACTGAACCTGATGTTTCGGGACTACCTCCGGACCCACCCCGACGCCGCTCAGGAGTATGCCCAGAGGAAGCGAGAGCTGGCCACCAGGTTCCGGAACGACCGAGAGGCGTACGTCCGCGCCAAGGAACCGACGGTCTGGTCGCTCCTCGTGAGGGCCCATGACTGGGCGCAGGGATCGGGATGGCACCCCGGCCCCACCGACGCCTGAGCCTCACGTGCGCTGCCCCTGGTCACGCGGGTCCGGGATCCCGATCACCCAGGTCCCGCTCGAAGAGCTGGATGGAGCGGACCTCGCCCAGGACGGGGGACGGTACGACCCGCACCCGAACGAACCCCACCGACTCGTAGTACCGGACCAATGACGCGTTGTCCGCGATGCAGTCCAAACGGAGCTTCGCACGTCCCGCCGCGCGGACCCGTTCCTCCGCCCAGCCCAGTAGGTGGCGCCCGAGCCCTCGCAATGCCGGATCCCTCTCCGCGGCCAGAAGATGGACATATCCGGCGTCCGGCGGGACATCCCCCCAGATCGCCGGGTCGGCCCAGGTGAGGACGAAGAACCCGACCACCTTCCCTTCGATCTCCCCCACGTAGGCCTCCTTCCGGTCGACCGGGGGAACGATGCGGCCGCTCGGGAACGGGATCGGCCACCACCGCTCGACCCCTCGTTGACGAGCCCACTCCGCCGCGTCGGTCAGGATCTCCAGGATCCGGGGGATGTCCGACGTAAGCGCGGGGCGGACCCTGGGACGGTGCCGCCAAATCTCAGGATCCGGCACAATTCGAGCCACCACTTGCTGGTATCAGCTATTCGGTGATCTACCAAGCCCCCGGGCCAAGGACCGAACGCTCCGTGCCGACCCGTGTCGCGGGAGATATGTCGATGTTCGGGCGGGATCGGTACACTCCATCGACCGAGGGCCACAGATAGGACGGTCGGGCCTACATTGTCATGTCGATGCCCGGCGTGGGGCAGACAGCGCCCTTCCCGGCTCGGCATCCCCGATCGAAGGGTTCGATCTGATCTCCTACCTTATCGAGTTCCTCGGTACACCCCAGCCTAAGTTCTTCATGATCACCGGACCGGTCGGTTCTGGAAAGAGCACGCTCCTGCGGGAGCTGGTCCCCCTCCTTCCCGGACCCAAGGTGTTCCTGGGCTACCAAATGCCGCCGGGACTATCGCCCGACGGGTCCGCTCCAGCAGGGTCCCATCCCCTCGTTTCCCTGCTCTTGGTGGATGCCCAGGTCGACGATCGCGCTGGGCCGCGTTCGTCGTCCGGGATCCCCTCGGTACTGGCCGACTTCAGCCCTCAGGGGCCGGAGCCGCTGATGGCGCTCCCCGCGCCCCTCGCTCGCGCGAGCGAGGGATTGGTCGCCGCCGGGGGAGGAACGATCATCGCCGACTCCTGGGACCGGGGCTCGGAGGCGTTCTTCCGGACACAGGCGAAAGGGCCCGAGGCCGTGCAGACGTTCACGGCCCCGGCGAGCGCGCTGTTCGCCGCGCAGTCGGTCATCCCCTCGACCCCGACCAACCTGATCATTTGCATCGGTCCAGAGTGGGGACAGTCGATGCATACCCTGTCCGACGGGATCGTCGATCTCCGGGAGGAAGGCCATGCCGGGGGCCGCGTGCGGGTCTGCACGGTGGCCAAGGTGCGCGGGGCCCCGCCCGCAACGCCGGCTCACCTCTATACCCTGGAAGGCGGGCACTTCCGGACCCTGTCCGGGCTCGCTCCCGGGTTCGTCACCCCGGTCGCCCGGCCCGAGGTCGATCCCGACCCCGGTTCGGAGTCCATCTGGCCCGGTTCGACCCCCTTCGCCCGCGCCTTTGGGCGCCTCCGGTTCGGCGGCTCCACCCTCATCTCCCGCTCTTCGGATTGTCCCAACACGGTCCCGACCATCCTGGCCATGCCCATCGCGATGCATACGCTACTGACCGGGGGCCGGGTCGTCTGGATCCCGCCGACCTCCATCCGGGCCGCCCGGCTGCTCGGTCTGATCGGTCGGTACGTTCCGGCGGACACGATCCGTGAACGGCTGCGGATCCTTTCGGCGAGCGCACCCGATTCCGATCTTGGCGAGTTCGGACCCGTCCTGCTCCCGCTGCACGAGGAGGGGACCAGCGAACATGATGTGGGGATACCCAACGATCCCCGGGTCCGACCGATGTTCCCGAGCCGGTACCGCTTCCTTCGGGAGCGGCGCGACTCGACCCCGGCCGTGCAGATCGTCTCCCCCGACGGCCTGCGAGCGGCCGCGGCCAGCATCGGCGTGACCCTCGACCCGAGCAACATACCGATCGTGATCGAGTCGTTCACTCGCCTACCCTACTTCCACATGGTGGGATACGGGGACCTCGACGATCCGGTCCTGGCGTACATGCGGCCAGCGGCCGATGCGTTGATCGAGATCGAAATGATCTATGGGCGTCCCGTCGTCTTCGGTATTCGGCCGCAGACCACCCCATTCCTGCTTGATTGGACCGAGCCGGAGGGCCGCTACTCGCTCGTACCGGTGGCGTGAGCCGGAGCAGGCATGGATCCCACCGCCCCCGTTCGACGATGCATTGGGGAGCGACTCACGTGGTGATCGTCGTAGAGAGGCTCGCCGGGGCTCCCGTCCCTTCGCCCCCGTCGCCGCCCGATCCGGGTCCGTAAAACGGCCCTGATCTGCTAGAATGGCACATTGCGGGTTTCCCGCAAGATGGATAACCCCGATTCGACCAGATCTGATACGCTATCCCTCATGCACGGTCCGTCACTATCTCTCTTCACTAGCCGCACCTCGGCCTTCTGGGCGGTGGCCATCATCCTGTCCATGATCGCGGCCGGCTCGATGTTCGGAGCGCATCTATCCGTCGGTCCCGTGCCGTCCATCCCCCTGGCGGTCGGGCAGGGGGGGCTCCCGGAGCCATCGAACGGGAATCACCAGCTCTCGGCTGCGGGGAAGGCCTCGCCCGGGGAGCGACCCGTCGGAATGGTCCAGTCGCCCTCGCCGATGGGCTCGGGTGCGTCCGGGTGGTTCGTGAATCAGACCTTGGTCCTGAGCAATGGGACCGTCGCGTCGGGGAACCTCCTTCCGGAGGACGCCCTCGAACCGATCGCGGCGGCGTACGATAGCGGGAAGGGAGAGATCTTCGTCGCGGACTACGATTCGGGTAACGTGAGCGTGATCAACGACGCCACGAACAAGGTGGTGGCCCTGATCCCCGTCGGACGACTCCCCCAAGGGATCACCTATGATAGTGGAAAGAATCAGATCTTCGTCGCGAACCTGGGCGCGAACGATGTGAGCGTCATCAGTGACGCCACGAACAAGGTAGTGGCCACGGTCCCCGTCGGAACATCTCCCTGGAGCGTGACCTATGACAGCGTCAAGGGAGAGATCTTCGTGGCGAACTCCGGTTCCCATAACGTGACGGTCCTCAGCGACACGACGGACAAGTCGGTCGCCTCGGTACAGGTCGGGACCGATCCCTTCGGCGCGACCTACGACAGCGCGAAGGGCGAGGTCTTCGTGGTGAACGAGGGCTCGAACAACGTGAGCGTGATCTCGGACGCCACGAACAAGGCGATCGCCGCCGTGACGGTGGGAATGAACCCGTACGCGGCGACCTACGACAGTGGAAAGGCCGAGATCTTCGTCACGAACACCGCCTCGGGAACGGTCAGCGTCATCAACGACACCTCGAACGCGGTGAGCCACACGATCACGGTGGGAACCAATCCGACCGGGATCGCCTACGACTTCGTAAAAGGGATGGTGTTCGCCGTGAACTATGGCACCAACACGGTGAGCGTCATCAATGCCGCGATGAACGCCGTGACCACGACGGTGACGGTGGGGATCGGTCCAGAGGGCGTCGCCTACGACAGCGGAAAAGGGGAAGTCTTCATCGCGAACGAGTTCGGCGGCTCGCTCAGCGTGATCAGTGACAGCACGAACGCGGTCGTGGCCACCATCCTGATCGGGACCACCCCGTACAGCGTCGTCTATGACACCGGGAAGGGAGAGATCTTCGTCGCGGACTTCAATGCCGACACGGTGACCGTGATCAAGGCCGCAACGAACGCGGTGGTGGCCACCATCGCGGTCGGGGACGGCCCCGGTTCCCTCGCGTACGATAGCGGGAAGGCCGAGGTCTTCGTCGCCAACCTGGGATCGAACTTCGTCAGCGTCATCAGCGATGCGTCGAACACCGTGGTCGCGAGCATCGTGATCGGATCGGAACCCTACGGGGTCGCGTACGACCCGGTGAAGGCCGAAGTGTTCGCCACCGGCTACTTCACCAAGACCGTGAGCGTGATCAGCGACGCCTCCAATGCCGTGGTCGCCACCGTCCCGGTCGGCACCAACCCTTTCGGCGTGGCCTACGACAGTGCAAAGGGCGAGCTCTTCGTGACGAACTCCGGCACCCATAATGTGACCGTCATCACCGACTCCGGGAACACGGTCGTGGCCAACATCAACGTGGGGAACACACCGGAGGGTATCACCTACGATCCCGGTAAGGGCAAGGTGTTCGTCGCGAACCGCCTCTCCAATACTTTGTCGGCCATCAGCGATACCACCGACGCGGTCGGAACCATCGTCCCCGTGGGCACCGCACCCTCTGCGGTCGCGTACGACGCTGCGA
>JBARHO010000195.1:0-9460 GCA_049799275.1 Thermoplasmata archaeon
TGGCCGTGGTCGGCCTGGGCGCGGCGTCGCAGGGCTCGGGTCCCACTCCGGCCGCCGCCCCCCCGGCTGCGCCCGTGGCACCCGCTCCGCCGACAGGGACCCATGCGATCCCCACTTCGACGGCGCAGCGTGTCAATGAGCTCTTGTCGAGCCTATCGGCCAACAAGGTCCCGAGCCGGGATGCCTACTTGCCGAACTTCGCCCCGCCGGTCCAGATGGGTCCTCAGGGCGAACTGATCGCCCCGAGCTATGTCTCCTCCCCGGCACCGATGGGGATCGCGGACATCGGTATCGGGAACGGGTCGGGTCATCAGACCGCCTACTCTTACCGTTCCTCGAGCTTCGAGGGCACCGCCAACGTGACCAATGCTTCCGTCTTCTATCTCGATTCCGGCCAACCCTACAACTTCTCGATCCAACTGAACGCCGTCCTCCAAGGCGTGACGCTGTTCAACCACTCGACCTACGTCTTCTGGGCGCAGAACGTGGTCTCGTACTCCACACTGACCCACCAGCTCACGTTCGTCGATAACCTTTGGAACTTCTCGAGCCCCTCGGTCACCTTCACTCGGAACTCGCTGTTCAACAGCTCCGGCCATGTGGTGCCCGGGCAGTTCTACTACAAACAGGGACCCACGATGTCGGTCAGCTATCCATTCACCGTCGATCTGTTCCTGAACACTACCGTCCTCGGCGACCGCCCCACGCTCTTCTTCAACTACACGCTGCAGTCCTTGGCCGGCCCGGCGAGCGGGTCGTACGACACAGTAGTGTTCAACTCGACCGGGTACGCCACACCGACCGCTCCGGCATCCGCCCCGTACTGGTGGGTCAACGGCCACCTGGTGACACCGACCCACTTCGCTCTCAACGATGCCGAGCTGGTCCTGGGAGGTCCGGGGACCGGGTCGACCACGACCTTCAACACGCTCAACTCGTCGTTGTCGCTCGAGGACTTCAACGCGACCCATGGAGTGTACCAGACCGTTCCTTCCGCCTTCGATTTCGGATCCAACACCGGGGAGACGGCCGAAGGGGTCACCGCATACTACACCCCGGGCGTGGTCCCCGTGGCCCACCTCGGCGAGGGTCCGTCGCTCCCGACGCCTCTCTGGAACGAGAGCCGACCCGGTGGGTTCGAGCGCGTCATACTGCATGTCCAGCCCGCGAACTCCTTCCTGTTCTTCTGCGTGGGTTCGCCGCCCTTCCACTATCCGTACGGCTGGGGACCCCTCCCCGCGAGCGGTTCCGGTTCCTACCTGATGGAGCCGGGCAACTACACGTTCGAGGCGATGATGAGCTATCACCTCACCGTCACCTACAATTTCACCGGGAACTATACGCAGACGATCGTGCTCCCGGTGCACACCACCCAGGGCGTATACACCCCCCTCATCGCGCTCGATAACCAGGAGGTCGCGAACATCTCGATCGGAGGCGCGGGGACCACGAGCAACCCCTACGTCCTCATGAACTACCAACCGGCGGCGCTCCCCGTTCTCTTCTCCGAGATGAACAACTACTTCTTCCCGGTCTTCCCCGGGATCCTGCTCACGAACACGAACGTGGTGGTGAACGCGAACAACTCGGCCTCGTTCGTGTACGGCTTCGATCCTTCCTACGGAAGTCTGCTCGCCAAGTACAGCCTCCCCCAGATCAACTACCTTCAGATCGAGTTCTATCATGCCACCAATGTTTCCTTCTGGGGGTCCCAGACCATCTCGGGTTGGTTCGCCTCCAAGATGCTCGGCTCGCCGATCGCGAACGTCATCTTCTGGGGGTCCAACGGCGATCTGATCGGGAACAACAAGTTCAGCGACGAGGGCAGCTCCCTCCTTCTCTACAACAGCACGGGCGACACGGTGTGGGGGAACGATTTCATCTCCGCCACGCCCGTCGCGAACTCGACCCAGTTCATGATCAACGCGACGACCCAGGTCGGACTGACCTCCGATTCGTCGGGGAACCTCATCTACAACAACGAGTTCAACGTGCCCGTACCCGCGGTCACGCCCACCCGTGATATCGTGACCGGGACGCCGATCCAGGTCCATGACACTTGGAACGTGAGCCGTCAGCCCGCTTCCAACGTGATCATCGTGAACAACTACCGGCTCACGGGGAACATCCTGGGGCTGTCCTACCAGGGAGGCAATTTCTGGTCGAACTACGGCAATACCTCGGACCCCTATGGGACGCTCCCGTACAACAACGCGGGCCTCATCACCTTCCAAGGGGACTACGTGCCGCTCACGCCCTCGGAGCTCTTCTCGGTCACCTTCACCGAGGTCGGGATACCGGCCGGGAGCTCGTGGAACGTCACGCTGAACACCTACACCCAATCCACGACCGGCTCGTCCATCACCTTCCTGCAGCTGAACGGATCCCACATCTACACGGTGGGTCCTCCGGTCGGTATCGGGGCCTCCCCGAACGGCGGGGTCCTGACCATCCGGGGCGCCAATGTCACCGAGGCTCTGACCTTCTCCGGCGCGACGCAGACCGTCACGTTCACGGAGTCAGGTCTTCGACAGGGCTCCGAATGGAACGTGACCTTCAACTCGTCCTCCCAGGCCAGCTTCGGCTCGTCGATCGCCTTCGTGGCGCTCGCGGGCACGTTCCCCTACTCCGTGGTGGCCGCCGGCTACACCGCCACCCCGGCAGGAGGGACCGTCACGGTCCAGACCAGCCCGATCACCGTTCCGATCGTCTTCACGACGTCGCCCGGCACCCTCTCCGGGACCATCGCCCCCGCGACGGCCAACCTGACGGTGAACGGCGCGGTGCTGAGCGTGGATGCGAGCTCCGGCGCGTTCAACGTCTCGCTCCAACCCGGGACCTACCCGGTGGCCGCGACGGCCTCGGGATACTTCCCCTACTTCAACAACGTGACCCTGGGCTCGGGTGGCTCGACCACGCTCACGATCGCGATGGACCCGCAGAACGCGCCTCCCACCACGCCCGGGTCCCTTTCAGGGACGCTCACACCCGCGTCGGCCGCCATGACGGTGAACGGGAACACGGTCAGCGTCGCTTCGAACGGATCGTTCAGTGTGAGCGGTCTCGGCCCGGGTCCGGTGCCCGTGGTGGTCGTGGCGACCGGCTATGCTCCTTACTTCAACAACGTGACCATCACGTCCGGCCAGTCGACGCACGTGGCGATCACGATGGTCCCCTCCAATGGGACGATCGTTCAGAAGACGACCACCCAGTCCCCCTTCTCGACCGTGCTCTTCTGGGGTCTGCTCGTGGCCGGCATCCTGATCGCGATCGGGATCATCGTCGCGGCGCTCCTTTCCCGCCGACAGCCCCCGTCCAACAAGGCGGTCAAGGAGTTCAAGACGGAGACCACGAAACCCACGACCGGGGCCGTGGTCGCGACCCCCGCGGAGACCACGACCACCTCCTCGTCCACGGTGACCGAGGCGGACTACAAGGAGTAGGACCCGGTGGGCCCTTCCCAGCGGATCTCGCGATGAGGGATCCGGTCGTCACGCCGAGCCGTGAGGCACCGCGTGCCTCCCCGCCGGCCCTTCCTACCTGTGACCGCTCCAGGCCCATGACCGGCCGCAGGCTCGCGTCCGATCGACCTCGCGGGGCCCCCGAGCGAAGGCCAGCCCTTATCTCGGGAAGGGACCGATCCGGGCAGGGTGGTTTCCGGTGAGCGCTCCGCCGCCGCGCGCAACGAACGGACGTCGCTTCCTGATCATCGGGCTCGACTCCGTACCCCCGGAGTTCATGTTCGACCGGGTCCTCAGCGCTATGCCCAACGTGGCCGCCCTCATGCGGGCCGGGGTCCATGCCCCGCTCCGCACGACCGATCCGCCGCTCTCGAGCCCGGCGTGGCCGGTGATGTTCTCTGGGGTGGACCCCGGGACGCTGGGGATCTACGGGATGCGCAGTCGCGTCAAACAATCCTACACGAAGTTCTACACCCCGACGTCCAACGAGCTACCGGTGCCGACGCTCTGGACCCTAGAGTCCGAGCGCGGACGACGAGTGTGCGTGATCGGGATGCCGGTGGGCTACCCGCCTCCGAAGGTGAACGGGTACTACATCTCCTGTTTCCTGACCCCCGGAGGGGCTCGCGACTACACGCACCCCCTATCCCTGCGCGACGAGATCGAGCGAAAGTACGGTTCGTACGAGATCGACGTGGTCTTCCGCGCTGAGGAGCGGGACCAGCTCCGCCACCAGATCTCGGCCATGACCAAGAAGCGGTTCGCGATCGCCCGGGAGCTCTACGCCCGCGAGCGATGGGACCTCTTCGCGATCCACGAGATCGGGAGCGACCGGCTGCATCACGCCTACACGAAGTACTTCGATCCCGCCCACCGGGCGTACGTGCCCGGTAATCCGTACGCTCGCGTGGCGGAAGAGTACTACCACTTGTTGGACGAGGAGATCGGCTCGCTCGTGAAGCTCGTGGACGATGAGACCTACGTACTGATCGTCTCGGACCACGGGAGCATGCCGATGCTCGGCTGCTTCTGCATCAACCAGTGGTTGGCCGAGAAACAGTACCTGGCCCTCCGAGGAGGGGTCCCCCCGGGCACTCCGCTCGAGAAGGCGCCGGTCGACTGGGGCCGCACGCAGGCCTGGGGGGCCGGAGGCTACTATGCTCGCATCTTCTTCAATGTCAAGGGCCGGGAGCTCCAGGGTTCCGTCGAGCCCGCGGACCTGCCCGCGCTCAAGGACCGGCTGCTCCGCGACCTCGCGGCCATCCGCAACCCGCAGGGCACGCCCATGAAGGTCGATGTTCTCGAACCCGGGAAGATCTACCGACAGGTCCGAGGCGAACCTCCCGATCTCATCGTCTATTTTGATGACCTGAGGTGGCGTTCGGCCGGCACCATGGGCTATCCGAGCGTCTACCTGGACCACAATGACACCGGCCCGGACGACGCGGTCCACGGGTTCGAGGGCGTCTTTGTCCTGTACGATCCCAAGATCAGGGACGGACGGACCGTCCCGACCCTGAACGTCCTCGACGTGACCCCGACCATCCTCACGCTCCTGGGTGAGCCGCTGCCGGATCACCTGCAGGGTCGCCCCATGACCGACGCCGTTCCCCGGGCCCAGAAGGCGGTCCCGAGCGGAACGCCCCCCGCCCCCGCCTAGTCCCCTCGCCCCGCCCCCTCGTACCCCCCCTCCCGGCACCTCGGAGGGGCACGACCATCGGGCCGGGTGCCCGCCCCCGGGTCCCTTCGGCAAGTGAAACGTTTTAATAGGGATTCATACACACTAGTGCGTAGCGTCAGAAATGGCGGGAGACATTGAGGTACTGCACGGATGAGGAGAACTTGCGATGAGGACAACCCTCAGGGCAATTCCCCTTCCCCGCCGGTCCGCCCCCCTCGGGCGAACCCTCGGCACGACCGGCGGGCGTCCGTGTCCGTCCTCGGACCCGCTGGCGCGACCAACAGAATGGAGGAGAATCGGATGATCTCTCGTCAAAGACAACCGGACCGAACGGAGACGACGACGTACCACGGCACGATCGATGTCAATCGGCCCACGACCCAGGAGATGTCGGTCGTGGTCCCCGAAGGAGGGCCCATTCCCACGGGAAGGACCTCCCATGACCTCGCCCAGGGCCTCGGCCCTCTCGGGATCCCCCGCCACGAGGCGGAGATGTACATCGCCCTCGCGCTCCGTGGACCGTCCACCGCGCGGGAGGCGATCCAGGAGTCCGGCCTCGACCGGGCGACGGGCTACCGGGTCCTCGCGCACCTTCAATCGAGGGGGCTCGTCAGCAGCGACGGTCGGTGGCCGCGGACCTACGCGCCCCTCCCGTTGAAGCAGCTGTTCGACCGGCTGGGTTCGCTGGTACGCGATGAGGCGGAGACCCAGCAGAAGCTCAAGGAGCTCTACCTTGGCGTGGCGGGCATCGCCGACCCCTCGATGGTCGGTGGAGGGAACGGGTTCCCTTCGATGCCGGGACGCCTCACGGTCCCGATGCCGGTGCCGGACGGCCATCTCCAGCTGTTCGCTGGCGCCACCTCTCCAATCGAGCAGTTGGGCCGGGTGCTCCGCACCGCCCGGACCTCCATCGATGCGAGCGTTCGTCCTCGCAGCCTCTCCGCCGAAGGTCGATCCGTCCTGGCGCGTCATCTCGGGCGAGCGCTGCAGCGGCGCGTCAAGCTTCGGCTCGTGATCGACGAGACCGCGGGTGACCGGCGGTTCCTCGGCATGGTGCTCCGCGAATGCGCCACGACGCCCTCCTGCCTCGAGGTGCGCTGCTACGTGCCGCACTTCACCCACCTCTACTCGGTCGACTCGACGTTCGCCCTGCGCTACGTCGGGTACCCCGCCCCGTCCCATCGGGGACAGGAAGCGAGCATCTCGGCCTTCGAGCCGAGCTTCGTGCGCTCGCAGACCGACCGGTTCCAGACCATCTGGACGGGCGCCGTGCCCTTGACGGTATAGTCAAGGATCGACCCGCAAAGAGGAACAACCCTTTCATCGCGGACGGGCGCAACGTCCGGGGTCGATCGCGGGACCCGGCGGTCGTCCTTCGCACCAACACCCTGGGCTCGTTCCGGGCCCTCGGCGAGGGACCACCCGCGTCATAGCATCGCGCGCGATGAACAAATTTTCTGGATACGTATTTATACGTATATCGGCGTAAAAATCACCGTGAATCTCATGAGCGATCGATCCACCCTTGTCCCCGGATCCGCACCGGGCCAGCTCCCTTCCAGGCCTTTCCGACCCGTGCCTCGAGCGCGGTCGGCCCGCCGTCTCCGCGGGCTCTTCGCGATCGCGGTCGTGAGCGTGTTCCTCACCTCGTCCCTCGCGGGGCTTGCGATGGCGGGCGATCTTACGGGGGTCGTAGGAGGCGCGTCCGTCCATCCGGCCTCCGCCGGGTCGACCTTCCAGGTGCTGACCGACAATAGCCGTGAGGGGTTCGCCCCGAACGGCTCAGCGGCCTCCCTGACCCTCAGCAACGGCATCGGAACCCTGCCCTCGACCTTCTGGGGAGTGAACTACAATTACGCGGCCCCGTCCGGACCGGACCAGAACAATTTCGCCAACTCGACCGTCGCCCAGGACTACAACGAGACGCCGATCAGCTGGATCCGCCTGCCGCTGGTCAGCCCCGAACCCGGGGCCAGCTACAACACCTCGTTCAATTGGGCCAGCGTGTTCGAGTTCTGCGATTGGGTGCATTGCCATTCCCTCGTGACCGTCGGCGGTGCCAACGAGACCGCACAGAACGGCGCCTGGGAGGTGCAGTACATCGAGGACCACTATCACTTCTATCCGGACTACTGGATCTTCGGCAACGAACCCAACGTCTACGATTGGGCGAGCCCGTCCGCCTACGCCTCGACGGTCCACCAGTGGATCCTGGACGTGCGTGCCTTCGACCCGACGGCCCAGTTCATGGGGATCTCCGTCACCGGCGACCCAGGGGTCGACGACGCGTACCTGACCGACCTCATGGAGCAGGATGGTTCGCTCATCAACGCCTTCGCCATCCAGACGTATCCGGACCAGCCCCCGGACCTGACGCTCTCGAACTTCATGGCCTCGCTCACCGGCCCGCACAACATCCTCTTCGAGGCCGAGAACGCCCGCTCGATCGTCGATGCCTACGGGGGGTCCGACCTGCCGATGTTCGACAATGAGTTCCAAGGCGGCGGGACCGGCATCACGGCCTGGGCCCAGTTCCGGCAGGGTTACCCGGACGTACCCTACACGGCGACCGCCGTGATCCAGGCGCTCGACGCCCACGTGGCCCAGCTATCCCCCTGGACGTTCGCTTCCGTCGATTGGCTCAACCCGGGTCTGAACGACGGGTGCGACAACGCCATGATCGAGCTCTCGGGTACGTGCGAGGGGGTCGCGGGGACCTACAACCCCTCGTTCTACCTCCAGACCCAGATCCTGAAGCAGATCCCCTACGGATCGCTCACGAACGTCACCCTTCCGGGCGTTCCCGACCTCTGGGGCATCCAGGTCACCAACGGCTCGACCCGGGACGTCCTCGTGGCGAACGACAACATCTCCATGCCCCGGACGTTCGACCTCGGGCCCGGGTTCCCGGTCTCGGGCAACCTCTCGACCCGGCTCCTCGATCCGGCGAACCCCGAGCAACCGCTCGAGACCGTGATGCCCTTGAACAGCACCTCTCCCAGCTTCACGCTCCCGGCGCTGGGGGTCCTCCTGCTCCAGTTCACTCCCGAGTCCGCCGCCCCGCCGCCCACGGGCAACGGGGGCGCCCCGCCGACCCCGCACACCGTGACCTTCGTGCGTTCCGGCCTACCGACCGGCACCAACTGGTCGGTCTCCCTGAACGGGCTCACGCAGACCGAGCCGGGCCCGTCGATCCCGTTCACGGGCGTCACGGGGCGATTCGCCTACAACATCCCATCCGTCCCGGGGTACCACCCGACCGCCGCCTTCGGGACGGGGAACGCCTCGCAAGGCAACCTCTCGATCCCGGTCCCGTTCGCGACCGGCGCGGCCCCGAGCCTGGCCATCGTGTCGTTCAGTAGCTCCCCGGCCGTCCCTCAGCCGGGAAGCTCGTTCATGCTCACCGTCGAGACGACGGGCGGGGACGGTCCCTATGCCTACAGCTACGCGGGACTCCCGCTCAGCTGCGCGCCGGCCGATGGCCCCTCCATCCCCTGTTCCGCGACCCCGAAGGGCACCTACGGCATCGAGGTGAGCGTCGCGGACTCCTCGGGCGGTCAGGTCGAGACGGGGATCAACGTGACGGTCACGGATTCCCCGTCGGCTCCGGTCGGAGCCGAGACCGGTGGGGATCCGTTCTCCGGAGTTGCGGCCGACGGCCTACGGGCCCTGTTCTCGGCTCTGATCGCCGGGGGCATCATCGCTGGGGTCGAAGTGATGTCCGTGATCCGCCACCGACAGGGTTCGGGACGGGCGAGCGGGCGTCATGTGTATCCCAAGCACTTTTAGGGTATAGGACGAACTAGCGTCTCGGGAACCTTGTCCCGATGCGCTCGGACCCGTTGACCCTGGAGGATTCGACCGACCGGACCCAAGGTGGGGCCGGCCCTATGGTCTTCGCGTCCAGCCTACCCCTCCGGCGTCGAGCACCGGGACGCCCAGGACTGCTTGCCCTCCCGGCGATCATCTCTCTGCTGGTCCTCCTTGCCCCGGGTCTTCCGTCCGGGCCATTGGGGAACCCGCCCGCGTCCGCTCCGTCCGCCCCTTTGGTACCCGCCGGAATGGCGGGGCACGGCGCGCTCTCTCCGTCACAACAGGTCCGCTCTGGGCTGTACGACCTCAATGTGACCCTGAGCCAGACCCCCGGCATGGCCTCCGTGGGTGGGGTCCCGAACGTCATCTTCGCCAATATGACCGGGGGGGCCGGAGGGTACACGATCCGGTACGAGGGCCTCCCTCCGGGATGTGGTTCGCAGAACGTCACGGAGCTGATCTGCGCGCCGAGCGGCGGACCGGTCGTCAGCACGGTCTCGGCCAC
>JBARHO010000196.1:0-3304 GCA_049799275.1 Thermoplasmata archaeon
ACCCCGCCCTTCCTGTGGTGCCATAGTGCGAGACCAGGTAGACGAACCCCCGCGAGCCGTGAGCGATGACGCGCACGCGAGCGAGCGACGTGGCCGGCGTCGCCATCTGGACGAGGCTGATGCCGGCCTTCCGACACGCCGCCCGCCACGGCCCCGATTCCTCCCAGGAAAGGTCCGGAACGATCAGTCCGGTCGCGTGATGGGCCGCGAGCTCCGAGATCGCGTCCGTCAGGCCGTGGACCAGGACCGGGTTCGCGTACGTCATGACCGCGGAGGGGAGCTCCTCGCTCGCGAGGTCGAGGGCCTCGAGAAGGTGCCCCCAGTGGGTCCCCCGCCGAAGGGCCCGGGCCGACGCAGCCTGAAGGACAGGTCCGTCCGCCACCGGGTCGGAGAACGGGAAACCGAGCTCCAGCGCGTCCGCCCCGGCCTCCCGGGCGGCCCGGGCGATCGACCGCGTCGACCGCAGACGGGACGCGTCGACCAAGAGGTACGGGACGAGGATCCCGCCCGACCGGGCGGACGCGCGGAGCGCCTTAGCGAGCGCGGCGGGCAGCGAGGACCACCCCCAGGTCCTTGTCGCCGCGGCCCGACAGGGTCACGACGATCCGCTGGGACGGCGGGCGCTTTCGGGCCTCCACCATCGCGGCATGGAGCGCGTGCGACGGCTCGAGCGCGGGAAGGATCCCCTCCTTCCGTGCGAGGAGCTCGAAGGCATCGAGCGCCTCCCGGTCCCGCACGGAGATGTACCGGACCCGCCCGGATTCCTTGAGGAAGGAGTGCTCTGGGCCAACGCCCGCATAGTCCAATCCCGCGGAGATACTGTCCGTCTCGAGGACCTGACCGTCGGCATCCTGCAGGATGTACGTGAAGGCACCGTGGAGGATCCCCGGACGCCCGCGCGTTAGCGACGCCGCTCCGGTCGGATGCCGCGGGGGGCCACCGGCCTCGACACCGAGGAGCTCGATCTGCGTCGAGAGGAGCGGATGGAACGTCCCGATCGCATTGCTCCCGCCCCCGACGCACGCCACGACGAGATCGGGTAGGCGGCCCATCTGCCGCAGCGATTGCCGCCGGATCTCTTTCCCGATCACGCTCTGGAGCTCCTGCACGATCGTCGGGAACGGGTGCGGTCCGACGGCCGAGCCCAGCAGGTAGTGCGTCGTGCGCACGTTCGTGATCCAATCCCGCAGGGCCTCGTTGATCGCGTCCTTGAGCGTGCGGCTGCCCGACGTGACCGGATGTACGGTCGCGCCGAGCAGTTCCATGCGATCGACGTTCGGTCGTTGCCGGACCATGTCGCGGGACCCCATGTAGACCTCCGTCGAAAGGCCGAGGGCCGCGCCGATCATCGCGGTCGCGACGCCGTGCTGACCCGCGCCGGTCTCCGCGATGAGGCGGGGCTTCCCCATCCGCTTCGTCAAGAGGCCCTGACCGAGCGCGTTGTTGAACTTGTGCGCCCCGCCGTGCACCAGGTCCTCTCGCTTCAGCCAGATCTGGGCACCCCCAACATGCCGGGTCAGGTTCTCGGCAAAGTAGAGCGGCGTGGGCCGGCCACCGAAGTTCCGCGAGCGCTCCGAGAGCTCTTGTCGGAACGCGGGGTCCCGACGGGCGGAACGCCACGCCCGGTCGAGCTCGGAGAGCGCCGGGACCAACGTCTCAGGAACGAACGCCCCTCCGAACGGACCGAAGCGCCTAGGCATGCGGGGACTCGAACTCCAGCACCGCCGCGAGGAACGCCTTGATCCGCTCGGGGTCCTTCTCGCCGGGCGCGCTCTCGATCCCGCTCGATACGTCGACGCCCCAGGGGCGCACGATGGCCAAGGCCTCCTGCACGTTCTCGGGAGTGAGACCGCCGGCGAGGACGAGCTTGCGCCCGGGCTGCGAATCGACGATGCGAGCGCACATCTCCCAGTCCGGTCGCACGCCGCTCCCTCCGGGTAGGGGCTGGCCGGCGGCGTCCAGGTGCAGTCGCGGATAGTCCTCCGCCGGAGGGATCTTGGGCGCCTCTCCGCCGGAGCCGGGCGGCGGGACCGGCAGCGAGGGTACCAAGTGGTGGATCTCGAGGAACTCGAGGTCGGGCGGGATGGTTCCGTAGACCTGGATCCGGTCCACACCGACCTCATCGAACAACTTGTGGACCAGCTCCGCGCTCGGATCGACGACCACGGCCCACGCCTCCGCGTCCTGGGGGACGTGCTCGACCAGGGAGCCCGCGTCCTCGATGGATAGGTCCCGCGGCGAGCTCGGCACTTGGATCACGAAGCCGGCGGCGCCCCCGTCGGGCGCCATCCGGACCGTCTCGGGCGTCCGCAGGCCACAGAGCTTCACAAAGGTCTTCATCGATTGATCTCTCTGACGGGCCCGAGGAGATCGGTCAGGAACGCGTTCGGGTCCGTCGCCCGAGCGACAGACGTCCCGACCAAAAACCCGTCGGTCCCTAGGGCGCGGAACCGTTCGACGTCCTCGCGCCCTTGGACGCCGCTCAGGCCCAGGAGCGGGTGGTGCCGGGCCATGAGCCGAAGTGTCTCGGCCGTAAGATCGGGTTCGAACTTGAGCGTGTCCAGGTCGCGCGTATTGACCCCGTAGACATCGGCGGGAATGTCGTCGACCAGCTCGACCTCTTCCGGATCATGCAGCTCCAGTAGGACCTCGAGCCGTTGGGCCCGCGCGAGCTGGGCGAGCTCCCTCAGCGGCATCCGGAGCCGTCCTTCGAGCTCGAATCGGGCGATCAAGAGGACCGCGGAGGCGCCCGTCCGATGGGCGGCCTCGATCTGTCGGGGCCCGACCACGAGGTCCTTGAAGAGCACCGGTAAACGGGAGACACGGGTGAGCGCGAGGACATCCCGGGGCGATCCGCCGAACGCGGGGGTGCAGGCCAAGCAGGAGAGCCCGGTGGCGCCCGCCCTCTCGGTGAAGGCAGCGAACTCGGAGATGGATCGAACGGGGAGCGGGGAGGTCGAGGAGCCGGGGGAGATCCGCTTGAACTCGATGATCGCGGCCATCGGGCGTGGACGGTCCAGGATGGCCTTGCGGAGGCTCGGAGGGGTTTGGTCCGGGTGGTCGGGTAGCCCCTCGAGGTACGATGGGTCCTCGACGGACGCCTCGATCTCCGGCACGACCTGGTGCAGGAACGCCATGTTCAGTCCTGCGGCTCCCAGGTGCGCGAGCGGGCGAGGGCCCGCATCTCCTCGAGCAGGGATTCCGCTCCCCCGGAATCGAGCGCGTCGCGCGCACGCTCGACCCCGTCGCGCAGGTCGGTCGATCTTCCCGCGGTCCAGAGCGCGGCCCCGCTCGTGAGGAGCAC
>JBARHO010000197.1:0-4322 GCA_049799275.1 Thermoplasmata archaeon
CGGTTCGTCGCCATGCGCTCGCTGTTGATCCCCGTCCAGGCGGTCGGCATCCTGCTCATCCTGTTCTCCTTCGGCTCGTTCCTCCCGGCGGCGGCCCTCGGCACGGACCCCTGTGCCTTCTCGGCCGGGGCGTGCACGACCTGCAGCTGGTCCAATTGGGCGTGCGTGACGAACGCCTTTGGACAAGGGTTCGGCCGGTTCACGGTCAACATCTTCACCGGACAATGGGGGTCGGTCGCTTACGGCTCACTGGTCGCCCCGGCCACCCAGTTCATGCAGTGGTGGCTTCCCAACTCGATCGAGCTCGCGGTCGCGGCCCTCCTCTTCTCCGCGGTCCTCGCGTACGTGCTCGGCCTCTATGCGGGCTGGCGAAGGGAGGGCGGCTTCGATGCCACGGTGCGGCTCGCCTCGGTCGTCGGGCTGCTGGTCCCGTCGTTCCTGGTGGCCGTCTTTGTGATCAACGAATCGTACCAGGGCATCGACAACACCTTCGGGCAGTTCGCCGGCGGGCCGTTCGGCGTGATCCCCCCGACCGCGTGGCTGTACGCCCACGGGGGGATCCCCAATTGGATCGGCCTCGGGGACAATACGCTCCCCACCGGCTTCCCTCTGATCGACGGGATCATCCACCAGGACTGGGACTTCGAGGCGCTGGTCCTGGTGAAGGTGCTGATCCAGGCGCTGATCATCGCGGTCATCTACGTCTCCATCTTCCTGCGCTACGCCCGCAACGCCGCGGCGGGCGCGGCCGAGGAAACGTACATCCTGGCCGCCCGGGCCCGAGGGGTGTCGGGCCGCACCATCCTCTGGCGGCATCTCGGCCGACGGGTCATCCCGATCTACCTCCTCCTCTTCGGCCTGACCCTTCCGATCTATATCGGGACCCAGGCGCTCGTGGAGGCCGTCGCGAACGACCAGGGCGTGGGCACGCTCCTTCTCGTCGACATGACCGGGGTCCGTTCGAGCGGCTTCCACATCGTCGGGGGCGTCGGGAACTTCTACCAGGTGGCGATCTTCCTACTGCTCCTCCTCGTCCTCGCGGGGAACCTCTTCGCCGATATCCTGGCGCGGTTCTATGATCCCCGGCTCGCCGCCAAGGAGTATCGATGATCCCCACGTCCTCGCCCCCGACCTCGCCGGTCGTCACCGGCGCGCGACCGGTGCTCCCGCCGGGCACCGAGTGGAAGGTGCGAGAAGGCTTCCGGCGCCGACTGCAGCGCCGGTTCGGGCGGAACTGGAGCCTCTTGGCCGGCCTCACGCTGCTCCTCCTGTTCGCGGTGCTCGCGATCGTCGCGGTCGAGCTCTACGGCTCGGGGCTCGATACCATGTCCCGCAACCTGTCCTTCGCGCTCCTGCTCGATCCGCCGGGACCCTCCTGGGCGGCCCCGTTCGGGATCGCGCCGCATCTCGGGGTGAACGTGGCGTCCGGTCTCCTCCAGGCGACCCCGTTCGACCTCCTGCTCGTCCTCGGCCCGATCTCGATCGCCGCCGTGATCGGGATGTTCTTGGGGGCGGAGGCGGCATTGGGATCCGCGCGCAGCGACCTCGTGGTCACGACGGCGAGCGACATGCTCGCGAGCGTTCCGCCGTTCTTCCTGGTGCTGGTGCTCTACCTCGGGCTCGTCCGCTTTGTCCCGATCCCCGACGGGCTCGTCCTGTTCGGGCTCGCGTTCGCCGCGATCCTCTGGCCGTACCATGCCCGGCCGGTCCGGGCCCGCGCCCGGGAGGTCGTCACGACGTCGTACTTCGAAGCGGCGCGGGCCTCGGGCGCCCCCCGCCATCGTCTGCTCCTCCGCCACGTGATCCCGAACAGTCTCGTCCCGGTGTTCTCGCAGATCCCCGTGGACGTGTTCAACATCTTCTTCGTGCTCACCGTCTTCCCGTACCTCGCCTGCAGCGGGAGCTTCTTCGCGAACCTCTCCCCCCTCCCCTCCCAGACGTTCCCCGAATGGGGCTTCCTCCTGGCCCAGGGAGTGTGCTACGGGTGGTCCCCGATCTCGGGCTCGAACTTCTGGTGGTCGTACGCCTTCCCGCTCGCGACCATCCTGCTCTTCGGCCTCGCGATCACGCTGCTCTGCGACGGGGTCAATCGCTACCTGCGCGTGCCCGGGTGGTCCGTCCGGTAGCGCGGGGCGCCTCGCTCGACGCCGTTACCGGATCTTGTCGAGCGAGAACGATCCCAGGCTGAACGCCTTCTTGTTGAACGCGTAGCCGATCCAGGCCCGGGACTGGACCTCGCCGACGCCGCGCACGGAAAGGAAGGTCTTCAGCTGGTCGATCTTGAGGTTGATCGAGCCGTCCATCATGTGCTCGAGCGTCTGCAGGTCCGAATCGGTGTGCATCCCGGTCTCGAGCACGTAGTAGCTCACCGCGTTGTCGAGCTTGCGTCGTCCGGAGAACGGCTGCAGGAACCGGAAGATCTGCGTGGTGTCCAGGTACGCCGTGATGGTCGAGACCGACTCGAAGACGACCCGGTAGGTGGGCGCCTTGTCCTTGAACTCGTTACTGTAGGAGTTGACCGCGGCCAGGATCTGGTCGAGCACCCCCTTGTCGGTCGAGGAGAGGAGCCGGACCCCGGTCTCGGACTGGGTCACGCCCAGGCTGCGCGAATAGAGATCGATGTACCGGACCATCCCCTTCTGCTCGAAGGTGGCATAGGTCGGAAGGAGGGCCGTCATCTCCTCGCGGACCTGGCCGAAGGTCTTGTCCGTCACGACCAGGATCCCCGGGATCCCTTGCTTCAGGCCCTCGGCGATGAACAACCGGGCCAGGATCTCCTTTCCGGAGTGGGCCGGGCCGTTGACGAGGACCTGGGCGCCGAGCGGAAGGCCGCCGTAGAAGAGGTCGTCCAATCGCCGGACCCCGCTCCGTACCTTCCCGCTCATGGAGATGGCGGAGGCATCCGACGGTTTGATCCCGGTATCGCCCTGACCGAGCTGGGCCTGGAGGGACTCGATCTCCGCGAGCTTGTCGCGGAGCATGCGATCGCGGGTCTCGATGTCGCGCTGGAGCCTCGTGATATCTGCCTTCAGACCCTGGACCTGGGGGCTCAGGTCGATGGTCTCCTCGGCGTCCCCCATCGCCTTCCGGGTCTCCTCGATCCGCCGCTCCTCCTCGACGAGCTCCTTGTGCCGACGCGCATAGTCCTCCTCGGACTCCGCGATCTCCTTCTCGCGGCTGCCGATCGAGCTACGCTGGCGCTCGAGCTCTTCCGCCCGGATCCGGATCTCCTCGAACTTCGAGGAGAGCTCGGTCTCACGGAGCGAGACGTCCCGTTCCCGGGACTCGGCCTGGCTCAACCGCGCCTGGAGCTCGGCGGAGATCGCGTTCGGGCTGGAGCGGAGCAGTTCCTGGTGCTGTTCCCGTACCTGGGCCTCGGCGCGCAGGTTCCGGAGCTCTCCCTCGAGCTGAACGACCCGGCGGCGGAGCTCGGCCTCGCGCTCCAGGAACTCCTGTTCCCGGGCGACCAGTTGCCGCTCGAAGACCCGGGGGGGTTCCGCGGTGCCCGGTTCGGGCGGCGGGGTCCCGGACATCTCGCGGGAGAGCCCCTCGACGCTGGTGGCCGTGGGATCGATCCGCAGTGGAGCGTCGTCGGGGGAAGGGATGGGCAGTCCCGCGGCCATGAGCCGCAGCCGGAGCTCGGCGATCTCGGCCTCCTTCTCGTGGAGGGCCTGCTCCCGGGTCTTCGCCTCGCGACCCCGGACGAACTTGATGACCGCGATCGATCCGCGGCGGACGTGCTCGAGCTCCTCCTCGAGCTGCTTATGCCGCTCGCGCTCCTCGAAGAGCTGACGTTGAAGGTCCTGGGCCTCCTGCAGGAGGGAGCCCGGGTCGAACTGCTCGCTCTTCATCCGGTCGAGCAGGTCGGTCAACCATCGGACGACCGTTTCCTCCCGCTCGAGCACGTGGCTCGTGTCGGGGGCGGCCGGGACCGCGTCGGTCCGGGGGACGGGAGAAGGGGCCTCGGGGCCCGGTGGGGAGGAAGGGGTCGTGCTGGGCGTGACCGGTGGGGGAGCGGGGCGAGGAACGGGCACCACGGCCGGCTCGGGGATCCGCATCCAGTCGTCGAGCGCGTGATCGTCGCCGTCGACCCATTTCTTGAGCACGTCGGCCGAGTCCGTGCCGGCCGCGCCGACGGGCTTGCGTCGGGGCCGTTCGGTCCTTCGGACCGACTCCACGAACCGCTGGACCACCACCGAGCCGTCGATGGTGGGCCGGGGCGGGACGGTCTCCACCGCGGGAGGGGGCTCGGGGTTCTCGGCGTGGCGGAGGCGACCGATCTCGCTCTCGGGGATGCCGAGCGCCTGCAGGGTCTCGTCGGG
>JBARHO010000198.1:0-8266 GCA_049799275.1 Thermoplasmata archaeon
ACCCTCGCTCGCCCCGGGCGGCGAGCGAGCCGGCTCTTGGCGGCTCGACTAACCCCGTGCGACGCGCACTAGCGCCAGGATGATCAGAACGAGGAAGATGATCCCAATGATACCGAGGAACAGGATGCCGACCTTGACCAGGAAGATGATGATCGCGAAGAGGAGGATCAAGATGATCACGAAGACGATCGCCCCGAGCACGGCCCCCGCCACTCCGCCTGCCTCGCTGGTACGAATGGACATCGGCGCCCGAGGATACCGGCTGTTTTAGCCGTTACCACCGCGGGACGCGTATCATGCCTCCGGTCAGGGCCCGAGCGACCGGAGCGCGAGCGATCCCGCTTCTCGTCCGTCCCAAGAGTAAATATGATCCCCGCTCCAGCGATCCCTGTGACCGTCCGCCGGCCGCGGGACCAGTTCGCATGGACCGGGGCGACCCGGCGGTGGCGCGGCGACCGCCGGGCCGCGCGGGGGCGTGCGTTGCTCCTGGTGGTCGGGCTCCTCGTGCTCTCGCTCCTCGTGTCGATCACCAACCTCCCGCTGGGGCCGGGGACCCCATCTTCGAACCGGACCGTAGGCTCCCCACTCGGGGCGGCCGGACCCATCATGGTACCCTCGGCACAACCGTCCGGCAGCGGGTTTCCCACGCCCATCCAACATGTCATCGTGATCATGATGGAGAACCAGGAGGAGACCGCGGTCGAGCGGTACGGAACGTTCGAGGCCTCGCTCGCCGGGAACTACTCCTCGGACTCGCAGTTCTACAGTGTCCGTCATGCCTCCCTGCACGACTATCTCGCCGCGACGAGCGGGGCCGACGCCTATCGGGCCAACCTGACGATCCCGAACGTCGGGGATCTCGCGGAACAGGCCGGGCTCACCTGGGCCACGTTCCAGGAGAGCATGCCGGCACCGTGCGGGATCACCGGCTTGGGAGAGAACTCGACGAGCTACAACTTCGAGCACAACCCGTTCCTGTACTATCAGGACGTGGCCGGCAATCGGAGCCGCTGCGTCGCTCACGACCTGCCGTTGACCCAGTGGTATGCGGACGTCAACGCGAGCGACATCCCCAACTACTCCTGGATCACGCCGAACAACACGGACGACGACCATACGTTCTCCCCGTCCTGCACCAGCGAACGAGCGAACGCGACCATCGCGGAGATCGAATGCGGGGACGCGTGGCTGCGTCGGTTCCTCACCCCGCTCATCGAGGACCCGGCGGTGTTCGCCCACACGGTGATCTTCATCACCTACGACGAGGCCCTCGATTCCGACCACGCCCCGTACGGCACCGGGGGCGGCCACATCTACCTGGCCGCCGTAAGTCCGTACTCACGCCCGGGCTACGTCTCCACCATTCCGGCCGACACGTACAACGTTCTGACGACGACCGAGTGGCTTCTCGGGCTCGGCCACACCGGGACCAACCAGAACGACAACTGGTCCCTGTACCCCCCGATGATGGATCTCTTCAACCTCACGAGCACGTTCCCGGTGACCGGAACGGTCACGGATCAGCTGGCTCAGCCGATCGCAGGGGCCTTCCTGAACAATTCCGTCGGTAACCTCACGACCACGAACGGCGCGGGCCAGTTCACACTATACCTGCCGAACGGCACGTACGACCTCGCCGTGAACTCGAGCGGGTACGAGACCTCGGACCAGTCCATCACGGTCTCGGGGAGCGCGGTCTCTGGAGTGGACGTCGTGATGACCGCTTGCACCCTCTGTGTGGGGGCTCCGATGCTCAGCCCCACCTCGTCCGGGGCCATTGGCCTCGGGCGCTCTAACTTGGACGTGGGGCAATACCTGAGCATCACGGTTCCGTTCTCGGGGGGATCCGGTGGCTACACCTTCGCGTGGAGCGGAGTACCGCACGGTTGTCCCGCCACGACGGCCGCGTTCGTCTGCAAGATGACCGCCGCGGGCGTCTTCCCCGTGAACGTCACCGTCCACGATTCGCATGGGGACTTCACGACGAGCCCGACCAGCGAAGTGACCGTCGAACCGGACCCCACAGAGACGCCGTTCTCGTTCAGCATCCCCTCCGGCCAGCTCTGGGCCGGCCAGGAAGTGGTCTTCGCCAACGGCTCCGTCTCGAACGGCGATGGACCGTACGGCTTCCAATGGTCCGGCCTTCCGACCGGATGCTGGGGCGGGGGACTCCCCACCGATCCGTGCATCCCGACCTCGGGCGGTACATTCAACGTGACCCTCGACGCGTTCGATTCGAACGGTCTCTCCGTGAACGTGACCCGCCCGTACACCGTGCTCCCCGCGGTATTGGTGGACCTCAGCCCGGCGAAGACGCTCGTCGACCTCGGTCAATGGGTGACCCTCCACCTGAACGCCAGCGGGGGGTCGGGCGGATACTCGTTCACATGGTCCGGACTCCCGCCCGGATGCCCGTCGACGAACGGGACGCTCGTGAGGTGCCAACCTGCCGCCACCGGTTCCTACTCGGTGAGTGCGACGGTGCGCGACAGCGTGAACGTCTCGACCTCCGTCATCGAGAACCTGACCGTGTATCCGGATCCGGAGGTCCCGGCGCCCGTCGTCTCCTTGGCGGTAGCGTACGTGGGCCAAGCGGTCAACATCTCGGTCGATGTGCTCGGGGGCCACGGCCCCTACTACGTTGTTTGGTCCGGGCTTCCCTCGAACTGCTCCCCCGGCTCGTCCGAGAGCTTTGTCTGCGCGCCCGGAACCGAAGGCACCTACAATGTCTCCGCGAACGTGACCGACGCGACCGGCTTCAGTGCCCGGTCGAACGCGACCGAGCTCACCGTGATCCCAACGCCCCAGACATCGTCCCCGGCGACGGGCCTGGCCGGACCGCTCCAAGTGGTGACGGTCGTCGGGGCGGTCGCCGCGCTGGTCGCGGTGATCGTGATCTCGGTCCGTCGACCCCGGAACCCTTCGGTGAGCGGCCCCGAACCGCCGGCGCCCGCGCGATAGCTCTCGGGACGACCACTCGGTCGAAGATCTCCGTCCTCTTCGTCGGGTCGGCGCGGCTCGAGGGAGCATTCGTCCCGGTCCCATCATCACGTCGGATCTCGTCCGGTCATGAGGTAGAGCGGTCCCTTCTCAGGCCCGAAGGCGCGGCTACGACTCCAGGACCCGGAACCGATCCCACTGCCTCGAAAGGCGCTCGAGGACCTCCTTCCCATCGAACTCAAGCCGGTACCGCCGGAAATATCGGTTGAGAACGGCCAAGCCATGATCGAGCGACTCCCTCGCTCTCGTCAGTTGGATCCAGGGCGATGCTCCCAATCGATCCACGCGAAGACCTGCGGCCAGGTCGATGAACCACGGCTCCTCGGAATGCACGAGAATGTTGAAGGGGCTCAGGTCCGAGTGGACGATGCCCGCCTCCGCCATCGATTCGATCCCTCGCAGCGTGAGGTCCAGGAAGGTCTCTGGCTGGGCCAGCTCCACGTGCTGGAGGATCGGGGCCGGCGCCTCGGGCGTTCCGAGGTACTGCATCGAGAACATGTTCTCGACCCTCTCGATGGGCCGTGGCACACGTGCTCCCCCCTGCCAGGCGTAGGTGAGCAGCTCGAACTCTCGCACCGCGAGCTGACCCATCGATTCGAGCTTGATCGGCCCACCGCCCCGATGGGCCGTGCGGTACCAGCGGTACACTTTGACCGCGACGAGGCGCGGGCCATCTCGGCAGCAGTAGACATCGGCCTCCTTGCCGGACCCGATCCGGAGGCCGACCTCCGTGGCGAGCCCGGCCTCGAGGATCGCGTCCGCTACCTCGGCGAACCCGGGTTCGCGAAAGTCGATGTTCCCCGAACGGATCTTCCAATGAACGCTCTTGTCCAGATACCCATCGTTGGGCATGTTCCCTACAGGGCTCGGATGGATGGCTACCGCTGGATGAAGTTCGGAAGAACGCGGCGGCCCGGGAACGGGGATGTCGGAGCGTGGGGGCCAGATCAGTAGGGTCCCGGTGCGGCCGCGTGATATTCCGACATCATCTCACCGAGAACCTCCTGGCCCAAGCCGGTCCGGGGACCGCCCTTCGAATATCTAAGCCCTTCCGGCCGGCCGAATGGATGGGGGCGCCGCCATGGCCCTCCCCTCGTATCCGATGGACCTCAGGGATAGGTCCCGGGCGATGACCGGGCCCCCCCGTCCCGAGGCCCGGTGACGACGACCCCGAGTATGCTCTCGCCATCGACCCGAGCGGAGAGCTCAATAGCGAGGGACCTACCCCGGTCCGCGTCTGGTACGCACGGCATCATGGCGAATAAGCCGGCTCGCCCTCCTTCGACACTGCAGCTGATCCGCGACGCGATCTCGGCGGGCCAGATCCCCCCCGTCGCTCGGTTGGTAGGCTTTCGCTTGACGCGCATCGCTCGTGGTTCGGCCACCATCGAGCTCGAGGCCGGACCGCGCCACCGGAACCCGATGGGGACGCTTCATGGCGGGATCATCTGCGACGTGGCGGACGCGGCGGTGGGGATGGCCTATGCGAGCACGCTCGGCGCCAACGAATCGTTCACCACCATCGAGCTCAAGGTCAACTTCCTTCGGCCGGTGTGGGCCGGTCACGTCGTGGCCCGGGGGAGGATGATCCGGAAGGGCCGGACGATGGGACTTCTCGCCTGTCGGATCGTGGACGATCAGGGTAAGCTCATCGCCTACGCTACGAGCACCTGTCTCACTCTCCCCGGCGGGCCAGGGACCGGGCTCTCTCGGGGCCAGCGGTCCTCGGCAAGGGCGAAGAGGACGCCCTAGACGATCAGAACTCTTGATCCAGGGGGCGCATCGTCGGACGGCTCGACCGGTCCGGTCCCGCCCGCCTCAGGATGGCCCCGGCCGGTGGCTTCGGCTTGTGGGACTGCCGGGTCCGGAGCAGGATCGCTAGGCCAAGAACGACCCCGACCAGGACGCCGGCGCCGCCGATCGCGATCTCTACGAGCTTGGACGATCCGCCCATAGAGCTCCCTCCGCTGCCCCCGGTCGGGGCGTCCGAGAAGGCGATGGAGATGGTCATGCTCCCGCCATTGACCGTGGCGTTCCCTGCGGCCGGGGAAGCGGTCTCACCCGATGGGGCGATGATCGAATACCCCCAGGTCCCGTTCTCGCGGGGGAAGACGATCGGAGAATCCGGTGACGTGGTGGTCTGCCCGGCCAGGGTGACCCCCCATACCGCCCCCGGGTCGAGCCCGGTAGCGGTGAACTCGACCGCATAGGTCGAGTGGGATGCACGGAACGCGATGGTCTGGGCGTAGTAGTTCCCGTTCGTAGAGAACGTACCAAAGAACGGCGTCGCGCCGTAGCCCGTCACCGGTCCGACACTGTAGTTGTGAAGGCCCGGAGCGACACCAAAGAAGGTGATGATGCCCACGGGCGTGCTCCCGACCAGGGTCACGTTCGAGCTCTCGGTCACCCGGTCCAGCTTCACGGACCAGTTCAGCCCATTGGTCAGGCCGTAGGCCTTGAAGACGACCTGATCGGCCTGCAGGGTGATCGCTCCCGACCCCGTGGTCGGACCATGGGCGGACCCCGAGGCCGCGGCCGGCGGGACGAGCATCGAGCCGGCCAGTACCTGGCCTGCGAACGTGGACGAGACGACCGTGATGGCGAGCACCATCGCGGCCCTCAGGGTACTCCCTCGGAGCATGCTCGTGCGACGGTCGCGGGGTACATAGTAGTTCTCGAAGAAGCAATTCTCTCGGCGAACTGAGACGTCGATATACAGTATTGTGCGTATCAACTTTCCAGCCCGACCGAGCGCCCGGAACGCGGTGCTTGTCGCTGAATCGTCCGGGCTCGGTGGGCGTCGCGATGGCCAGGTCCATGCACCAGGGTGTCGTTCGGTCCGATGCTGCCCCAGCGCTCTGCGCAACGGCAGCCTGGGCGAAAAGGTTGGGTGACCGGTCGGTCACCCGTTCCGGGAGGACGGTCCGGTCCGCCCTAGTCCGAGCTGGAACGGGACTTGGAGCCGGAACGCTTCTTCCCGTCGGCCATCTGCTTCTTGCGCGCCGCGAGCAGGGCCGCGATGATCCCGCCGGCCACGGCCGTGGCGATCCCCGCGTAGACCAGTTTTTGACCCACGGTCTGGAAACCGCATGCCTGAGCGATGGCCGCGATGAGAATGTTCATCTCGCCCTTGGTGAGCGACCCGAACTCTTTGTCCACCACCTCGTCGAGCGACTCGACCACATGTCCCCTGAGCTTGAGTTCGCCGATGTCGTGCGCCAGTTCGCAGACGCAAACGAAGTCCTTGTCCTTCCGGAACTCCGCGACCAGTCCGGCCTTCTTCTTTTCTAGGATGTAATCTTCAACCGATCCCGACGCCGCAATCCATTTCGTGGCCTTCCGTTGGAAATACTCCGTACATGCTTCCGGGTCGCCCATGAAGGGGTCACCTCATCGTGTTCTATGAACCTTGCCCCCCGACCGGCCCTCGATGGCGGTCCAGCGTCCGATCGGGTCGGTACGACCCGCCCGATCCGAGTGGACCGGACGTTCCCTGATCCGACCTCGTCCACTCGCTCCCCTGACCCCCGTCGACACCTCGAGGGCCGGCTAGATGAATACCACGCCGAGCACGATGAGGAGGACGACGACGGCAACCCCGATGATGACCGCTCTCCGTCCCCTCCGAGGCGGTGGGAGCGAACTGGACGCGGGCGGCGACCACGGAGGGATCGCGGAGGCCGGGATCGTAGGCGGCATCGAGGGAGGCTGATCGTTCCGCCCATCCTCGCTACCCAGGAGAAGGGACGAACCCGCTGAGGACACGCGGGGCGCAGATACATCGGTCTTATTGGCGTTGCGGATCCGATCGGCCCCGGACCAGCAGAGTTCGACCTGTTCCAGAAGCAAGCGCCCCGGGTGGCTCCGGTCGGAGGGCCTCCCGGCGTGGCTCCCGCTCGTCGCAGGCTATCGGGGACCCGTCATGGCGGCCGCGGGATCTGGTGGGACGGCACGGTCCCATCTCCAGTCCAGGATCTCCGGAGAGTCCCGGCCGTTCGCTATGATGTACGCATGATGCTCCACCAGCTTTCGCTGGAACGTTTGGATGGCATCGGCGACCTTGGATCGCAATCGGCTCGCCCGTTGCAAGGCGGCGATCGCGAGATCGTAGCGGCTCATATGGTTGAGGACCGTCATGTCGAAGGGCGTCGTCGTGGTCCCCTCCTCCATGTACCCCCGCACGTGGAACCGGGTCGGGTTGGGTCGACGGTAGACCAGCTCGTGGATGACGCCGGGGTACCCGTGGAACGCGAACACCACGTCCGTTCCGTTCGTGAACAGTTCCCGGAACGCCGTCTCGTCCATGCCATGTGGGTGGTCACCCCGCGAATCGAGCGACAGGAGATCGACCACGTTCACGACCCGTACGCGGAGGTCGGGGACCTCGTGCCGGAGCCACCAGACGGCGGCGAGGGTCTCTCGGGTCGGTACGTCGCCGGCCGCGGCCATGACCACGTCGGGGCTCCCTTCGTCGTTGCTCGCCCAACCCCAGATCGACGCGCCCCGCTCGCAGTGCTCGCGCGCGGCCGCCGGATCGAGCCATTGGGGGATCGCCTTCTTAGAGGCCACGATCAGATTGATGTGCCCCCGGCTGCGCAAGGCATGGTCCGTGACGGAGAGGAGGCAGTTGGTGTCGGGAGGAAGATAGACCCGGGTCATCGAGGCCTTCTTGGTCAGGAGCATGTTGATGAACGTCGGGCCCTGGTGGCTGTAGCCATTGTGGTCCTGCTCCCAGATGTGGCTCGTGAGCAGGTAGTTGAGGGAGGCGACGGGGACCCGCCACGGGATCTCCCGGGCCATCTTGCTCCACTTGGCGTACTGCGCCATCATCGAGTCCACGATACTGATGAACGCCTCGTAGCATGCGAACACGCCGTGACGCCCGGTCAGGAGATAGCCTTCCAGCCAGCCCTCGCAGCAATGCTCGCTCAGGATCTCCATCACCCGGCCGTCCGGCGCCAGGAACTCGTCGGTCGGGATGATGGGGAGCTCGAACGCCCGGAGCGTCGCGTCGAACACGTTCTGGAGCTTGTTCGAACTGGTCTCGTCCGGACAGAACAGGCGGAAGTTCCGGTCCTTCGCGCTCAACCGGAACACATCGCGGAGGTAGGTCCCGAGGACCTGGGTCCCGAGCGCATCAGAGGCGCCCGGTGCCGGGACCTTGACCCCGTACCCGGCGTAGTCGGGCAGCTGGAGCTCCTTCAGCCGGCTCCCTCCGTTGGCGTACGAGGACCGTCCCATACGTTTGTTCGGCCCGGGATAGATG
>JBARHO010000199.1:0-8875 GCA_049799275.1 Thermoplasmata archaeon
GCTGCGGCGGTGGGCGAGGGGATCGCGAACGCCTCGGGAAAGACCGGCGAGAGCCCCGGGGCGAAATCGGTGCCTTCCAAGCTCGAGACCCCGGTATGGAGCGTGAGAGGCCGGACATCGATCTCCGCCTCGCGAACGGCCTGTAGGATCTTGGCCGTGAAGGGCCGACCGGCCGATGGCATCTCCGCGCTCCCGGGGACCCGAGAGAAGATCGTCTGGTACGCCTCGATGGCGTAGGACCGGTCCACGTACCCATAGTGGATCGGTTCTCCTCGCGCCGCCATGGCTCCCTCTACATCCCCATCGAGCCGGATGAACAGGAGACGCGCGATGCCGGGGAATCGGGCGACGACGTAGGCCGATAGCCCCGCTACCTCGAACCGATCGCCGACCTCCAGAGGGAGCGGCCCGGGCCGCGCGTGGTCCCATCTCGGCTCGGCCACCCAGAGACCCGGCCCGTAGCGGTTGCTCAGGTTCAGTCGGAACCCACCGAACGGGCCCGACGCGGGGAGGCTGGCCGCGAGGGTCGCGCTCTCGTTCACCACGAGCAGATCGCCCGGGCCCAGGAGATCAGGGATGTCGACGAAGGCGAGGTCTCGGTCCTCCGTGGGCGTGGATACCATCAGGCGCACCGACTCCCTTCCCTTGCCTCGTTCCTCTGGCGGCCGGGGCGCGCTGAGCTCGGGAGGTCGAAGGATCCTTACGAGCGCGGAGCTCATGCGACGAGCTCCTCCCAGCGCTCGGACTGCGCTTGGAAACGGCGCCCGGAGAGCGGTCCGGCCGGTCGAGAGAGCAACCACGCCCAGAACGGGAGGGTGGCCTCGGGCTGCGGACGGTCGGAGATATCCTGCCCCGAGTAGGCGGACTGGTGCATCCGGGTCCGCATATCACCGGGGTCGACGCTCACCACGGAGATCCCGGATCCCTGGAGCTCCGCACCGAGCGTGCGGGTGACCAGGTCGAGTGCGGCCTTGCTCGCCCCGTACGCTCCCCAGCCGGGGTAGCCTCCGATCGCCGCATCGCTCGAGATGTTGACCACCAACCCGTTGGACCGGGCGAGGGCGACCCGGAGATCCCGGATCAGGGCCCACGGGGCGATCAGGTTGGTCTCCAGGACGCGACGGAAGTCGGGCAGGGGATGGTCGAGGAGCGGGACGAGCGGAGTGAACCCGAGGTCGGAAGCGTTGTTCACGAGCAGATCGAGATGCCCGAACCCGTCGACCATGCGCCTCAGCTCGGCGCGGTGGTCCGGATCCGTCACATCGCCGGGGACCGACCGGACGGCCCGCTGCCAGTGGTCCAACCGCCGAGAGAAGCTCTCAAGCTCACCGGGGTCCCGCGCGTCGAGCACGAGATCGAAGCCTTCGCCGGCGAGGAGGTCCGCCAGTACAGCGCCCAGCCCGCGACTGGCGCCCGTCACCAGGGCGACGCGACGGTTGGCAGAGGACGTCATGTTCCGCCTCCCTTCGGCCGGATGATGAACCGACACACCGGATCTCCGGCCACCACGCGGTGGCCAACCGAGACGTCCGCGTTGAGGAGCGATTCGAACATCGCGCGCTCGACGCTGCAGGCCTCCGGATACTGTGCCGCCACCGCCAGGATGGGACAGTTGTGCTCGAGGAGCTCGATGGAGCGCTTCCGCCGGGACCCGACCTCGGCCATGTAACCGCCCTCGTCCCGGATCTGGGCGAGCGTCTCAACGCGTGCGGGGAGGCCTTTGTCCTCGAACTTGTCCTGGTTCTCATCGTGGATCTCGTGCGCCCGCTGCTGGAGGAGCGTGACCACCGCGTCGCGGCCCAGGCGATCCTCGATGAAACGAAGCGCGCAGAGGGACATGTGCGTGTAGGCGGCCGGGAAGAGCGGCGCCGAGCTAGTGCTCAACTGGAAGTAGGCCCGCGGCCGTCCGATACCCTCGACCCGCTGCGACCGAACGATCAGTCCTGCGGTCTCGAGACCCGCGAGATGCCGCAAGGCGGCCACCTTGGATATCTGCAGCCGCTCCGCGATCCGCCCCAATGAGAGAGGACCTTCGCGCTTGAGAAGGAGCAGGATCGAACGCTTCTGGGAGGAGAACCCGGAGGGGAGCTCGGAGGTTTCGGACATGGGCCCTAGGTGGAGCAACGCGGGCGGGTTTATACACTGAATGATTAACAAAATTCAGAATCAAAGGGGCCCGCCACTGCGGCCGGACCTCTCGGCCGCACCGACGATCGGCAGGTCGGGCGGCTAAGGGCCTCCCCGTTCGACGGGGAGCGGGCCGGTGTCGGCCGGAGAGGATCGAACGAAGTGCTTGCCGAGGGCGCGGAGGGCGTACAGGCGTCGCCCGAGGTATCCCTCGACCACGGTGAGGAGGTGTCCGTCCTCCGCTTCAATGCTGCGGGTGGCGGGTACGGCGACCAGGTACCCACCGGCCACGGCCAGGAACAGGACCGGGACCGCGAAGAAGCTCGGGGAATAGTGAAGGGCCAGCTTGAGCGAACCGAACAGGATACCGAAGACGAGCGCGACGGCCAAGAGCGGTTTGGCGAGCGCGAGCGTGAACGGGTGCACCACGGCACGGGTGTTGATCTCGATGAGGCAGATCGCCGGCAGGATCGTCGTCGCGGCGGCGAACGCGACCGCCGCCCCGACCGGACCCCAGATGGGGACGAGCAGGAAGGATCCCCCGACATCCACCGTGGCGCTGATGACGGTCGCTCGCACGAGAGGCGCGAGGCGTCCCATCGCGGTGAGGACCGCGACCGCGGGTCCGAGCAGGCTCGCGATCAGGCCGCCCAGGCTGACGATGATGAGCACCGTCGCCGCCTGGGCATAGGCCGGCGAGGAGACCTTGCTCCCGTAGAGGAACGTAAGGGCCTCGAACGGAAAGAAGAGGAAGAGGATGAAGAACGGGACGCTGAGGAGCAGGATCCATTTCGTGATGGTGGCGTAGCTGCGACGGAGCTCGACCATGTCCCCCCGGGCATGCAGTCGGGCCGCGACCGGCAGCATGATGAACGCGAGCGAGGTGATGCCGAGCCCGACCAGCCGACCGAGGGCGAGCGCTGCGTTGTAGCTCCCCGCCACCTGGACGGGCTGGAGCACTCCGACGACCAGGGTGTCCGCGTTCCCCGGCGCGGCGGTGGCGAGGCCGACCAGGGCCAGCGGCAGGGAGAACGCGAGCAGGGCCCTCGCGTTCCCCCGGGAGATCGGGTCCTCGCCGGGCCACCGTCCCCCCGGACCGTCGAGCAGCTCCCGTCGGCGACGCAGCGTGTAGATCGCGAGCAGGCCGAGGGCGAGCGACCCGCCCAGGACGTACGAGAGCACCGCCCCGTTCAGACCTAGCCCGAGCACGAAGAACGCGGCCAGGAAGCCGAGCGTGAGCAAGGGTCCCAGGAACTGCATGAAGAGCATGTTGGGCAACATGTCCTCGTGCCCCTGGAAGAAGGCGGCCAAGAGGTAGATGAACAACGTGACCGAAAGATAGATCGAGAGCAGCTGGAGCACCGGCACGAACTGGCCGTTGTGGGCGAGGCCCGCCCAGAACCCGGCGGTGGGGATGAGGACGAGCGGCACGAGGAGGGCCATCAAGAGCATGAGCCAGACCGATACCCGCATCACGGCACGTCGTTCCGCCGGGTCCCGCGTGTGGGCGATCTGGCGCGTCACCGCGGTGGGGACGCCGAGATTGAGCACGGCGATCAGGATGTAGAACAGCGAGACGCCGAGGATGAGCACCCCGAACTGCTGGACCGAGAGGAAGTGGACAAGTTCGACCCGCATGCCGAACAGGATGGCCAGGTTGAGGAACTGGCCCACGAACGAGAGCAGGGAGCCCCTTCCCAGGCTCTCGAGCGAGTGAGGACCGCCATCAGCGGCCGCTCCGTTCGCTCCATCGGCCGCCATCGCAGGTGGAGGGTCCCGGACCCGCCGAGCCTACTGGTTCCGGGGCCCGATAAAGGTGCCTCGTGGGCGCGATGCGGTCCCCTACGAAGTCGGGACGGAAAGTCCCGGCGGAGCGACGCGACCCTCCGGCAGACCGGAGGAGGAGTTCTCGGCGCGCACCGCCCACACCTGGACCCCATTCGGCTCGAGCTGGAAGTCGACGACCCGACCACCGGATCGTTGGACCGCCTTCGCGACGTCGGCCCGACGCGCCGCGTCGCAGAAGAGGAGGATGTACCCGCCCCCGCCCGCGCCGACCAGCTTGCCTCCCAGCGCGCCCTCCGCCCTAGCGCTCTCGTAGAACGCGTCGATGCGGCTGTTGGAGATCCCTTCGGTGAACCGTTTCTTGAGCTGCCAACCCTCGTCCAGGAGGCGACCCATCTCGTCGATGTTGCCTCGCAGGAGCTCGCTCTTCATCGCGATCGCGAGCTCTTTGGTCGAGTCGAGGGCCTTCACGGTGTCCGACTTCTTCTGCTGATAGCTGGTCTGTTGGCGCTCGATGATGTCGTTCGAGTACCGGCTGGTACCCGTGTAGCAGAGCAACAGGCGATAGGAGAGCTCGTTCATGACATCGGGATGGATCTTGAGCGGGTTGACGATGGTCTTCGGCCCGTTGAACTCCATGTAGTTGAAGCCGCCGAAGGCCGCGGCGTACTGGTCCTGCTTGCCGCCCTTGATCCCGAGCTCCTCGCGCTCGATCCGGAAGGCCAGCTCCGCGACCTCGTACGAGGTCCACGGCTCCCGGAGGTAGTGCTGGAAGGCCCCGACCAGGGCGACGCACATGGTCGAAGAGCTCCCGAGACCGGTCCCCGGTGGAGCGTCCGAGTGCAGGAACATCGAGAGGGCGTCCCGGGTCGTATCGTCGCCGTTCCCGGGGCGCAGGACCTTCAGGGAGGCCTTGACCAGGTCGAGCTCCCCATTGTAGACGAGGTCGGCCGCCTTTTCGTAGTTGACGTTGACGTTGTAGTCCAACGAGTGGACCCGGACCCCGCCCGGGCTCCCTTCGTGCGCCTGCAGGGTCGCATAGGCATACTTGTCGATGGTGCAGTTGAGAACCGCCCCGCCCTTCTCATCCGGGTATGGTGCGACGTCCGTTCCCCCGCCGGCGAAGCTGATCCGCAGAGGCGCTTTGCTCCGTACGATACGCATGTGAACGCATCCGCGACCCGGATCCGAGGTATAACCCTTTGGCCGGCGGCGCTGGTTCCGGGAAGGTTTGAGACCGCCCTACGCAGGTTGCCTCCGGCGGTCGGCGGTGTCGCATCTTCGGCGAGGATCCTGAGACGGGGCCACGTTCTCGGAAAGCTCTTGTACGCGTATTTCTCGTCGCCCGTTCCCTAGGTCCACATCGATGAGACGGAAAGGCTTCTGCATCTGGCTGACGGGATTACCGAGCGCCGGAAAGACGACCATCGCGCACGAGCTCGCGCCGCGGCTCCGGGACCGGGGGTGGAACGTCGAGGTGCTCGATGGCGACGAGATCCGCCTCGGACTGAGCTTCGATCTCGGTTTCGACCGGGATGCCCGGGAACGCCATGCCGCCCGGGTTACCTACGTGGCGAAGGTCCTCGCCCGGAACGAGGTCATCCCGATCGTCGCCCTCATCTCCCCCTACCGGTCGTCCCGGGCCAAGGCGAGGCAGGAGATCGGGTCCTTCGTCGAAGTGTACGTCAGCACCCCTCTGGCCCTATGTGAGACCCGGGACGTGAAGGGGCTCTACAAGAAGGCCCGTCGAGGGGAACTGACCGCGATGACCGGCGTCGACGACCCGTACGAGGCCCCCGAGGCCCCCGATATCGTCGTCGATACGACCGGTCGGTCGCCGAGCCAATCCGCCGACCATCTGATCCACGAACTGGAACGTATGGGTTGGCTACCAGCGTCGACCTCTACCGCCACGGCGGAGGGGCAGACCCCGGCCTCGGGCCGAGCGGTCTCCTGAGACGGTGTGACCGCCCGCGGTCCGTCTGCCGAGCAGGGAGAGCGCTGAAGGGCAGGGGTGGCCCTGTTCGACCCCGCCCAGACCGCGGACCCGAGCGGTTATACGCCAGACCGGCGGTCACGCCAGCGCTTAAGGGTCGGCGTCCGGTGGGTCAACCTACGCATGGAGGAGGATATCGCATGGAGAGAGGTCGGCGCCGGTTCTGGGTAGGGACCGTGCTGGGGGCCGCCCTCACAGGGGTCGTCATCCTCTCAATGATCGCCCCGGTCCAGGCGACCGTCCCGTTCGCCTCGACCTGTCAGTACGGGGTGTGCCCGGCCCAAGGGACGGACCCGACCATCCCGGCCTGGCTCGAGGCCAGTTTGATCGGGATCTTCGCGGCCCTCGTGTTCGTGGTCGGGGCCCTGCTCGCCATCAATCGGACCCGCGGGCGGCGCCCGCCTACCTCGTTCGGGATGGGGTCATTCGACGAGGAGAACGTCCCCCCGCCTCAGGATTTCGGCGATTTCGGGCCGGATGATCTCGGTCGGTAGGTTCTCTCCCGTCGAGAGCGCCGCGCGGATCCGCGTCTGACTGGTGTCCACGTGCCACTCGGCGCTATGGGCGCAGGTCTTGGGGCTCGCCATCCAGCCGCATTTCCGACAATAGTAGGTCGCCTCGTAGAGCAACGGGATGATCCCGATCGGGAACTCGTCGAAGATCCGGTGGCAGGCGAACGGATCGTAGAACTTCCCGACCCCCGCCTGGTCGCGTCCGACGATGTAGAGGCCACAACCGTAGTTCTTGCGGATGATGGCGAAGAAGAGGGCGCCCTTCGGCCCCGCGTAGCGCATGGTCATGTTGAGAGGGCTGAGGTACACCCGGTCCGCCGGGTAGTAGTGCTGGACGAGCGTCCGGTAGGCATCGAGGATGACCTCGGACCTGTAGTCCCCTTTCTTGAGACGCCCGACCACGGGATGGATGAACAGCCCATCGACGTCGCTGCGCTCGAGCGTGCACCGTTGAAGGTACTCGTGGGCCGTGTGGGGGACGTTCCGGGTCTGGTACCCCGCGACGTTCGACCATCCTCGCCGCGCGAACTCGGCCCGGACATCGTCCGGAGTGGGTTCGATCTCACCGCCCGGGCCGGGGAGCCGCTCGAGCAGGTCCACCTTCCCCGCTAGGCCCGTCGTTCCGAGCTGATAGAGGTCCGCGACGTTCGGATGGCTCGGGTCCGTCGTACCGTACGCTCCGGCGGCCACCTCCTTCGCATCGAACGGGAAGATCTCCTCGAGATGGAGCAGGGCAAAGAACCGGCCGGTCGTGTCGAGGAGGGCGAGGTCGTCCCCGGGCTTGAGGCCACCGATCGTGGCGGAGTCGGCCTTCCCCCGGGTCGTGAGGACGATCGGGATCGCCCACGGAAGCCCGTTGGGGAGGCAGGTCGTGGTGCAGATGGAGCGGATCGTTTCCGAGTCGGCGAAGCCCTCGAGGGGACTGTAGGCCCCGATCGCGATCTTCTCGGCATCGAACACCTGATCGATGAACGGGCTCAGTTTGGGTAGGTCCTTGAGCTCGGACCGTCGCCGGGCGCGTTCCGGTTCGGGGAGAACCCGGTCGACCATGCGGCCGCCGTGGGGCGGAGGGATCATACCCGCCAGCGAGATCGAACCGCATAAAACTCCTCCGTGGACGAAGGGACCGATCGTTCGGTCAGGGCCCGGCCTTGGCCGGTCGTCGCGCCGCTTGCGGAGCGTGGACGAGGACGGAGGAGGTCGGGACGACGGCCGGCAACATCCCGACCTTTCGCTCCGAAATGAGAATCCATCGACCCGGTGCGCAAGGGTTTTTCCCCCTACCCTGCTGTGACCTCGTGGATCGAGTGGCCAGGTGGCGGAACACGTGAACGATCGACCAACGAAGGCACCGTCGGCCCCGTTCCGGGTCTTCCTCGACTTCGACGGGACGCTCGTGGGTCCGAACGTCGCGATCGTGCTCGTAGAGAAGTTCGCGAAGGAGGGTGCCCGGGTCGCGAACGAGGTCGACCTCCAGTTGCACCGCGGGGAGATCACCCTGCGGCAGGCCTGGGACCGCCAGGCCGCCCTGCTGCCCGCGGATCGGATCCCGGAGATGAGGGCTTGGGCGGCTCGCGAGATCCCTCTGCGTGCCGGGGCGCACGAGCTGGTCGATCTTCTCACGTCGCATTCCGTCCCCACCGTCGTGCTCTCGGGGGGACTCGACTTCTACATCGACGCCATCCTCGAGCGGGAAGGCTGGGACCTACCGGTCATGTCGGACACGCTCACCACGTCGACGACGGGCGGGCTGACCGTGCTTCACCCGCACGGGCACGAGACCTGCCGCCTCTGCGGCATCTGCAAGGCCCAGACGGTGCGGTCCGCCGAGGTCCTGCCGAGCGCCGGAAGGACGATCTTCATCGGTGACGGCAGCACCGACAAGTACGCGGCGGAGGTCGCGGACATCGTGTTCGCGCGTCGGCGGCTGTTGGACTACTGTCGCGATCGCGGCATCCCCTGCTATCCCTTCGAGGAGTTCCCTCCGGTCACGCGACAGCTGCGGAAGTGGCTCGAGGAAGGAGAGCCCCTACCCCCGCCCCGGTCGATCGGGCTGGCCGACTCGCCATGCCCGATCTCCCGCACCCTCGGCACGACACCTGCCCGAGGGGTGGACGGGCACACCTCCGCGGTCAGCGCCTGACCGGCCGCCCACGCCAAGCCCCGATCCGGACCCGCGCGGAGACCGTCCGAACTCGGTGAGCGGGCCTTCCGGACCGGTCGACCGACCCCGGCGGAACGCTTGAGAATCAGATTAAATACGGGCGGCAGCGCATCAATACGCATGGGCCCTGTCGAAGCGGATCATCCTGCCTTGGGCGCCACCAACGAGATCTTCCCGCGCCGGAGCGACCGGCGTTTCCGCCGAACGTCAACCATTATAAACGGCGTCTTCGGTTCAAATTCGTACATGACGAGATTCCGGCTCGCTCGCGGACTCGCACCCCTCTTTATC
>JBARHO010000200.1:0-17128 GCA_049799275.1 Thermoplasmata archaeon
GCGCCAGGGTCGGGATCTTCCCGAGGTCCAGGTGCTCCATCGCCCGCCGACGCGAGGAAGGGTCCCCCCGGGGACGAGCGGCAGGATCCCGATCCGCGATCGCGGAGAGGTACCCGCTCAGGTGCTCGATCGAATCCTGCCCCAGATGAAGGACCTGATCGAGTCCGACCGCATCGGGCACATGTCCCACGACGGGCAGGCCCTCTTCGGCCGCGGCCGAGAGGATGGCCGCATAGGCGTCCGGAGAAAGACGATCGTAGACCTTGATCGCATCGTACCCCTTCCCCTTCTGGCCCTGGACGGCCCGTCGCGCCTCCGGCGCATTGCGCACCACCTTGGCCCCGGTCCAGACCGGAGGGTCCCCGTCCATCACCGGGCCGGTCGCGAAGATCGTCGGCCCGAGCATCGTCCCGCTCAGGACCTTGTCCCTCCAGGCCAGCTGGAGCGTCGATCCCCACATGTTCCGGACCGAGGTCACCCCGTAGGCGACGTACTGGACCAGCTCGGCCGGCGTCCAGGCGTGGACGTGCATGTCGACAAGCCCCGGCAGGAGGTATCGCCCTCGGCCTTGGACGATCCGGTCCGCAGAGCGCGTCCGGATCGAACCCCGATCGCCGACCCTAACGATCCGATCCCCGCGGACGAGAACGATCTGATCCTCGAGGAGGCGCTCGCGGTCCATCGGGACGACGGTCACGCCGACGAGTGCCGTCGCCCCACGCTCGGGGCGAGCGGGCCGCGCGGTCGTTCCCCCCCACCGGGGCCGGGCATAGTGGAGGTGTACGATAAGTTTTGCCTTGGGGCCCTTTCCCGCGACCTCCTGGAGCCGGGCCCGGAACCGCCCGACCGGGCACGATACGAGGGAAGGACCGCGAAATGGCCGAGGGAGGACCTTCCGCGCCGGTATCGGAGGTGCGTCTACGGGACGACCTTCTGATCCTCCTGACGTTCACCTCCGGGATCGTCGACGTCGTGAGCTTCCTGGGACTGGGGCAGATCTTCACGGCCAACATGACCGGGAACACGGTCTTCCTCGCGATCGCGGTCGGCGCCCGGAACCTACCCTCCGGGGCCCGGTCGTTGGACGCGCTCGTACTGTTCTCCTCGGGAGCGATCGTGGCGGGAAGGATCATCGGCGGGGTCAAGCCCAAGGTCCTCTGGCCCCGGACCGTGACCTGGGTCTTCACGATGGAGCTGATCTTCTTCGTGGCCTTCAACATCGGTTGGGTGGTGGTCGTGGGCCAGCCCTCCGGGACCTCCCTCTACATCCTGATCGGCCTCAGCTCGATCGCCATGGGGCTCCAGAGCGCGGGCGCGCGGCACCTCGCGGCCCCGGGACTGACGACCACCGTGATCACGACGGCCCTGACGGGGCTCATGGCCGAGTTCGCCGCGCTCGGGATCTCAGGGCCGAGTTTGCGCCGGTGGGTCCTTTCCTTGGTCGCGCTCTTCTCGGGCGCCGCAGTGGGCGGCGCCATCTTCGTGACCGACCCGGTGCTTCCCCCCTTCCTCACGACGGCGACCGTCGCGATCGTCTGCGCCGTGGCCTTCTGGAAGTTCCGACCGGGGGCGATGGCGGGAACCCCGACGAGCGGCTAGGAGCGGACCGCTAAGGCCGTTCCGCGATCACGGCGGCGCCCGACGCCCGGCTCAATTCTTGGAAATCGTCGTCGCTCATCTCGCCATCCGCCGCCGCGAGGTTCTCCTTGAGATGCTCGATGGTGAGGGTACCGGCAATGGGGAGCATCATCGGCGACCGCTTCAACAGCCAGCGGAGCGCGAGCTGATGGGGGGTAAGCCCCCGACGGGTCGCGAGGACGTTGAGCGTGCTCGCCGCACCGAGCTCGCCGTGCTGGAGGGGGTACCATGGGATGAACACGATCGAGTGAGAGCCACAGTAGTCCACGACCGCTTCATGTTCCCGTTCCCACAGGCTATACCGGTTCTGGACCGAGACGATCTTCGCCACTCGGCGCGCCCGCTCGATGTCCTCCACGGTCACGTTGGAGATGCCGATCTGACGGATCTTCCCTTCCGCCTGCATCTCCTTGAGCGCGCCGACACTCGATTCAATGGGTACCTTGGGATCCGGGCGATGGAGGTGGTAGAGCTCGATGCGCTCGGTCCGGAGCCGCCGAAGACTTCCTTCTACGGCCTCTCGGAGGTGCTCGGGCCGGCCGTCAACGGTGAGGCCCTCGGCCGTGCGGATCAATCCTCCCTTCGTTGCGATGACCAGGCCGGGTGCCGCCGGACCCAGCGCTTGGCCGATGGTGCTCTCGCTCTCGTTCGAACGATAGACATCCGCCGTGTCAATGAAGTTCAGACCCAGTTCCACGGCCTCTCGAAGGAACGCCCGGGCCGGCTCGCTGTCCGTCAGACGGTTCGTTCCAAGTCCGATGCGGTGGACCTTCCGATCACCGAGTGCCACCGTTCTCGCTCGGTCTGCCGGGACATCGCTCATCATTCCCCGCGGGTCGACCTGTGAGTATTTCATCGTTCGGGGCCCGTGGCGGGAGCCCGAGACATGCCCGTCCATTGTCATCGGTCTCCTCGCGCGCAATCTCACCTCGTTCATTTTCCTCCATGGGGTGATCGTCCTCGTCGTCCTGGTGCTGATCCGTGACCTCTTCCTGTCGCCGGTTCCTTCCGCAACCACCTCTCCGTAGGCCCCTGTTCCCCTATCCGCTGTGATTCTCGATCGCCAAGTACTGGAGACTCGCGGCTGGCCGCGGTGGACGCAATTCTTTTCGCCCGTGCGCCCTCTTGCGCGCCGTGCCGAACCGAGCCCCGCGTCATGGGTCGACTCGTCGCTCGAACGCAACGGCCTCATCGCACGCTCTCGCTCGGCTGAACGGCACCTGGCGGATCCGTGGACGCTCCCTGGACTCCCAGGTCGACAACGTCCGTGGGACGACCCGGATCCGCTGGATCTCCCCGGGCGCTCTCCAGGAGCAACGTGGCGTGATCAGGGTCGGGAAGGTGACCATCCGGGCGATCGAGATCGTGGCCTGCGACGGTAGGTCGGTCAAGTTCCCGTCCTGGGTATTCTCAGAGGGGATGGATCGGCCGCTCTCCTACCGATGGGAGGTACGGGGGAATGCCGTCCGACATTCCGGGCTAGGATGGACCTTCCGAGGGACCCTGAGTCGAAACGGTCGAGTCCTGACAGGGGGCTGGCGTCCTGATCGAGGGACGAAGGGCGGACCAGGCGTTACCTATGATGTGGTCATGACCCGGGTCCGAGGGAGTGGACGACCGACGGGTTTGCTCACGCCACCTGGAAAGTGACGAGCCGGCTCCTGGAGGAAGGCCGGGGGGCGGGGAGCTGACGTGAGGAGCGGGATCGTTTCCGGGACGACAGATCGTTCGGTCCGCCCGCATCCGGTCAGAGCTTAAGGTCAATTGCCGCTTGGTCGAGGTTCGATGCCTCCTGGGGCCGACCGGAATCCCGCGATCAGCTCGCTCCTCGGGACCACGATCCGCCGGACGTTCGTCGTCGGCCGGCTCTATTTCGCCATCGGGACCGCTATCTCTCTGGTCCTGACCCTGGCCCTCCTCGCCACCGCCCGTCACGGGGCCGCGTTCGTGACGACGTTCCCCTTGGAGGTACCGCTCTTCGCCGTTCTCGGTTCGCAGGGAGGGCTCATGACGTTCTCCAGCGACCGGACCAAGGGAGTGTTCGAGTACCTGATCGCCTACGGCGTGCGGACGCGGACCCTCTTCATCAACGGTCTCCTTTCCACGGCCGCGATGGCGGGCGTCATCCTCGGGCTCTCGCTCCTCGTCGGGTTGGGGGTGGCGAGCGCCGATGGGGTGGCCCTGACCCAGGACCTGTGGAAGTCCCTGGCCTTCTACACCATACCGATGGGTCTCGCCGGGGCAATGTTCACGGCCACGATCGGGATGACCTGGTCCTCGGTGTCCACGCCTCGGACGGGGCTCAACAGTCCGGTCGGGTTCGCGCCGATGCTGGGGATCGCCCCCGTTATCATCGTCCTGCTCGTCGCCGAGAAGGCTCCGACCGCCGAGTTCTACTACGTGACCGTCGGCGCCGCGGTGGCGATCATCGCCGCCGTGGTGGGTCTCCTCGCGATGTCCGCGCGGCTCATGGGACGAGAGCGGTTCCTCTCGCCGCTCTAGGAGGAGATCTCCGGTGACGCCCTCGCAACCGGTCACGAGCCCTTCCTCCGGGCCTGCGAAGGAGCGGACCCGTAATCGGATCGAACTACGGGGGGTAAGCTCTGGCTACCGTGGGAAGCGCGTGCTCGAGGACATCTCCTTCGTCATCGAAGAGCCCGCGATCTACGTGGTGCTCGGAGCGAACGGAGCGGGCAAGACCACGCTCTTCCGCACCGTTGCCGGGATACTCGAACCCATGTCCGGCACCGTAGAGATCGACGGGATCGACATCGACCGGCGCGAGGCGCGGACCCGCCTCCAGTACCTCTCCCACATCGACGGGATCCCCGACGGCCTCCGCGTGGAGGAAGCCTTGCGGTTCTACGCCACCGTCGAAGGGGTGACGGAGCGGGAGGTCGAGAGGGTCGTTCGCCTGCTCGGGATCCAGGAGCTCCGCGGGCGGTTCTTCTCGGAGCTGAGCCAGGGTCAGAAGAAGCGGGTCTCCATCGCCCGCGTCTTCCTCCAGGAACGACGCATCTACCTGCTCGACGAACCGACCAGCAACCTCGACCCGAAGCTGGCCCGGGAGATCCGCGACCTCGTGCTCGCGCTGAGCAAGGACGACCTCGTGATGTACTCCTCCCACAACCTGTTCGAGGCGAAGGAGATCGGAAAGTACGTGCTGGCCCTGCGAGAAGGAAAGGTCGGGTACTTCGGTCTCTTGAGCGAACTGCGCCCCACGAGGTACATCATCGGCATCCGGGCGGAAGGGGCCGAGGGGGTGCTCTCGCCCTCCACTAAGAAGGGCGACTACTATCTTCAGGAACTCGCCGGACCCGAGGAGGTTCCCAAGCTCGTCGCAGAGCTCATGGCGAAGGGCGTTCAGATCCGCGAGGTCAAGGAGATGGAGAACCCTCTCGAGGACCTGTTCACCTGACGTCGCTGGGCCTTCGGTCCGTGCGCCGATCCTCTTGGGCTTTCCGCCGATGTCGTTGATCGCTCCCCTAGACCGGAGGGGCATGCCTGCCTGCGGGTCAAGATGGACTGGTCGGGATTTGAACCCGAGGCCTCCGGTTTGCAAAACCGGCGATCTTCCGAGCTGATCTACCAGCCCCTACCTAGCGGGCGGGTTCCGGACCCTTAGACCTTTCGGGCGGAGCGGTCGCCGGGAACGGCCACCGCCTCCCACGCCCGGTCCAGCTTCGGAACGGTGGACCGGAGGGGGATCTCCGACGGCGGGACCCATTCCGACTCCACGTTCTCCCAGTCGAGGCGAACCGGACGGTGGGGGACCCGGAAGCGAAAGGGGTGCACGACGAACACCTCCTCGCCATGTCGGACATAGACGGGACTCCCTTCCGCGACCAGGCGGAGATCCTCGGGCGCGATCCCGGTCTCCTCCTGGATCTCCTTGACGGCCTGGGCCAAGGGGGTGGGTTCCTCCTGGTAGCCAGAGATCCCGGACCACCGGCCTTGGTAGGAGCCGACCTTCTCGGAGCGGCGTACCAGGAGGACCCGTCCCTCCTCGTCCTCGAGGAAGCTGGTGACCACCGGGGTCTCCTTCACGGACAGGAGCTCGACGAACGCGCCGGTGCCGTCGACCCGAAGCGACTCCCCCGGTCGCATGAGATCCAGGTCGATCCCGCCCACGGCGGGCAGTCCCCGCCAAGGGTCCGTCGGAGGGGCCGGTTCGGTCGCCGCAAGGACCGCTCCGGACCAATCGTTCGCCGGGTCCGGGATCGGCATCCCTCCCGCGGCCCAGGAGGATGCGATCAGGATGAACGGACGTCCGGCTCCGCCTTCGGGCATGCGGTCCCCTACCGGTCGAGCGTGGCCTTCCGCCACACCCGGATGGAGGGCGATACCCGGTATCCGCACGCCCCTCGGAGAGATCGTTCCGATTTGACAAGGCGGTGTGGCCGCGGTCGCCGTTCAATGGCCTTTTACGACCCGCCGTCTGGCCACATCGTGAGACTCAGCGCCTTCACCGTCGTGGATCGCTACGACGGGAGCCCGGATGCCGTCGCCCGCCGCTTCGAGGATGTCCTCTCCCTCGCGGAAACCTGCGAGACCGCGGGACTGTCCACGCTTTGGATCGCCGAACATCATTTCCACGACGGGGGGATCTGCCCGAGCCCTCCGGTGCTCCTCGCGGCGGCGAGCCAGCGGACGAGGACGCTGCGGATCGGGGCCCTCGTCAGTGTGCTCCCGTTCCACGACCCGATCGAGGTCGCGGAGCAGTACGCCATGATCGATCAGCTCTCGGGGGGTCGGCTCAACCTCGGGCTCGGGAGCGGGTACATCGCCCTGGAGTTCCAGGGGTTCGGGATCGACCCGGCCACCAAACGGGAACGGTTCGACCGATCCCTCGAGGTCGTCCTGGCCGCCTTTCGGGGGGACCCGGTGGTGTCGGCAGCATCGGACCCGGCGGGATCGATCCGCGTCAATGTGCGACCCGTGCAGCGGCCGCACCCCCCGCTCTGGATCGCGGTCCAGCGGCGCGAGGCCCTGCCGTTCGTGGCCCGTCGCGGAGTGAACGTCGCCCTCGTCCCGTACGCGACCGTGCAGGATGTCGACGAGCTCGCGCTCCAGATCCAGGAGTTCCGCCAGTACCTTCCCGCCGGTGCGACCGCCCAGGTGTCGGTCGCCCTTCACTTGTACGCCGGCCCCCATCTGGAACGGGCCCGCGCCTCGCTCCAACGGTACCTGGACAGCCGCTTGGCCACCCAGAGCGCGTTCTACCAGGACAAGGTCCGACGCGACCCCCGGCACGCCTCGGCCGAGATGATCGAGCGCTCAGGGTTCGCTCTGTTCGGGGATCCGGATCGCGTGATGGAGCGGCTCGAGGCCTTCCGTTCGGCCGGCGTGGACGAGGTGCTCGGCATCTTCGACTTCGGTGGCCTCCCGAGGGACGATGTGGCGGGCTCGGTCATCGAGCTCGGCCGGCGGTTCCACCCGGATCGAACGAGTTGAGCCGGGGACCTAGCCGGTCCCTTCCGTGGCAGCGGGTGGGGCGGAAGGGGGCGGGGGACCCGGAAGCTCCGGTGGTTCCACCGCCACATCGGACGGGTCCTCGGTCCACGGGGTGAGCGGAGGGGGCGGCTCGGAGGAGCCAGAAGGAGCCGGAAGTGGGAGGGACTCGGGGGCCGCGGCCTGCGGCGGGATGTAGGGCTGGACCGGTTCTCGGTCGATCGGCGGGGCCGGGCGGCCGCCTCGGTGTCGGTACCAGAGGACGAACCCGATCAGCGCCAAGGCGACGATGAGGAGCAACAGGATCAGCCACGCGACCGTGAGGCCCGAGCTCCCGAGCTCGTACCCCAAGGCCGAAGGGTTCGGGTTGACGTTGATGGACATCACCCCGTCGGTGCATCCGATGTTGCAGCTCGCCGGACTCCCGAGGTAGACCGCGACCTCCAGGATCTGGACCCCGGACGGGGTGCCGCTCGGGATGGTGTAGGGGAACGTCCCCGACGGCGAGGTCACCGTCAGGATCTGGGCCCCCGGCCCCGGGTCGATCTGCCCCAGGCCGTTGACAACGAACGTGTAGAACGCGGGGGGGGCGAACGGACCGCCCGCGTACTGGATGGCGTACGCGATCTGGACCTGCTGACCCGGCTGGTAGCTCCCATCCGAGTACTGCGAGGCGGTCGATACCCCGAGCGTGAGCGCGACCCCGGACGCCTCCGGGATCGTTTGCCGTGCCTGAGCGATGACCCCGAGCAACGCGCTCTGCGCGGTGACCGTGACCGTGACGGAAGGAGGAGCTCCGAACGTGGGGATCGTGAACGAGATCCGATCGTTGATGACCGGTCCGTTCGAGAGGTAGAGCCCGGACGGGCCGACGACCGTTTCGTAGAGGGGTACCCCGTTGAGCGCGGACCCCTCGGTCGCGACCGTCACGGAGACCGAGCCGCCCGGGTAATAGGCGAGATCGCTGACCGACAGAACGATGGTCGGCGCGGAGGCGTTGGCGTAGGCGACCCCCACGATCGAGGCGGTCGCATTGTGCGCGCTCACCGTGACCTCGAGCTCTCCGACATATCCGGTCGGAAGGGTGAGCTGGAAGGACCCTTTTCCCGAGCCGCTGCCGATCGTCCCCGATTGGACCAGCATCTCGTTCCCGAGCGACCAGACCCACCAGCCATCCACGATCCAGCCGGTCGCGTTGCTGGTCGAGAGCCCCCCGAACTGCCAGGTGACCGTCGCGTTGTTGCCCCCGTAGAACTGCGAACCCACGAACGCGACCCCGAGCGCGGGCGACGTGACCTGGGGCGTCGTGAGGGCGAAGGAGGCGGACCCGTTCGCGACCGCGTTGAGCGAGTTGAGCGGGTCGGAGAGCGTGACGTTCACGTAGTTGCCGCTCCCGAGCGAGAACGGGGGGGAGGTGGCGATGAACATCACGGCGGCGTCCCCGTTCGCGTTGGTCGTGATGGTCGACGGAGGGCCCCCGGCGACCGACCCGATCGGGATGGGCACATTGTCCTTCTCGAACTGGATGGTGAGGCCCATCCCGCCGACCGGCGCACTGATACCGGGCGCGTCGATCATCGCCACGACGGACACGAACACCGGCGACCCGGAGGCGAACGTGCTCGAGGAACACGCGAACGCGCAGCCGCCCAGGGTGACCCGGGGCATCTCTAAGTGACCGACCGGGGCCGCGATGAGACCCGAGGCGCTGTTCGGGACCGGCCCGGCCCCCGACGCGTTCGCGTACAGCTCCAGATCGACGTCCCCGAAGTCGTTCGCGTTCGTCGGCACCGTGAACGGGAACTCCCCGCGCGGGGCCGTACCGAGGGCCGCCACGAGATCCGCGAGGGGGGCGACCGTGGACGTCGCCGTCAGGTACGACGCGGTCGCGGTCACGGTGGACAGCTGCGTGTACGGCGCATCGTTCACGGTCGCGTTGACATAGTAGTAGGCCTCCCCGGTGTGACCCGGCAGGTAGGCGGACTGCGAAAGGAAGAGCTGCACGCTGTACGTCCGAACGAAGAAGTCCACGGAGTCGAAGCCCCCGTTCGTGCCCCGGATCGTGATGTTCCATTCGCCTCCGTAGGTAAGGGTCAGCGGCAGGAGGTACGACCCGCCGGCCCAGAGGGTCGAATTGTTGGACCCCCCGACCAGGTCGATCGTCCACGTGCTCACGGGGTTCGTCAGCCCATCGCGGGACGCGTTCAGATCGTTGATCTGGACGGTGGCGTTCGTATCCAACGGGTCCGTGGCGGCAAAGCAGACGACCCCTTGGGAGTACCCGACCGAGAAGGTGCTCTGGTTGACCCCGGACCGGTCGACCGGAGCGATCGAGTCGGTCCCGCCCGCGAGCACGACGGGGCGGTAGTGGGGGGCCGATCCGGAATGGGCTCCGGGGGCGAACACCAGGGTCGAGATCACGAGCACGAGTGCGAACGAAAGGGCGCCTTCCACACGCCGGTCCATACGCTCAAACTCGTGACTTCGCGTATTTATATCCCCAGTTCGGAACGGCTCTAGGATCGTGTCGTCGTGCGTCCTGGATCCCCTCGGACCATCGGGTCCAACCTGCCCTGACGAGCCGTCTACGGACAGGCTCCGGAGCCCTCGGGCACCGGACCAAGGGATCGTGCGTCGGCGACGGTCCGGGTCGCCGGGCCGGTGCGCGCCGGCCGTAATGGGATATGTACCTCGGCTCGCTCGGTAGGTCCGGATGGCGAACGAGCGGCGCCCCGGTCCCAAACCGAAGCGCCTCTATCTGCGGGTCGTGCGGCTGGGGGACGACGGTCAGGATGATCTACCGAGGCCGCGTGAGATGCAACTGATCCTCACCAACCTCGAACGGGTCGGCCGGTTGGTGGCCCATGGCGAGCTTACGCATCCGCTCGGGGATCTCCTGATCTTCCGGGCGCAGGACCTGGCCGAGGCCGACCGTATCCTGCGGACCGACCCGTTCCGGAACATCGCGGGCAGCAGTTACGAGCTCATCGAGTGGAACCCGGAATCGTTCGGGAGCGGGGTCACGCTCGACCTGGCGCCCGCGATCGGTTCCGGGCGTCTCACCCGTCTCCAGCGGGTGGCGATCGTGGTGCTCGACCAGGAAAAGGCGATCGACTGGTATCGGGAGGTATTGGGTTTCAGCGTTCGGGACCAGGATCCTCCGACCGGGTACGTCGAGCTCTCCCTCGGAAAGGGCGCCGCGGCGATCTCGCTGGTCGCTCCGCGCAAGGAATGGGGGGAGCCCTATTACTCGGAGACGCTGGCCCGGGTCGGCGCGTCCACGGGCATTGCCTTCCAGACCGACAGCATCCGAGCCCTCGAACTGAGATTGCGACATGCCGGGGTCCGCCTGACCCAGCCTCCTCAGGAGCAGCCGTGGGGCGGATGGACGCTCCGCTTCCTCGATCCGGACGGGAACGAGTTCCTCGCCTTCCAGAGCGGGCCGACGTTACCGGCCCCGATCGAGGGTCCTTCGGGACCTGGAGCCACGTCCGAGCGTTCGGCCTCTTCGAAGAGGCCGGGGACCGCACCCCCGCGGGTCCGAGCGCGAGGCGAGCGTACGGCGAAGAGACAATAACGGGACCCGCCCTCCCCCGGCCCGGTATCCACATGGCCGAGATATTGCCCGGAGTGCATCAAGTCGAGGGCGTCGACCCGTCGCCGGATTTCACGACCCACGTGTATCTCGTTCGAGATAAGGGCCCCACATGGACGCTCATCGACACCGGCCTACCGGGGAGCGACCGGGCCATCCTGGCCTATCTTCAGAAGCACAAGATCGAACCCGGTTCCATCCGGACCATCCTGATCACCCACCTCCATCTCGACCACACCGGGAACCTCAAGAAGATGATCGAGCACACCAAGGCGAGGACCTACGCCCACTGGCTCGACGCCGCCTTCATCGCGATGGACCCTCCCTACGATGGTCCGGGATCTCCGCCGAAAGAACCGGTCAAGGTCGACGAGCGGCTCAAGGACGGCGATCGGATCGATGCGGGAGGAGGGCTCGTGGCCTACCACACTCCGGGGCACACCCCGGGCCATACGGCCTACTATAGTCCCGACCGAAAGATCCTCTTCTCGGGCGACCTCTTCTTCGTCCTCGACGGGAAGCTCGCCCTGACCGTGTCCGACTACACGCACCACGACCAGTCCGCGCTGATCTCGGCGCGACGCGTGAGCGACCTCTCGCCCGAGTCGCTCCTGACGTACCACGGTGGGCCGGTGCCCAAAGGGGCGGCCCACGCCGTGAAGACGCTCCTGGCCCAGGTCTGAGCGGGCCGCGGCGACCTGGGGGAGCGATGGACGAGGCGGAGATCCGCCGGACGGTCCAGGCAACGAACTACGTCACCTGGCGGCGCCAGGGCGGCTGGGAGCCGATCGTCATCACCCGGGCGCACGGCTCGACGTTCTGGGATGGGCGAGGGAAGGCCTACCTCGATCTTTCCTCCCAGCTCATCTCCTCGAACCTCGGTCACGGGAACACGGCCGTCGTCGAGGCGATCTGCGAGCAGGCCCGGACACTGCCCTACGCCGGACCGGGGTTCGCGACCGAGGCCCGCGCGCGCTTGAGCGCGACCCTGGGAGAAGTGCTCCCCGCCGGACTCCGCCGATACTTCTTCAGCACCTCCGGGACCGAGGCCAACGAGGCCGCCCTGAAGATCGCCCGGGTGGCCACCGGCCGGTCAAAGGTGATCGCCCGGTACCGCTCGTACCACGGGTCCACCGCGGGTTCCATGTCGGTGACCGGCGACCTGCGGCGCCGGTCCTCGGAGCACGTGCAGAAAGTACCGGGGACGGTGTTCGCCCCCGACTGCTATTGCTACCGCTGCCCGTTCGGTCTCACCTATCCCGACTGCGACGTCGCGTGCGCGGAGTACGTCGACGAACAGATCACCCACGAGGGGGACGTGGCGGCGATGATCGTCGAGCCGATCGTGGGCACGAACGGGGTGATCGTACCGGTGCCGGAGTATCTTGGGCGTATCCGGGAGATCACCCGGCGGCACGACGTGCTGCTCATCGCGGATGAGGTGATGACCGGCTGGGGCCGGGCCGGCGATTGGTTCGCGGTCGACCACGACCAGGTCCGCCCGGATATCCTGACCACCGCGAAAGGGATCACCGGGGCGTACGTCCCCTTGGGGCTGACCGCGACGACCGAGGAGATCTTCGCCCATTTCACGGACCACTACTTCCCCCACGGCCACACCTACGAAGCGCACCCGCTCACGCTCGCGCCGGGTGTGGCGGCGATCGAGGAGTACCGTCGGCTCGGCCTGATCGAGAAGTCCCGTCGCGACGGAGAGTACCTGCTGGGTCGGTTGCGCGAGATCGCCGAGCGTCATCCCTCGGTCGGAGAGGTGCGGGGCCGGGGTCTGTTCGCCGCCGTCGAGCTGGTGAAGGACCGTTCCACGCGGGAACCGTTCAACACGGAGGATGACAAGCTCGCCGGCCGCCCTCTGGTCGTCGACGAAGTGGTCCAGGCCATGATCAAGGCGGGGGTGTACACGTTCGGATGGGTCTCCCACATCCTGATCGCTCCCCCGCTCATCGTCACCCGCGAGGAACTGGACCGCGGTCTCGACGTGCTCGACAACGCCCTCTCGCTCGCGGATGCCCGGGTGACGTCACCGGCCGCGGGAAGCTCGACCGGATCCCCCTAGGACCAACGGGTCGTGATGACCTTCTTGCGGGTGTAGAACTCCACCGCGTCCCGCCCGTTCGCGTGGAGATCGCCAAAGAAGGAACCCTTCCAACCGACGAACGGGAAGTACGCCGCGGGGGCCGGAACGCCGATGTTGACGCCGAGCATACCGGCCTCGATCCGGTAGCGGAACTCCCGAGCGGACCTCCCGTCCTTCGTGAAGATCACCGACGCGTTCCCGAAGCGGGAGCTGTTCGCGATGCGGATCGCTTGCGAGAGGTCGGGAGCCCGGACGACCGCGAGCACCGGTCCGAAGATCTCCTCCTGCGCGATCGTCATCTGAGGGGTGACGTGGTCGAAGAGCACGGGCGCTACGTAGTAGCCGCCCGACCCTGGGGGGATCTCGCCCTGGGCGACGAGCTGGGCCCCCTCGGCCCGTCCGCGATCGATCCATTCGAGGACCCGCGCCCGGTGATCGGATCGGATGACCGGGCCTACGTCCGTGCCGGCTTCCTGGCCGGGGCCGAGCTTGAGCGCGCGCACGGCCTCGGCCAGGCGCGGGACCAGCTTGTCTGCGACCGGCTCCACGGCGACCACCACGCTGCCGGCCAGGCAGCGTTCCCCGGCGGAACCGAACGCGCTCGACAGGATGGCCGGGACCGCCCGATCGAGGTCCGCATCGGGCATGACGATCACATGGTTCTTGGCCCCGGCCAGGGCCTGGACCCGTTTGCCCTGCGCGGCGGCGGTGGTGTAGACGTATCGTGCCGTCGTGGCGGACCCGACGAACGATACCGCATCGACCTCGGGATGCGCCAGGAGCGCTGCGACCGCGTCCCGCCCGCCGTGGACCAGATTGAACACCCCGGGAGGGACACCGGCCTCCCGCATCCACGTCGCGAGCTTCACCGCCGATAGCGGGACGCGTTCCGAAGGCTTCAGGACGAAGGTGTTCCCACAGACCAAGGCGAGCGGAGCCATCCAGCAGGGGATCATCACCGGGAAATTGAACGGAGTGATCCCGACGGCCACGCCGACCGGCTGCCGCACCATCTCCGTGTCGACCCCCGGCGTGACGTCCTCGAGGAACGAACCTTGCAAGAGGACCGGGCCGGACGTGGCGTGCTCGGCCGCCTCGATGCCGCGCCGGACAGAGCCCAGCGCTTCCTCGAGCGTCTTGCCGTTCTCCTGTACGACCACGCGAGCGAGCTCGATCTCATGCATCTCGAGGAGATCGCGGAAACGGGCGATCAACCGGGCCCGCTTCGCCACGGGCGTCTCCCGCCAGGCGGGGAAGGCCCGGCGTGCCGCTCGGACCGCCAGATCCACATCGTGCGCGTTCGAAAGGGGGACACGGGCGAGCAGCCCGTCGGTGGAGGGATCGGGCACGTCCAACACCTCCGTGCCCTCCGCGGAACACCAGGCCCCATCGACGTAGTTCTCGAGGACCCGGGCGTCGGCCATACGTCCCCGGGTAGATGGATGAGAGTTAAAGAACCGGCGAACGTCCCTCGAAACGGAGCCTCCATCTGGGAGGAGTAAAGAGAGGGCGCCTGTCCCTTACCGAGTAGCGCACATCCCGTTCCCGATCGTAGACCAGCCGCATGCACGCCGCCGGTAGATCGTCCGACCCGTCGAGTGAACGAATCTTTTTGTAACGGCTCAGGGTGGGTAGGGCCGGTGGTCGAGTGGAGCAGCGTACGATGCCGACCGGCTCGAGGTCGACTCCCCCGGCCGAGGGGAACGAGAATGCGTCGTCCTCCTTGATGCAGCAGGCGTTCCAGGAGTACGAACGAAGGACCCCTCGATCGGCGGCGATCTGGCAACATGCCAAGCAATGGACCCCCCTGGGCGTCCACTCGAACTATCGCTTCCTCGACCCGTACCCGTTCTATGTCCGGCAGGGCCAAGGGACGAACCTCTGGGACGTCGACGGGAACGAATACCTCGATTTCAACATGGGGTTCGGAGGCCTCGCGAGCGGTCACGCGCACCCGAGGATCGTCGAGGCCATGTCGGCCCAACTTCGGAACGGTTCCCTGTACGGCTACGAGTGGGAACGCACCCCCGAGGTGGCGGAGAGGATCTGCCGCCGGTTCGGGATGTCCAAGGTCCGGTTCAGCTCGACCGGTCTCGAGGCGACCCATCACGCGATCCGGATCGCGCGAGCGGTCACCGGCCATCGACGCGTCATCAAGTTCGAAGGATGCTACCACGGCTCCCACGACACCCTGCTGGTGGGAGTGAAGCCGGGACCGGATTTTGCGGGGCCGGCCGACCACCCGAACTCGGCGCCGGCCGGTCCGGGGATCCTCGCCGAGGTCGCGGAGCGGACGCGGATCGCCCCCTTCAACGACCTCGAAGCGACCCGGGCCATCGTTCGGGAGCATGCGAACGACGTGGCGGCCATCATCGTGGAGCCCATCCCGATGAACATGGGCTTCGTTCTGCCGGTGGACGGCTTTCTCCCGGGTCTGCGCGAGCTCGCGGACGAGACGGGCGCGCTGCTCATCTTCGATGAGATCAAGACGGGTGCGAAGTATCCTCGCGGGGGCGCCGGACGTCTCGGCGTTCGACCGGACATCATGGTCCTGGGGAAGTCGATCGCCTGCGGCGCGCCGATGTCCGCGATCGCGGCCGGGCCCGGCATCCTCGACGGGGTCGCCCCCCGGAAGATCGCGCATGCGGGCACCTTCAATTCGAACCCGCTCTCGATGGCCTGCTGTCTCGCCTCCCTCGAGTACATCCTCACCGATGAGGCCCTGGACCGCGCGGCCCATCTCAACCAGCGGCTGGCCGAGGGCTACTCCGAGATCCTGCGCGATGCTCACGTGACCGGCCACGTCGTGGCCGACGGACCCTCGGGCACGGTCTACTTCTCGGACCACCCGGTCCACAATTGGCGGGACTTCCTGACGGTGGACGGGAACCGATCGATGCTCTACTACTACCTCTGCCTCAACCGAGGGCTCATCCCCTCGGGGACGGGTCCGGATGAGCAGTGGACCCTGTCCGTGGTGCACACGGAGAAGGAGATCGACCGGCACCTCGAGATCCTGGCCTCCGTGGCCCCGAAGCTCGCCGGGAAGCTCGAGACCGGCGAGATCGAAGAGTCCGTATAGATCGAAAAAGAGGAGGCGGAAGGGGTTCGCCCGGAGAGGTCCTCCCTCCCCGGGTCCTGGGTCCCGAACCTCGTCGACCTTATGCGGACCCCTTGACCGCGGCCGAGATCGGGGCCGCGGGCGCGTTGCACGGAGAGGTGGTGGGCGGGAACAGGTAGCTGCACCCGTTCGCGGGCGCGGTGGTCGTGTTCTCGAACCCGAGCTGGTTCTTCTCGTTGTGACCCCCGTTCAGCGATCCACCCAGCGTGATGATGTGGAGCGGGGAATCGAGCGATCCAAAGTTCGGACCGTTCACCCAGATCGTGCTCAGCAGGTTCTCAGATCCCGAGATCGAGATGGTCCCCGTCGTGGTCTGGGCGGTGATCAACCCGGAGGGGCAGGGCGCGAACCCGGGCTCGGTCGAGATCTCGTAGACGTTGGTCGTGGTCTGGCTGTCCGAGGTCTTGTAGTTGACGAGCGTGGTCTTCCCGTAGATGTAGTAGTTCGAGGTGAACCCGCCGTTCTGGCTGCAGCCCGAAGAGGAGTAGTTGATGTTCACCACGTCGCTCTCGGCGTTCACCGCGACGTTGAAGCACTTGTAGCCGCCACCGGTCACATCGATGTTGATCGTGTTGAAGAACCCGTGGAAGTTGAGGGTGATGCACGCATCGGAGAGGCTGATCTGAACGTTGATCGTCACGTTCTGAGAGCTGAAGTTCCAGTACAGGTCGGTCTGTCCCTTCTGCCCGCCCGGACCGCGACCCTGGCCGGATCCCGCGCTCTTGCAGGTCCAGGTGCTACCGGAGACGGTGACCCCGCCCTGGCAGAGGTTCCCGGTGCTCCAGCACGGTTCGCCCGGCTTCTGGACCGGGTTACAATTAGCGGACGCGCTGTTCGTCGTTCCCAGATACGTCACGGCACTCGCTGGCGCTGTTTTTTGGGCGCTCGCCGCGGAGGTTTGCGGGACGCCGCTGGCCACGGCGGAGCCGAGACCAAAAGCAGCGACCAGGAGCAATGCTCCCACGACGGCGATCGACACCCATCTTGCTAGACCACTCATTTCTCACCTTGTTTGTCGCGTAATCCGTCCCGATATGGGACTATACGCACGCGGGCATATCCTTCCCTCTCTTAAGCGAATGCTTCGCGCACGGCCCGGACCTCAAATTGCGCGCATTCGGCGCGGTGGACGCACAGATGGCCAGGGGCCGTGTATCCATGCGCAGGCCGCTCCGCCCATCTCCCTCCGGCCGTCGAAAACATGAGTGTTGGCCGAGCGGTCCCGGAC
>JBARHO010000201.1:0-9541 GCA_049799275.1 Thermoplasmata archaeon
CGGACCAGAAGTTCGCGGCGTAGCCGTAGTTCTTGGCGAGAGAACCTTGGTACGGTTCGGCCAGGGCGGTGTTGTTCTCGAGGTTCTCGTCCATGATGACGATGACGTGGCGGATCGGGGTCGGGTAGGAGGGGGTCTGGGTGACGAACGTCGAAAGCGTGATGGTGACGGACTTGGCCGCGCCGGAGATCGTTTCGTTCTGGAACTGGGTCACATAGCCGGGCTCGTAGACCTGCAGTTCGTAGGTCCCGTCGGCGAACGAGGCCGACGTATCGCCCGTGGAGGTGGTCGGCTTCCCGAGCATGTGCCAACTGCCGGCCGTGAGATACATCACGAGGGCTTCGTCGAGGGGAGCGCTCGAGCTGCGGACCTGCACGACCAATTGGTAGGTCGTTGCTGCGACGGTCGGCTGCGCCGATGCCGATGAGCTGTCCGCGGGCGTCACCGAGGGTAGGATCGAAAAGAGGAGCAATGCCCCCAGTACAATGCCCGCCAACCGCTGCAAGGCCCGTCCGCGGGCGGGGCCTTCGCGGGGACGGCGTCCGCTCGCTCGCAGTTCCGGCACGGGATAGGGACCGCCCAAGTCCCTCATCGGATCCTTTGCCTTTCGCCCGGTCGTCGATCGTGCATCCTAGGCGGGCCGCGGTTCCAGCTTATCGCCTCATAAGCGCTTCCCAGCCGGCGGAGAATCCCTTTTTGGGATGTGGGATGAGATTCTCAGAACAGAACGCGGGATGAGTCAGGTCCACAGAGTTCCTGTCGCGTTCTGAGATCCGGGGATCGGGTCACGTATCCTGCGATCGCCGCGATCTATGGACCCGCCACCACGGTGACCCTGATTCGCTTCGGACCGGCTCGCGCCCCGCGCGACCGTGGCGGCCAATTGGGTCAAGGGGCCGCGGGGACCTCGGATCGGGCCGACCTCGAAGGAACCCGGCTCGAGCGCGTCAGTGCCAAGTAGGCCACGCCCCACAGGAAGGTCACGACGTACACCGCAAGGACCACGTCGTAGAGATAACGGATGTTCCCTCCGCTATAGGCAACCCCGAACAGATAGTCCGCAAATGCGGACGCCGAGGTGAACCCGACCTGGCAGTAGGTCAGGACGTCGCCCGCGAAAAGCGCGACGAGAAGTCCGGAGCCGGCAACTCCGGCCTTGACCGCCAGACGCGAACGAACGAGAAAGAGCAACCCAGCTCCCAGGGCGTCGGCCACGGCCGTGCCGAGCACGACGTACCAGTGGAAGTAGTAGCCGCTCGACATGGTCCCGAAATCCGTTTGGAGGTTCTTGTCGGTGATCAGCATGGTGACCGAGAGCGCGAAGGCAAGTACGAACGGAAGTCCATAGAATGCCGGGTTCTGGGCCGGTCGCTGAACGTTCGCCATAGATGAGCACCTGAACGCCAGAAGTGGCGCGTCATCTACCCGCTTTTTGGTCCAAGTACAGAATTGATTGGTCCGATCGCAATGGACCGAAGCTCCGATCCGGCCGGTGCGGCACCCCTGGATCCCCTTTCCATCCCCGACCCCGCAGACCCTCGACCGGCCCCAATTTAGTTATGACATCAGATCGTGGAGCCGCGGCCGGTGGCGATCACCGACGAACCTGGAAGGGCGAATGGCGACCATCAAGACCAAGGACGGTACGCGGATTTACTACAAGGATTGGGGAACGGGCCAACCGGTGGTCTTCAGCCACGGCTGGCCGCTCGACGCCGATGCGTTCGAGGACCAGATGCTCTTCCTGGCGGGCCACGGGTTCCGCTGCGTCGCGCATGACCGCCGGGGCCATGGCCGGTCCAGCCAGCCTTGGGAGGGGAACGTGATGGACACGTATGCCGACGATCTGGCGGACCTCGTGAGCGAGCTGGGCCTCAAGGAGGCCATCCACATCGGACATTCCACCGGTGGGGGTGAGGCCGCGCGGTACATCGGACGGCACGGGACGAAGCGGGTGGCCAAGGTCGTTCTGATCGGCGCGGTCCCTCCTCTGATGTTGAGAACGCCCGCCAATCCCGAGGGCCTTCCGATCGAAGTGTTCGATCAGATCCGCGCCGGGGTCCTCGCGGACCGCTCGCAGTTCTTCAGGGACCTCAGCGCTCCCTTTTACGGGGCCAATCGGGCGGGCTCGAAGGTCTCCCAGGGACTTCGGGACACGTTCTGGTTGCAGGGGATGCTGGCCGGGCACAAGGCCGTCTACGACTGTATCAAGGCGTTCTCCGAGACCGACTTCACCGGGGATCTCCAGAAGATCGACGTGCCGACCTTGGTCCTGCACGGCGACGATGATCAGATCGTGCCGATCGGTGCGTCGGCCATGCTCTCATCGAAATTGATCAAAGGGGCCACGCTAAAGGTCATCCCCGGGGCGCCGCACGGAATGTGCTCGACGCTCAAGGATCAGATCAACGCCGAACTGCTCGCGTTCATCAGCGCCTAGACGTGGCTCGCCCCCACTGGGTCGTCTCCTAGGCGGCGGAAGGAGCGGAACAGCCGCCGTCCTCCAAGGCCGAACCGCCCGCTGGTGGGGCGAGGGGACGGGACCCGGGTTCAACCTTGGAAGCGCGGGCGGATCGATGGTGTCTCCCTCGGCGGACGCAGAGGCCTCAGGATGGATCCCTTCCCGCATGATCCGGCGATCCGGACCCCCGTCGAGCGCGATGCCGGATCCCCTATCCCTTCGGTGCTCGCTGAAAAGGGATCCGCGTCGGACAAAGACTTATACAACGACCACCACGTACGTGTCTCTCCTTACATGCCCCAGCTCTCTCAGGCGTTCCGGTCCCGGCCCTCCGGCTCTGCCCGGTCGAGCACCACGGCCTGGCCGGTCTCGTGCGCCGATGACCTGCGTCCAGGCCGCTCGATGCCGCGAGTGGCCGGCCACGGTCGAGCAACTTTGCCGGATGACGGGGTGGATACTGACGTCGCATAAAGGTCCTGGTCGTCGCGGGCCGCGGAAGGCGTTCCGTCTTCCGGGATCCCTGTTGTTCCTGCTCCTGTCCGTTCTCCTCTTCCTAGGTTCCGCGCCGATGGGACCGATGTCGGTCACGGAGAGGGGACCTTCCGGAATTCACCCGGATGCCGGATCAGGCGTGGGCCAACAGGGGCCGACCGTTGGGCTGCCGAACGGTGCCTCGGCCATCGGCGGGGTAACCGAGTTGACCGGCTCGAGCGAGATCCGACTCCTGCATGGGAACGGGACCACACCGGGCGCTCCGGATCCCGACCCCCTGGTCCGGAACACGACGGTCCTTCCGACGCCCATCCACCACGTGATCGTGATCATGGACGAGAACGAGGAGAACAGCACCACGCTGGCGGAACCCTACCAGGGGAACCTTTCTCGGAACTACGGATATGCAGCGAACTTTTGGTCCGTGCATCACAATTCGGAGACCGACTACGTCGGGGCGACCGGTGGCGTCACGTACACTCATTGGAATCTGACGTATGCCAGCCTGGCCAATCTCCTCGACACCGCGGGTGAGTCCTGGGCAGAGTACGAGGAGTCGATGCCCCGCGTCTGCGACGTCGACCCGTACACCTTGGAGGCGGGGCTCTACAACCCCCAGCACAATCCCTTCGTCCACTTCCAGTACGTGAGCGGTTCGTACAGCTACTGTGCTCAGCACGAGCTCGTCTTCAACTCGACCAGCTTCGAAGCGAACCTTTCCGCCGGGATCCTCGATAACTACACGTGGATCACTCCCAATTCCTGCGACGACGGGCACGGGACGAACGCGACCGGCATGTGCCCCACTGGGCCGGCTACGAACACGATCGCGGACACTTGGCTCAGCCAGTTCATTCCCCATGTGATCTCGAGCCCACTGTGGAACTCGACGGCCGTGCTCATCCTGTACGATGAGGGGATCTCAGGCACGTACGGAGACGATCGCCCGTACGGCTCCGGGGGCGGTCACGTCTACTCGGTGGCCGTCAGCCCGTACGCTCGCCTGGGCTACGAGTCCCAGATCCCCTACGATACGTTCTCGATCCTCACCACGACCGAATGGCTGCTCGGCCTCGGACGCACGGGCCAGAACGACAGCTGGGCGGTCCACCCCCCGATGTACGATCTCTTCCAGTTCAACCGAACGTACTCGATCAGCGGTACCGTGACGAACAGCGCCGGCTCGCCGATACCGGGCGCGAACATCACGAACGCCGTCTTCAACTGGACCCTGACGAATGCGACCGGAGGCTTCTCGTTGACGGCCCCGAACAACACCTACCGCCTCTCGGCGGAGGCGCCCGGCTACGGGATGGAGAACCAGACGATACACGTCAGTGGGTCCAATATTCACCTCGATTTCATCCTGAACCAAAGCGCTCCCCCGGCCCAACGGAACTACCCGGTCACGTGGGTGGCCCCTTCCCTTGCGAACACCCCACCTGGCGGGCTGACCTGGTATGTGAACGTCACCGGCGGACCGTGGTTGAGCGGGTCGTCCACGACTATCTTTGCGAGCCTGCCGAACGGGACGTACTCGTTCGAGGTGGCGTCGAACGACAAGGCGTATGCCCCGTCCTACGGGCCGACCTTCGACGTGAACGGAACGGCCGTGAACGTGACCGTGGGTTTTGCGCTCGTCACCTACCCCGTGACGTTCACGGGGACTGGATTGACTCCCGGGTCGACCTGGAACGTGACCCTGAACGGTAGCTCTCAGACCTCGACCCTAGGTACCATCTCCTTCCTCGCAGCGAATGGGACCTACAGCTATTCGGTCGGTACCGTCGCCGGCTATGGCACCGAACCCTCCAGCGCGATGCTCCTCGTCGAGGGCGGTCCGGTCGATGTCCAGATCACCTTCGTGCCCTTGTATACGCTGACCTTCACCGAGTCCGCCCTTCCCTTGGGCTCGAACTGGTCCGTGGCGTTGACCGCCAACGATCCGGCGATCATCCAGATCGCTCCGTTCGTGAACGCATCCCTGACGCGATGGGCCGACGCTCCGTCCAAGGTCCAGTTCGATGTGTCGAACGGGAGCTATTCCTACATGGCCTCCGACGCGCCGGGCGGGGTCTTGTTGGGGGGCAATGTCACCATCACCGGACCAATGGCCTCTCCCGTGACGGTGGACTTCCCCGCCGGCGCTGCGCCCGTATCGGGCACGGCGCGCACGATCGACCTGCCGATCCCGAGCTACCTTATCGTGGCAATGGCGGCGGCGGCGGTCGCGGTCGCCGCCGGGACCGGGCTGATCCCCCGGAAAGAGAAGCGACCCATGCGTCCCTCGAGGAGCAGATCCGGGCCGTCCGGGCCTGATTAGGACCAGCTCGGACCGGTCCGGCTCAGCCCGCTCTCGCTCGATCGCGGACCTCCGGACCGCCCGTGAACCCCTGGATGTGTCGGTCGAGCAGGGATCTGCCAAAGAAGGTTCGCGCGTTCCGGGCGGGATCATCGCGTCCCCGTCCGATGCGGATAAGGATGGGTCGTAGGGAACCCTATTCAACCGTCGCCGGCTCTGGGTGCAGATCCCAAATTGATGGACGGCTCCGCGACCGCCATTCCACCCGAGCTCTCGAACTTCTTCGAGCTCCCCGGCCCGCAGAGCCTTCTGATCCGGGGTCCCCCCGGCTCCGGAAAGACGACGTTGGCGCTGGCCCTGCTCGATGCGTTCCCGGGCCAGCGTTTCTACATCACGGGGCGGGTACGCGACTCGGACCTGCTACGGGCCTTCCCGTGGCTCGGGGTCACCCGATCACGCCAGAACTGGAACCTTCTGGACCTGGCATCGAGCCCACGGTCCGCTTCCGAGGCCGCTCGCCTGTCGAGCCTCATCTCGGAGAGCGTTCCCGAAGGGACCGGCGATGGGCAACGGCAGCGCCTGTGGCTGCCGGGCGCCATCCAGGAGGTGTGGGCTCGTCGGAACCGCACCGCTCCGACCATGATGGTCCTCGACTCGTGGAACGCGTTCACGGAGCTCTACCTGGGGCTCGGAGGTTCCCTTCCGGTCGGGGCCCCCAGCCGAGAGGATCTCGAGCGCTACCTGCTCGATCTCGTGGGTACCGAGAACGTCCACACGGTCCTGGTCCTCGAGGGGGAGGCTCAGACCCAGCTCGACTACCTGGTCGACGGGGTCGCGACCACCCAGGTCGAGCGCCCCGACGGCCATCGTGAACGTTGGCTCTCCTTCCCGAAGTTGCGCGGGGTGCGGATCGAGACCGACGAGTACCCGTTCACCTTGGACGGCTCGCGATTTCGGGCGTTCCCGCGCACCCAGCCCACGGAGCTGGTCCCTCAGGCCCCAGAGGCCGAGCGCCCGCGGACGAAAGGCGCGGTGTGGCCCGGATCCAGCGACTTCGTGGCCGCCTTTGGTCGGTTGCCGTTCGACGCCCTGACCTTGATCGAACTGGACCCGGGAGTACCCCGCCAGGTCCATCGGGCCATCCTGTTCCCCATCATGTCGGACGTCATGCGGCGAGGCGGCCGGGTACTGCTGGTACCCCCGCCCACCCTGGATCCGCAGGATACCTTTGACCGGCTATCCCAGATGATCCCGCTCCGGGACCTGAAGCGTCGGCTTCGCGTCCTTGGTCTGGTGGAGAACGCCGCGCTGATGAAGGATCACCGGGAGATCTTTGTCAGTACCCCGCTCCCGCGGGGCCCGATCTTCCCCACGAACCCGGATGGAAAGGGGCCACCGGACCTGTTGGTCACCTACCTCTCCGGGATCGAGGCACTGATGGCCGCCTCCGGGGGCGGCGCGCGCCTGGGGCGAGCGCTGATACCCGGGATGGCGCGCATGGTCTTCGGACCCAAGAACATCCATATGATCGCGGTCGGCCGCGGCGACGACTCCTCCTTCCAAGAATTGACGGTGGTCGCGGGAGTTCACATCGGGGTCCACGACCGACGGGGCCGGATCGTCCTTTCCGGGAAGCGGCCGTTCACCCCGGAATATGTTCTGGAACGATCCCGTGATGCCCGAACGCCCTACGAGCTGACCCGGCTGGTCTGACCAGGCTGTCAGCGGCAGGTCACCTCTCGTCCACGTCGATGTCGTGAGCGTCCGCCCCCCACCGTGTCCCCGCCAGGTGGGATCGGCCCTATGTTGGGTCCTGGATCTTGGCCCCGAACGAGCTCAGCCGTTTGACCTTTCCGTTCTCCAGCTCGAAGATGTCACAAAATCGGACCGAGAAGGAACCGCCTTCCTTCGGGGTCACTCGAGCGGTGCCCTCCGCAACGACCACGTTGTCCTCCTCCGTCATCCGCGTGATCTCGGCTCGAAGCTGAAAGTCTCCGAAGTTCGCGATGAACGCCGCCTTCCCCAGCGTTCGAGCTCCGGTGGCGGGTACACCGTTCCCCCACTCTATCCACTCGACATCGTCGGCCAAGAGCGGGGCGAGTTCGGATTTGGCTATGGTGGCCATGTAGGTGGCGATGAGCTTCTTGTTAGGACTCACGGCCACCGAAGCCGCGGTCTCGACATATAGCCGGCCGTATGCGAGGAAACCTAGCCCCCATCTACGAGGCCGCCCTAGAGCAGCGCATCCGCAAGCAGCGAGTGGAGAAGAGCGGGTTCGGGTGCTTTGCCGCATGAGCGGTCGCGGTACGAGGGCCGGCCAGCGGCCGGTCGACGTTGCATCAATCAGCGGGAAATGAAGGACCCCCGCGTCTACGACGACCCGGCCGGAATGGGTTGTTCGCTCGGAGGAGGAGCGAACGAGATACCGTTCTGCGAGGCGGTCGAATTGGTTTAGTAGCTGCCCTGTGGTGAGGCCGCCGGCACAGGATGCCCTCTGACGTGGCGGGCCCATAGCTTAGGCTGGCTGGAGCACCCGGCTGATAACCGGGAGGTCGTCGGTTCAAATCCGACTGGGCCCACTCTTCCGTCGGGTTGTAGGAGGTGCCGGTCCAACCACACGGGACGCGCTGACGGCCGCCTTTTTCGAATCCAGTACTTGGCAACCGGCCGTCTGACGTGAGCTGCTCAGTTCTCGGGGGCTCTGCATCTCCCCGAATTTCCGATGGAGTTCTCCCTTGAAAGAGGGGACGCCGCGGACGATTCGGTGTGTACCCCAAGCGCCGCGGCGACGGTCGTAAGACCGCAAAGGACCGAGTTCGCCTCCGAGAGAAATACCCTCCGTCCCGACCGCCCCCAAGGCGGCTCACGGACCGTCGGGTCCGTTCCGCCGCGCTGGCCTGGCTGCTTCCACTCCTGAAGAGCGCCCTCTCGAGGAGCTTCCGGACCGCCACGTCCCGGGACACTGCCGATCTCCTCCTTCGAGCGGCCGCTCAGCGCTCCTCCGTCCACCGAGCCCGGGCCCAGAGTCGTCAGGGGCATTCGGACCGCACCGCCCGATGGCTTCTCGGTCACCTTACCCTCCGTCGGACCCAGCGCGCCGTCACGATGGCGCTCCGTCGACAGATCCGGCCCTTCGTCCCCAAGGAACCTGTCGATGTCGCCATCGACTTCACGGATCGGCCGTACTACGGCCAGCCTCTCGATCCGAAGCGCCGCCAGTATGTTCGGACGAAGGAGGAGCGAGGCACTCACCGAGCTCACCGCTTCGCCTCCCTCTCGATCCTACTGCCCCGCTTCCGGCTCATCGCCTCCCTGAGGTTCCACCCCAGCAACGGAGGCTCGCTACGAGCCGTTCAGAGGGCGCTGCACGACTTCCATCAGGTCGGCGGTCAGCTCGGGGCCGTCTTTCTCGATCGGGGGTTCTACAACTACGCGGTGCTCTCCTGGCTCAAGAGCCAGGGGATCACCGCGGTGACCCCCGTGCGCCTCGGCTCCCGTCAGCGGAAGCGGTGGGAGCGGGGCCACGGCTCCTACTCCACGACCCACACCCTGAAGGGTCCGGAACCCGGGGACCCGCCTCTCGAGCTCACGATCCATGTCGTGGTCCGCTACCAGAAAGGAAAGAAGTGGAACCGACGAGGCTGTCAATACTGGATCTACGCCGTGGTCGGCGAGATGCCCCTCGAGGAGGTGGCGAAGCGCTACCGAGGAAGGTTCGGCATCGAGTCGAGTTATCGGGTGATGGGTCAAGCACTGGCCCGGACCTCGAGCCGCTCGCCGTCGCTCCGACTGCTCCAGGTCGGGGTGGCAATGATGCTGCAGAACGAATGGGTGGTCCTCAAGCTCCTCTACGCGACCGAGGGACGGCAAGGACGGTCGGGGTTCCGGGTGCGGGATGAGTGGCTGAGGTTCGGGGATCTCATGCTGATGCTCCTGAGAGCAGTGGGGTACCGTCTCGGGAACCTCTCAGCCCTCGAAAATCGGTGGCGCATGCCGGGCCGATTACGACGTCAGGGATACGAAGAGTTCCTCGATGTGTGAACATTACCAACTACTGGAATCCGGCGGCAGCGACGGCTTGTAGGAACTCTGAATCTGCGTTCGCGTACTCTACGTACACCCGTCCCTGGCTGATACGCTGGGTGTCGTTGTTCTTCATCTTGCATGATACGCCGCACCACTTGGTCGGTTCGTTCTCATCGGGTAGGAGAACATCATACACGGCCTTCGATCGCACGCAAATCCCGCCGAACACCTCGGCGGTTGCCTCCTCAACAACCGTGTAG